>DATMCM010000440.1:0-2726 GCA_035558335.1 Blastocatellia bacterium | reverse complement strand
CAACTGGCAACTGGCAACTGCTTCATATCAGCGGGTATTCGGAACGCACTTTGTGTCGGTAGCTTTGAAGGATCTTGTGCACCTGGCGAGGGCTGACTTTGGGAATTTGCCCGGCGATGCTGTAGTGCAAGCCGTGCTCGGGCGGCGCCTCGGATGCCAGATACTGCCGGTAGCCTTCGAGGATTTGTTCTTGTGCGTCGGGCAATGGGTCAGGCACATTGGCAAACGCTCGTTCGTCGTCGTGAAGAACGTCCAGCCATCTGAGCACCTGCCACCGCGTCACAAAGCCCAGCTCGCTCGCGATTCTTTCCGGCAATTCGGTAAGTCGATACCTTTGCTTGATCAACTCGTTCCAATAGAGTCTCTCTACCTCGAAGAGCTGCTGGCGGGTTGGGTTAGGAGTAGGCGATTTTTCGTATTCGCTCATCGACCACTCCCGAATAACCTTCATTACCTGCTTGTAGGGCAAACCCAGCGCCGAGCTGATTGCTCTTCTTCGCCCTCCCTCGGGCCGGTGTCCGCTTTCGACGAACCGCTGGTACATCTCGATGGCGCGCTTTCGAAGATCATCGGTCAGAGTGACATTGGTCTGCACCAGCTCGCGAATAACGTCAGCGACCAACTGCCGCTTCAGCCAGAGCCGATTGGCGATTTGCGCGTGGACGTCGCGGGTCTGAATCGGACGCCCGGCAAATTCTTCCTGAAACACCTCGGTTATACGCCGCCTCATTTCGGGTGTAAGCGCCACTGCTTTCGGTTCGCGAGGCAGCCTTCGCTTCTGGTCCTCCTCCACGGGCGCGCGCACAGGCACCGGTCGAGGCGCGACACGCGTGCCGACCACCGCAGCCCTGGCTTCGGAGGGCACGTGTTTGACCACGCGTTTCTTGAGGCACTTCAGGCAGTAGGCCGCTTTTCTGTCCGGCGAGAAGAACGTTGCATTGCAAACCGAACAGGTCCTGCGAAATTTCATTCCGCTCATATTAGTCACCTTAGTCTAATGACCGCTCCTCAAAACTTCAACCGAGATCACACAGAATGATGAGTTATGAGTTAGGAATGATGAATGATGACTCGCCGCTCTCTCACTCATAATCGTTCATCGCTCATCACTCATCACTCATCACTCATCACTCATCACTCATCACTCATCACTCATCACTCATCACTCATCACTCATCACTCATCACTCATCGCTAGTTGGTCACTCACTCAGCCGCTCGATGTCGACGATCGGCACGCGGCGCCCCTCGTGCTTGAAATAGAACTTCGCCGGCCAGGCGGCTTCGGATTCGTGCTGCTTCGAAAGCTGGTCAGCTTTGCCCCCCATCGCCCGCAGTTGTTTTGGTTCGAGCGCCACGACGCCTTCAACGTGATCGGCAATTAAGCCGAGCTGGGCGTCCCCTTTTACAAGTATCAGACTGCGTTTGGCCTCAGGTTGATTCGACGCCAGGCTAAGATCCATCACCAGCGTCATTCGACCCCGCACGCTTGTGACGCCGATGATGCCGTCCGGAGGACTGGGTAACGGAGAAATCCGTGGGCAATCGACCACGCCCTCTGTGTGCTCGACGCCGATCGAAAACTGATTGTCGCCTGTGGTGAACAGCAAAACCGACACCTGATCGTTTGCCCCGCTTGGATTGGCAGTCGAAATCAGCTCAAGCGGGAGCGGCCCCACTTTGAAAGGGGAGGTTTCTCGCGGCTTTTCTTCTCCTCGTGCCATATTTGGATCTCAGCAATCACATTCGAAGGCTTCGAAGAACAAGCAAGCTTGGCAAGTCGAGCACCAGCGCGACGTCTCCACCTTCGAGATCAACGCTGCCGGCCACTCCTTTGATTCGCTTTCCCAGGGGCCCCAACGATTTGACGATTATCTCTCGTTGCTCCTCGAAGCTCTCGACTGCAACACCGACCGTTCGTTCGGCCGCGCGCGTCACAAACACCGGCACTCGGGATGAGCCGTTCGAAGCTGCTTGCGCGCGCTGACCGTTGGTCGCAGTCTCGCTCGGATGAAACACGCGCGCGCCTCCGAGACCGAGCAGGTACTTCAGCTCGATGAGTGGGATGGTTGAGTCTCGCCACACGATGCTTCGCTTCCCGTCTCGACCAAGAATTTCCTCAGGCGGGACGTACAAAAGCTCAACTATCTGTCCGACGTTGATCGCGTAGCGCCAATCCCCCGCTCTGACCACGAACGCCGACAGCATCACGAGCGTGGTCGGCAAAAGGAACTCGAACCGGGTCCCTTTTCCCTTCTCGGAAACGATATCGATCTCGCCGCCCAACTCGCGAATGGTCCGTTCTACCGCGTCGAGTCCGACTCCGCGGCCTGAGACGGCGGACACTTGATCGGCGGTCGAAAACCCCGGCCGCAGGATCAGCCGCTGCGCTTCCTCATCAGTCAGATCGTCGCCGGTTGTTATCAGTCCCGCTTCGAGCGCGCGACTGCGGACCTTATTCGGGTCGATCCCGCGTCCGTCGTCACTGACCGCAACCTTTGCGCGTGCGCCTTCAATGCTTGCTTCGATGCGGATCTTCCCTCGCGCGCTCTTGCCCGCCGAGCGGCGTTCCTCGGGAAGCTCGATGCCGTGGTCGATCGCGTTCCTCAACACGTGATAGATGGAGTCTGCCAGCCGGTCGACGATAACCTTGTCGAGTTGAGTCTCGCGCCCCGCCAGCTCTACAGAGACCGACTTGCCAAGCTGGCGAGCGAGCCGCCCCGCAAG
>DATMCM010000439.1:0-3032 GCA_035558335.1 Blastocatellia bacterium | reverse complement strand
CGAGAGTTGGAAAACACTCGGTTCAGAATTGCCCAGAGGTGAGAGCACTCAATTGTTAGTGGTCGCGGCCAGCGCTCTGTATCGCCGCAGCCGCAGTGGCCCACCAGGTGGAATGTGGGTCCGGACAAAGTCGACAAAGGAGCAAGATACCAACACCGCCTATTGGCCCGGTGTCTGTCTCATACTGGCCTGCACCCGGTTCCGAAGACACCGAGTTAGGTGTTTTGATGGAGCTGGAGGTGGGTCATGGAGAGACGGAAGTTTACACGAGAGTTCAAGCTTGAGGCGGTACGCCTGATCAAGGATCGAGGCGTATCGTATGTGCAGGCGTCGCAAGACCTCGGCGTGCATACGTCGCAGTTGCGCAGTTGGGTGAAGAAGTTCGCCGACGATCCGCAGCACGCCTTTCCTGGTCACGGGCAGATGAAACCCGAGCAGGTCGAGATCGCGCGGCTCAGGCGGGAAGTTGCCAAGCTGAAGGCGGAACGAGACATCCTAAAAAAAGCCGCGGCCTACTTCGCGAAGGAATCGACGTGAAGTTCGGATTTATTGCGAAGCACCGGGGGATCTGGCCGGCGGGTTGGTTATGCGGGGCGCTCGGTGTCTCGCGCGGTGGCTTTTATGCCTGGCTGACACGGCCGCGCAGTCAGCGCAGTCGCAGCGATGAAGACCTTGGCACGAAGGTTCGGTCGAGCTTCCTGGCGAGCGATCGGACCTACGGCGCCAGACGGGTGTGGCGTGACCTGCTGACGGAACGCATCGCGTGCGGTCTGCATCGGGTTGAGCGGCTGATGCGGCTGCAGGCTCTCAAAGCGCGTCCGCGACGGCGCCGCCTGCCGCCTGATCCGGGTGAGCGGCAGCTGGCCGCCGTCGCTGCGAATGTGTTGGACCGCGGCTTCCAAGCATCTGCTCCCAACCGCAAATGGATTGCCGACTTCACCTATGTCTGGACGGCGGAAGGTTGGCTCTACGTGGCGGCGGTCATTGATCTCTTCTCCCGGCGCGTCGTCGGCTGGTCAATGAGTGCCACGATGGCGGCGCAGCTCGTCACCGATGCCCTGGTGATGGCTATCTGGCGGCGGGGCAAGCCCGATGCGCTGCTGCATCACTCCGATCGCGGCAGCCAATACACCAGCGAGCAGTTCCAGCGGTTGATGGCCGACAATGGCGTGATCTGCTCGATGAGCCGCTCGGGCAACGTCTGGGACAATGCCGCGATGGAAAGCTTCTTCTCATCGTTGAAGACCGAGCGCACCGGGCATAAAACATACCGGACGCGGGACGAAGCCAGAGCCGACGTGTTCGACTACATCGAATGCTTCTACAACCCCAAACGACGGCACTCGACGATCGGTTATGTGAGCCCTATGGAGTTCGAGAGGCAGGCTGGATTAGCTTAAGCGGGTGTCAACCGAACCGGGTGCAGCTCACCTGAAGTTGGGCGCCATCCAGATTAGCTCCATGAAGTTTCGAAAAATTCAGGGAGGACCCGCGCAAGTCAGCTGACACTAGAGACGCGCCTTCGAACTGAACGTCCACCAACCTTGCGCCCTGCAAGTTAGCGAGATACAGGTCTGCAGTTTGTAACTCAGCGAGGAAGAAATTGGCTCCCTGAAGGCTGGTGTAACTTAGGTTGACCGCTTGAAGCCGCGCACCGGAAAAATCGGCGCTTTCAAACGATCCACCCGACAAATTGGCCCCTTCGAGGTGAGAGAAGGAGAAGGATGCTTCCAATGAATCCGAGCCTTGCAGCGTTGCCCCTTGAAGCTCGGCCTCGCTGAAATCACTCCCCCTAAGAATGGCGTTGGTAAAGTCGATGCGACGTAAATCAGCGCCTCGGAACGTGCCGCAACTGAGATCTCGGCCGGTCAAGTTATGTATCCGCTCACCTTTGTAGGGAGGCTGCTCCTTTATGTCGGTCGCTGTTTCCAGTTTAGCCAGCTTTTCATCATCTACCACATCAACACTCGGCAGGTAGAGCCGGTCAAAATTCGAGAAATAAGTCAAAGTCAGAAGGCTGTTGCTGGTGCACTCAGTCAGCGCTGGCGAGCCATCATCTGCATTCACCGGAAGTCGAGTCCAGCCAGATTGCCGCTCGCCGGGAAACGTCACAATAAGAGTTGAAAAAAGCAAAGTCGGCAACAATATGATAATCGTCTTGAGATTTAGGATGTCGCTCCAAGTGATGTGTTGCCTTCCCTCCAGAAGCGTCGGTCGCACCGTGAAGATAGCGATGAGATCGAATAAGATCATCAAGCGATGCGTCCATGTCGCGAGATCGCTGTGATAAGGTAGAAATGCGAACTGGAATGCGAGCAGTATCAGGATAGGCGCGATCGCCAATGTTGCCCAGGCCATCCACTTTAGCAACCAACCCAACCAACCAGTGCGTTCGTGCGGCGAGCCGGCGAAAATTTGTGCGAACAGTGTATTCGCGAGCCGCTGACGCACGCGTGAATTGTCAGCACTCACCTTTAGATTTTCATCGACAGCCTCATTATATGCGGTCGCCGTGCGCGCGAGCAGGATCACCTGTATCAGTACATAAGCGTGAAAGACTACGTACAAGATCGGCGTCAGGAAAAAGAAACCGACCAGCGGTAGTTCGATATTGAGTACTGGCAACTTGACCGGCTCCGCGAGGAATAACTGGCGGTGTGTGATAGTGGCGGCAGCGACCAACAGATAGAGCGAGAAGAGCAGAAAGCTAACCCAGATCGTCGAGACACGAGTGGCTGAATCGTTCAGCGACTTTTCCAGCGCTTCCACATCGTACGGATCGATCTTCTTGGCTTCTGACACGGCATTCACCCCGCTCGCACAGGTGGAAATAGTTGCTGGTGGCAAGCCGCCGCGCAAGCGTCGATGCCCCGCCTTGCCGGACAATTCTGTCTGCAGCATTGAACGGCTTATCGTCCTCATGCAACCAAAATGGATGAGCGGCCGGGCTTTCGTTGCAACTGCGCAATGATCCATGCATGAGGTCTATCGCCATGACAGTTACCCCGGAAATTCTGCGAGCCAGCAAACAG
>DATMCM010000438.1:0-16172 GCA_035558335.1 Blastocatellia bacterium | reverse complement strand
CTTTGGCTGGCAACCTTCTCGCGCGATGGCTGAGCGGAGAGCGATCAGTTGATGTTTCGGCGCGGGTCACCGCCGCAATCCTGGGAATGTTGCTGTTGATCGGCGGTGCAAGCATTCTTTACTTGTTTGGCAGCGGGGCGAATTCCTACGAACTAGCTGGCGCGACCGCGATTGGCTGGAGCGCGGTGGCCGGCGGGTTGATCGCGATAGCGTCGGTGGCAGCCGGAATGCGGGTCCTCGAGGTCCTCGCGCCTGTTTCTGCAGTCGTCGTCTTGAATTGGAGTTTCGTGTTGTGCACGCTGCCCGACTTGGAGCGCTGCAGGCCGATCCGCGCGCTTTGTGATGTGGCAAGCTCAAAGCGAAGTGATGCGTTAATTGGTTACTACCGGCTTGCGTCGCCGAGTATGACCTTCTATTTGCGGAGGCCAATCTTCGAATACTTCGGCCTCGAAGATCTAAGAACGGCATTCGCATCCGGAAAGGATGTCTATTGCGTGTTGACGGCGGCGGAATATGAAACAGTAGAGCACGAGCTTCAGGTTCCGACTCACGTTCTTGCACGCCGCCCGATGTTTCAAGTAAAGTTGAAAGGCATTCTTGACAGGGTCGAGCTTCCCCAAGTATTGCTGATCTCCAACAAGGCGGAGTAAAAAGCGCATAATGAGAAAGACTGCTCTGACGCTTGTAAAGGCGGTTGTCAGCCTTGGAATTCTGGCGTACATCTTCACCAAGGTAGTGGATATACGCCATCTCTGGGCCAATCTCAAGGAAGCTGATCTCTCCTACTTCGCCGCAGCAATATTGATGTACTTTGTCGTTCAGGCATTGAGCGCTTACCGCTGGTATCTTCTCCTAAAGCCCCAGGGAATCGAAGTCTCATATTGGAAGATATTGAGCTACTACTTTCTGGGTATGTACTTCAACTTCTTTCTGCCGTCGGCCATCGGCGGCGACGTGTTTAGAATCTACTACTTGAACAAAGAGACCAAGCGGTTGAGTGCCTCTACCGCATCGGTGTTCCTCGACAGGGACATAGGGATGGGAGGATTGCTTCTGGTCGGGACGCTGGTTGCGTGGTTTTCAGGGACGAGATTCAACGGCATTTTGCTCGGTCCGATCTTTGCCGTCATCGCGGTCGCCTTTGTCGGGGCTAACCTGGCGATATTCTACAGGCCTACGTACAACCTGCTTCACAGGGTATTGAGTCTCTTCCGAATGAAGCGAGTGGACGAAAAGGTCGAGAGAATGTTTGATTCAGTGAACTGTTATCGCGGTGAGTGGAGTCTGCTGGTGGTGACGATTTTGATGTCGGTAGGCGTACAAATCGGCTGCGCAGTTGTGAACTTGCTTGCGGCGAGTGCTATCGGAATGCATACGCGAAATGGGTGGTGGGACTACCTTGTCTTCATACCGACTATCGGGTTGATCGGGATGGCGCCGCTTACGGTTAACGGCGCTGGGTTGCGAGAAGCCGCCTACATTCTGTTGTTTAAGTCAGTCATCGACATGGTCGGCGGAAGCCCGGTGACAGCCGGCGACCCTAGGATCGAGGCGGCCGCGGCTACGCTAGCGGTATTGTGGCTTGGCGCGGTAGTGGCTACCAGCTTACCCGGTGGAATCATATATGTCGCCAAAGGCGGTCGCAAACTCGACCGAATCCCTGACAGCGTCGAGGCGATCGAGGTGGTCTCGAACGCAGAAGACCCTTCGAGTGTCATGCTGGAGCCTGACCAACTTTCTGCAACACGCGAGGAAGAGCCGGTTTCGATCATCTGAGCTTTGCTACAAAAGCGAACGGTTCGGGCGAAGCGGCGTTAATAGTCTCTTTGAGCGAAGATGAGGTTTTAGATGAGTTCTATGTTTATTAGATTAGTTGCGCTTTTGCTTTTGATGCTTCTCCCCTCGGCTGGTTTGATCGCGCAGAAGAAAGTAAAGCAACCTCCCAAACAGCTCTCTCCTGAGGAACTCGCCAAGATGTCGAAAGGCAAAATGAGACCTCCGACAGGGGCGAATTTCTACATCGAAGCGATAGGGGAGAGCCGAAGCCAATACACCTTGTTGCTGACAGACGCCGACAACCGTTCCGTCGCAGGAACGTTTCTGCTGAGTCAGGTCTCACTCTTCCACGCCCTAGTTGTTGCCGCCAGGGAGTTTGCAGACACAAACGAGAGCGTGGGCACAGTCTCCAAACCCGAAACCACCCGTTTCAAAGATAAAGGCGAACCGTCCTTCACAGTTGATGTCCAAAAGACAGCGACTCATAGCCACTTCTATGTTTCCATGAGTAGCCTAAATGGAAAAATCACCGTCGATGCAGGCGCCTTGAAGAGGGGCGCTAAGGATCACGACGACATCCTGTTTCTTAAAATACTTTCGCGCCTTCAAACGGTGGTTGGGGAAAGCCAGACCCCGAAGTGATCGCCTGTGCCTCCAATGCGATAGCAAAGCCCAGTATAAACACTGACTATTTAAGTGACTTGATGTCTGGAACCCAGAAGCTGTAGCCGCGCGGTCCGTACTCTCGAGTGACCAGTCTCAATCCCTCGTTCGTCAGCTCTTCCGGTTTGCGACCAAGATAGGTGAAGTGCGGAAGGTCGTTCGGAACCGTTCTGTGCCAGCCGTGATTACCGAGCGCTAGCTCCACTTCGCTGTCTTCGTATTCGGCTACGTCGAAGGCCAACAGGGACAAGTGCTGTGAAGCTCCTGGTGCCGCCACGGAATAAAGGATCGACTTGTCAAAGAATGTCCCAAAAAAGAGTTGCCGAGTTTCTTCCAGATCGAGGATTACGGCTACCTGATCAGCCGGCGGCAGATTGCGAATAACCTGCGTCTGGTCAGTCGAGAGCCTTCCAAGGCTCTCCCAGTGTTCTAAGCCTTGAGTCACATTGCGAAGCCAGAGACCCACCGTGTCCTGATAAGAGCGCGCGCCGGCGTCCGATGCCCGCGCACTGATTCGGACCTCTTTTCGTTCGATCGAGTGAGCCGCCCCGATCAACGCGTCCATCGCTTCCGATTGAAGAGTTATCTCGTAATCTCCAATTCGCGCGCGTCTGACCGCCAGCGACGCTTGAAAGCGCTCGACCTCGGATGCGCCGGCAAAAATGATGGCGGGAGGCGCTGATGCTGCTGTTGTGAAAATCGCGCCGTACTCGCTGAACAACCTGCGCTCGACGCTCGAAGAAACGGAAGCAAAGATCTCTTTTAGGCGTGTGGTCATAGGGTGTTTTCTTCAAGAGCGATCACCAGCCTAGCATCGCAGCGACGCTGCCTTCAACCGTTGTCGATTCGAGAGTTGCGCGGTTTTACTAGGTGTCTTTGTCAAGGTGAAAACTATTGACTCACCTACGACCTTAACTTACCATCGCGCTACATTTGAAATAGACGCTCAATCGCTCGAACCGCCCTCTCAGAATCACCTTAGTTGCGATTGCCCCTTCGATGTTAATTCTTGTTAAATCAAAGCAGTGCCGTAACCCATTCGTATGAGCGAACACCAAGAGGGTATCGCTGAGAAAAGATTGCCACAGCTCGAATTGGGAGATCGGTCTGCCCGGCGGGAGTAAGCAGATCAATGACTCGAAAAATCTTTCATCTCACAGCAGCCGCGATATTCATTTTTGCAATCCTTCTGGCAGGACGATTCCCGACTCACTCCGACTCGTCAAAGCGCACCCGCGGCTTGATTTTCGACTCGTCTTATCGAAGCCGTTCAAGCTCTCACAAAATAGTCATCGAGGCGGGCGACAGTGAGCTGCGCGAAAAGGTCCTGGCTGATGGCGGCGCGCTCCTCGCGGATTACGGAGCCTTCCAATTGCTTGCCGCGCCTTCCGAAGCGACCAACCGGTTGGGCGTCTTGTCCGCCGGCTCTTCGGTGCGCGACGACATGAACATGCTGATGCTGCGTGCGGGTGCATTCGACACCATGGAAGGCGAGCCCGTTTCGGCGGATTCGCTCTCGATCGCTGAAGGCTCCGAAGAACAGCTCTACCTTGTACAGATGATCGGCCCGGTCAAGAAACAGTGGCTTAGGGAGCTGCGTTCTTCCGCTGAAGTCCTTTCCTACATTCCCAACAATGCATACCTGGTGCGCGCAAGCGGCGATGGCTTGGCCCGGATAAACAGCTTCAAGCAAGCGTCGCAAGGCTTTGTCCAGTGGACTGGATCATATAAACCAGCGTACAAGATCGCTCCGGAAATCTTGCTCGACTCCGATCAGCAGATCACGGCGACAGTGCAGCTTGCCACCGGCCGCCGCACCGAGAGCGAGATTCAAGATCTGCTTGCGGTGTCCTCCGGATCACTAGCTGATCAGCCAGCCGAAGTCTTGAGCTTCACCAATGTTCGCATAAGAGTCACCGCTCGCAAGCTTGCCGAAGTGGCTCGCATGAGCAATGTCGTCTGGATAGAGGAGTGGACCGCACCGCAACTGCTCGACGAGAAACAGGACTTGATAGTGGCTGGACGATACGATGCAACGTTCCAACTTGGCACGCCAGGCTATCTCGGCTGGCTTCAGACCAAGGGGCTTACAACGACTCCCGACTTCATAGTTGACATTGCGGACACCGGGATCGATCAGGGAGTACTCGACCCGGACGTAATTCATAAGGACTTCTTGAATACGGCGGGAGCCGCTCGGGTGGTCTACGCCAGAAACGCCGGCCCAGTCGAGGACGACGACGTACCGCAGGATACCGCTGGGCACGGCACACTTAACGCAGCCATAACCGGCGGGTACAACGTCAAAACTGGATTTCCTTTTACGGACGCCGACGGCTACAACTTTGGAATCGGCGTTCACCCATTTGTAAAGCTTGGAGCGACTCGAATCTTCAATCCTGAGTACACAAATCCGTCGTTCGCGGAAATGGTAGATATGATGTACCGGGACGGCGCGCGCATATCAAGTAACAGTTGGGGTTCGTATAACAACTCCTACACGACTGCCTGTCAGCTATACGACAAAATGGTGAGAGACGCACGCGCTGGAGAGACAGGCAATCAAGAGATGAGCATCGTTTTTTCCTCGGGCAACCATGGCGCGGGAGGCCAGCTAACATCACCTGGTAACGCCAAGAACCTGATCATGGTTGGCGCGAGCGAGGGTCTCCGGCCGGGCATGGATGGATGTCGAATAGACACTGCGGGAGCGGATGATATTTCTTCGATCATAAGCTTCTCTTCAGGCGGGCTGGCGGCCGACGGGCGTTCGAAGCCCGACATCGTCGCGCCGGGCACTCACATACAGGCTGCGCGCTCTCAGTCCTCCTTCTACAACGCAAGCGGGGTTTGCGGCCCTGCGCTCTATCCGCCGGGCCAGGGGTTTTACACGTGGTCGTCGGGCACGAGTCACGCGGCTCCCGCAGTGGCAGGATCTGCAGCACTTGTTCGCCAGTACTTCCAACAGGCTGCAGGACATCCGCCTAGTCCGGCGATGATCAAGGCATTGCTGACCAATTCAGCTACTTACCTGACGGGCGAAGGCGCTAACGACAGTCTGCCTGGAAGGAATCAGGGTTGGGGATTGGTCAATATCGGCCGCGCGTTCGATGGAGTGCCTCGACTGCTGATTGATCAGGACCGGCCGCTATCTGATACCGGCCAGGTCATAACCGTGAAAGGTCACGTCGCCGACCCCTCCAAGCCATTCCGAGTGACGCTTGTCTGGACTGACGCGCCCGGGAACCCAGCAGCGAGTCCAGTGGTGAACGATTTGGACTTGCAAGTCGATGTTGGGGGCAAGACGTATCTCGGAAATGTTTTCGCGGGGAACGTCTCAACTGAAGGCGGACCCGCCGACAAACTCAACAACGTCGAAGCGGTATGGGCGCCGGATGGTGTTTCCGGAGACTTCACCGTTCGCATCATAGCCGCAAACATCGCCGGAGATGGTGTGCCCGGCAACGGTGACGTTACCGATCAAGATTTCGCGCTTGTTGTTTACAACGTCTCCGAAGGCAGCGGAGGCGGAGGACCGGTGGACTCGCCTCCGTCAGTCAACCTTCGCTTCCCTGTTGGCGGCGAGCGCCTGATGGTAGGGACGTTCACGCGGATCCTATGGGACGCCGCCGACGATAAGAAAATCATCAGCCAGAAGGTGGAGTTCTCTGCCGACGGCACTACGTTCAGTGTGATAGCCAATCTGGATGCAACGCCCCGAAGCTTCGACTGGCGGATACCTTCGGTCCCGACAACCAACGCCAGGATCCGAGTTACGGCGCTCGACGGCGTCAACCTCCCGGTTTCGTCGGTGAACCTCACTCCCTTTGAAGTGCTGATCGGACCTCCCGACGTCACTCCTCCCAGCGTCGTGGTGGTATCTCCCACCAAGCAGACGACTACTGGCGGCGGACTAATGATGCCGATCAAATGGACAGAGACGGACAACGTCGGAGTGATTCAGCGTGTAATCGAGCTTTCAACAGATAACGGCCAGACGTTTCAGACTATCGGGTCGCCCATGGGTCCGAGCAGCGGCGGTGTGCAGAGCTTTGAGTGGGAGATACCCATCGACCTTCAGACTGAAAAGGCGAGGGTTCGGGTAACTGTCATCGACGGCTCAGGCAACTCCGCCTCAACGCTATCCACAGGCACGTTCGACGTTTGGCCTTTGCCGATAATCAACGAGGCCGAGTACATCGACGGCGAAAAACCTGCGCTTCGGTTGAGCGGGCGGTTCTTCCGAAACGACGAGACTGAGATCTGGGTTGACGGGAAACAACTCAAGAAGATCCGGTTCGAGGATAAGTACTACACCGGAAAGGGTACAAGCAAGAAAGTCTCAAGCGTGGACAAGAAGATCAATAAGCGGGTGCCGGTCAAACAAGAGGTGTCGATCGAAGTGCGGCTTCCGAAGTCGGGCCAGGTGTCGCCGGCCTTCGTGTTTAAGCGAAAGCGCGCCACAACGTAGATCATATAGTGATTTACTCTCGCGAGAGCCTCTTCGGCGGTTGTCATAAGGCAGCAGACAATCTCCGAAGGGGCCTTCTTTTTGCACAGTAACTACAAGATGCCATGAAACGCAGTTTCACAGAGCAGCTGACAGCTCAAAGTTAGCGTCGTCGAAGTTGACGATTGCCTAGTTCGGATCCAACTTTATCTTACCTTCAAACTTCCGATAGTTAGTGAACTCGATGACATTGCGTGTGTACACCTTCGTACTGTCCCGTCCAAGTAACACTTCGGCACGGATCGGCAGCAGGTATCGCCCGCCGGCAATCGTAGCCCAGTCGTACTCGACCGCGTTCTCGGATAGACTGACCGGGAAACCAGCCGGAATCTCGTCCGCTGAATCTTCGACGCGCAGCACACACTTGCATTCGGTGTCGATCCATACGCTTCCGCTGTACCCCGCTATCGTTTTCCGCCCGCTGTCTTTATCAGAGATTTGATTCGTCGAATTCGCCCTCCGTACCTTAAAGTCATACACAACGGTCGTCCTACCGCGAAAAGTCTCCCGCTTCACCTCTTTGAACTCCGCCTTTGAATTGGGAAGAAACAGGGCAGCGAGTATCGAGCCGAATTCTCCCGTAGAAGTCGATCCCCCAAGCGCTTCGTAGGACTGTCGGGCTGGCGCTCCGTTTATGCGAAGGAGATTGAATACCTCGCCCTTACCGACTTGATAAGTCAGTTCAATTTCAAGCTTGTCCTGTAGCTCCCAGTCCCTGGTGTTTGGGCTTTGCAAGTATCGGGCGACGGTCTGGGTGACAACGAAGTTTGGAAGCTCTTCGGCAAACTGCAGGGCATGTACGCGAGCTTGCTCTAGCAGTGGAAGCCTGGCGGCGGCTTCGGCCTGCGTGCGAGCGTTGGCTTCGTTGTCGACAATCTGGGGTTCAGAAGCGAGCGGCTTGCCTGCATTCTGTGCCGCGCGATTGATTGTGTCGACCAGAAAGGCTTTAGCCCCAGCCACACGCAACTCGGCGAGAGTTTTTTCGTCGGCTAAGAAAGCAATGCCTCGCCGACTGACTTCCGTTGCGATATCGGCCTGTGACAGCCGACGCGCCTCCGAATCCTTCAGCATCGAGAGCATCTCCTGCTTGCTGATCGGACCTGTAGCTTCTCCAGCTGATTGGTTCCGGGCCAAAGTGCTTACGGACAAAAGAAGAGCAGATATTAGAAGAACTACTTTCATGAGAGATACTCTCTTTGCGAAACCCTTGAGGCTACGTGCCGTTGAACTCTATTAATGCGGCAGCGATGCCTAGACCGCGCGGAACATTGAGGTGTAAGACGCCACCTCCGTCACTTTGCTTTGATTCCTTCGCTGGCCCCTTTGTTGGCAAGCTCGGCTTCCTCTATCGCGTCCTGCAGAGCGCGCTTCTCATCTTCGTCGGCAACCTGACCCGCAAGCGCCTTCAGCGCCTGCAAGTGTCGTGCGGTCGCCTCGCGAAGGGTCGTCAGCGCTTTCGGTAACGCCGTGCTCTTCGGGTTTCTTTCGTAGGCGTCCTCGATCTTGGCCATGCATTCTTCGACCGCGCGCGAGTATTGCTTCAGCAACTCGGTCTTGCTCGTAGTTTTGAGAACGCCCCACTCGCGTTCCTCCTCCTGGGCCTTCTTCTCGCCTTTCTTCCCGGACTGCTTTTCGACGGGCGCAGGAGCGTTCCCGGTTATGAGCTGAATTCTCCGATCGGCGATCCGCATGAAAACCTTTGCTCGCGCGTCGGCGGTTTGCGCTTCCCGCACCTTGATGTCCTCTTCATCGGTCAAGTAGTCGCCGCGCGCCTGTGCAAGCTCTAAGCGATCGGCGCGAAAAGCATAGCCTACGCGAGACACGCGAGCCCGATGTCTTTCGGAGCTCCAACCCATCATGAGATTAGCCACTTTTGCCGCGAACGGTTTCTCTACCGCCGCCGAGCCATCCTTGTTCGGCGACCCGGTCTTCTTTTGCTCCTCCGGATCCTTCAGGGTCTCTCCGGATGCAAACGCCGCGTTCAACGCTTGAACGCGAAGCTGCTTCGCGAGTTTAAGGGCGGCAGACGCGAACTGCTGACGCTCGAATGGAAACAGGACCTCGAGCCCCTCGAGCGTCTTGATCTGCTTGTAGAGCTGCTGCTCGATCTTCTTGGCAAGTCCTCGCCGTCCGTCCTGCTGCGCGAGCGTCGCCTTCATAGCCTCGGTCATCGCTTTGTTGTAGATGTCCAGCTCGCGCTCGGATGTTCGATAATCCCCGTTTTTGATCGAGGAGCGGGCCATATCAAGATGAGAGTCGCCTACCCTGACATAGAATTCCACTTCCCTCTTGTGGTTGCGGGCCTCCTCAAGCTGAGACTTTTCGGTCGCGGAAAGCAACTCTATGAGCGGCGTCGGATCGACGGGAAGCGGAGGTTGTGGAACATCTTGACTTTTCGCCGCCGCGATCGCCAAAGGGCAAATCAGACAGAGCAGACGACCGGCCAACGCGAGCCTGCAGATTCGTGAAGTCGCCGTAATCAGACCGCAGGCAAGCGGGTTCATTTTCCTTTTGACTTGCTCGGCGATTTGCATTTGCCTTCCTTGGCTAGTCTTTGAAACTGAGCGACGCGAAGGGTTGCTTCCTCAACTTCGGTCTTGTTGACTGCCGGGTCGGCGCGCCGCACATACTCCTGATAACAGCGAAGCGCCTGTTCGCAGTCGCCGAGGTGCTCGAACGAGTTCGCCAGAAAGTAATAGCTTGCCGCGATCTCGGGGCGCGCGCGAATCAGCCAGACGAACTCGCCCGCAGCGTTCGGGTACTGCTTGAGCTTGAACAGCGCGGTCGCAAGACTCGCGTGGGCGGCGTAGTTGCCGGATTCCCGAGCAATGGCGTCGTTCAGCACCGGCAGCGCGTCTTGATACTGCATCGAGCGGACTAACGATGCACCGAGCTGGACCCGCGCGAGGTTGTAATTTGGGTCGGCCTCCATCGCTCGACGGTAGAACGGAGCGGCAGCTTCCGGCTTGTCCTTAAAGTAGAAATCACCGGCGATCACCAGCAGCTTTGGATCGCGCGGGCGGGCGGTGACCATTGTCGCAATTTCCCTGGCCGCCTCTTCGGTCTGTCCGTTCTCGTTCATCAACCGCGCCATCTCGGCTCTCAGTGCGAAATCCTCTGGTTTGTCCCTGAGCAAGCCGCGGTAGAGCTGGATTGCAGCTTGCAACTGGCCGGCACGAGCGTGAACCTGCGCAAGCTTCAGCGCGAGGTCGGGCGAAGGCTGCGCTCGGTAAGCTGCGGAATAGTCTTCGATTGCTTTCCCAAGCTCGCCACGTTTTTCGAACAGCCGCCCTCGGCCTTCTCGCGCGGTTGCATTCGCCGCGTCCAGATCAATGGCGCGCGAGTAAGCCGTAAACGCTTCGTCGGTTTTGCCCAGCCTTTCCTGGGCCACACCAAGCAACGCGGCGCAGAGCGCAACCTCTTCGCCGCGCGCAATTGCAATCTGGAGATGTTCTACCGCTCGCTCCGGCTGCCCGCTCTTGATCAGCGCACTCGCGTAGAAGCTCCGAACTCCCGGAAGCCCCGGCTCCAGCTCGATGGCCCGCGCTAGCTCGCGTTTAGCCTCCTCGGTGAGTCCGCGATCGAGCAAGAGCTGTCCGAGCGCGCGATGCGCGCGCGCGAAGCTCTGATCGAGCTCTAGAACCCGTTTGAGATCTGCTTCGGCTTCGGCTTCCCGGCCGAGCGCAATGAATGCCGTTGCTCGCTGGTAGTAAGCTTGAAACAAAGAGGAGTCGGCCTTGATAGCGTCGGTGTAATGTTTCACCGCAAGGGTCAATTCGCCGCGTTGCTGTGCGCTCTGTCCTGCGTCAAACGAAGCCCCGGCGTTCTGTTTGAGGTCGACAGCGTTCTGGAGCGAGGACTGCGCGGAAGCCAGAGGCGAGGTCAGAATGACTACAAGAATCAAATGCGAGAACAACCGGCCCCTCGCACTTGACCACTGACTGCTGGAGAGACGCATCGGACTAACACCCTCGGCTTCGATCATAGCACCAGCACTACACGGCTTCAACAAAGTGACCGGTTTTGGCGCATACCTGATACGCAGGCAAAAGGAGGACTTCAAGACCCCAGCAGCAGAACGCTACAGCGCGGAGTTCGTGCTTTGAGTTGATAGTGCTCGGCGTGAAGATAAGGCAAGCTGACGCTCGAACGACAAGCTGCTAGATCTTCAGATTCCGGGTTTTGACTCTTTCTTGGAGTGCTTTTTCGGCTTTGGTTGAGGCTGAATAACCCCGGGCTTTAGCATTTCTGCAACGGGTAGACCTTCAGCGTCCGAGAAGCTCAGCCCGAGAACTGCCGCTGCGGTCGGGGCGATGTCGACCATCCGCACGATGGACATTCGAGCGCCAACTCGAGCCGTTGCGCCGTACACGATCAACGACGAACGCATTTCGGCTCGCGAGGGCAACTGGCCGTGCGTTCCGCGATAATTCTTTGAGTCGTGAGTCTCAGGTCCGGTCAGCGCGCCGTCGAATGCATAGCCCGGCGCAGCATCAAGCATAAGCAGCGCATTCGGGATTGCACCCAGCTTCTTGAGGTCTGGCTGGTTGAGCACGCGATTGATCGGACTCTTTTCTGCGGACGCAATCTTTGTGAAGACCGCCGTGACCTTCGCGGCGGTCTCCTTATCGTTTGGGTCTTTGAGTACGATCGCGCAGGAGCCGCCCGCGGACCAGACGGCCGCTTTCCAATCCACCGGCTTTCCGCCTGAGTCGAGTGTAATCAACTTCTCTTTGACTAACACGACGCCGGGCTCATATTTCTTGTTGACCTCGGCGAAGCCGTGATCGGAGACGAGAAAAAAAGTCGTTTGATCGAAGATGCCTGCTTTGCGAGAGGCTTCGATGACCCGCCCGACGTATTGATCCATTCGCTCGGCAAACGGCAACGCTGCTGCGCTGCGCGGACCGTTGTCGTGATGCGCGCCATCCAGTTCGATGAAATGGATGAGCATCAGGTTTGGCTTGTAGCTCGTTATTATGTATTCGCTGATCGCCGCGCGCCGGCCGTCGGTCGAGCTGTCAGCTCCCGCCCCCGCGGCGGCCATCGCTTTTTCGATAAGCCCCGGAGTCGAATACTGCAAGACGCGTTTTCTGGACTTATCGCCGGCCGGGCTCTCGCTCGGATCTTTGATCTCAGGCACGCTGTAGTCGATGTCCGCTCCGACGGTCACTGGCCATCCGACGTTGGCGGTGACGAGTCCGGCTTTCTTTGCGATCGACCACAGAGTCTCGGTCATCAGTGCTTCGGAGAACCAGTACCACTCGCCGGTCTGCGGCGCCGTCGGAGCCTCGAAGACGCGATTATTGACTATGCCGTGAGTGGCCGGCCTTACCCCGGTGATCAATGTGGTATGAGCCGGATAGGTGACCGATGGAAAGACGCCTTCGACGCCATCAGCGTACGAGCCGCCAAGTTTCATCTTGGTAAGATTCGGAACGCGCAGGCCGAGCCTCGATGGTTGAGTGTAATACTCGGGGATCAATCCATCGATTGAGATCATTATGACGTGAGCATCTGGGCGCGGCTGCGGGCTTTGCGCCGGCGAGTCCTGCTCGACTCGCCGCGAGTGTGTTTCACCGCCCGGAACTATTGAAGCGCACAAAAGCCAGATACAACCGATCGTAATTTTGCTCAAATGATGAATCATCTTTCACCTCATCCACAACAAACTAATTGGAACCGAATCAGAGACTGAGTTCATCGAGTCTCTTACACAACGCTTGGGACTTCTTTGTCCGCCTTCGGGCGACGCCGCGCGAGCAGTTTGGCCGAATGCCACGCGACGAAGCCCAACAAGACCCAGACGACCGCCGCAAAGCTGAACAGAAAATACTGCATTGGCAGAGTGTAGCGAAACTCGGTGTGCATGGTTGACTGGATCAACAGGTAATAAAGCGGGACCATCATTATGTAGAGCCATCTCCGGGCGCTCAGAAAGAGCACGATCGCTCCGCCAAGCAGAACGAACAACAACATGGTCTCCTTCGCGATTCTCTGAACGGCTCTTACCAAAGGGCGTGTCCACCTAATGCTCTCGCCAAAGGCAATGCTCCTCAAACGAGAGTTCTCACGAACAGACATCCATCCTTCCTGCTCATCGCTCTTGTCTCGTACCTGTTTGGCGTCCGCGCCCGCTTCAACCAGTTCCGTGTCGGTGGCTCTGAAAACGAGCGGAGCTTCCGCGGAGTACTTCAACATATCGGCCATTTTCCGAATCATTGTCCCCGCGAACCAGATGGGATGACTCGCGATGACCCAGAGGCTCTTTCTCATTCGTTCGCGGTCCCGCTTGATTCCATCAGGCGTGGACCATGATTCTGCATAACGTGGGTCGTTGTACAATGCTGCTTCTTGTTCCGCGACTAAGACGTCGTTGCCGACCGCGCCAAAACTCTCCCCGCCTCCATCGGCAATGCCTTCCCAGAGAACGATGCCGGTATTTATGCTGATCGGGATGAATTCGCGAAAGATCAGATAATTTCGGATGGTGATCGGCGCAATGACGAGAAAAGGTGTCATTGCAAGCAACCACGCGCGCTTCATCACCTGCCGCCGCCTCACCGAGATCAACGTCAACATTACGGCTAAGAATAGTCCCATCAACATTGAGTTAGGTCTGAGCCACACTGAGAGTCCGATCATTAGACCCGCAAAAGCGTAGACCCACCACCTTCGGCCGGTTCCATGTTCGGTCTTGACCAGCAGGTAGATCGCCAAGAGGATAGGCAGCGCGCAAATTGAATCCGGCAGGACAAAACTCGAGTAGTAGCTAAGATGGTGTGACACGGCGGCCAGCAACCCCGTTCCGACTCCCACGGGCCAGCTCAGAAGCCTGCCGGCTATCAGGAAGATCAGTATCGGAGAAATCGAGTTTAGTACTTGTTGAACCAATTGAACATTGAAGTAGCTCTTCCCCAGAGTCGCGTAGATAGCGCTGAGGTAGATAGGATAGCCTGGGGGACGCGCGAGGAGCTGGGTGTCCGAGCTGTCCCAGTTATCAGGAACCAGCAAACCGCGACCTTCGACTATCGAGACTGCGTCGCGGTGGTAGCGCAACGCCATACCTCCGTGAACCTGCGCGGTGGTATGCATCACAGGCGAGAGATCAACCGCCACCAGGGCCTTTACGGAGAATGAGACCGCGAAAATCAACAGAGCAAGCGTCAATTTGCCCCTGGTTTTGAGCCTGATCCGCCCTCCGAGGCCGATGATCAGCAAGCGGCGAACGCGCGTGCTGTTCAAATCTGTTGCTATCAATGGAATGCCGTTATTAGCTGGATGGGAAGAGGAAGACATCGTCATTTATCAGAAATCCACGATCATGCCGTCTCGTCCGATTAAGACCTCACCCGGGTAGTGCTCCTCGATCTCTTTCTCAAGTTGAGCCTCGTTCACCTCGAAGTAAAAGTGAGTTACAACTAATCGACTGGCTTCTGCCAGATCAGCCATCTTCCCAACCTCCTCCACCGATAAATGCGGAACTCCCTCGCGCCGCATTTTAAAAGAACATTCCGAGACCAATAGGTCAGTCTTGCTGAAGAAGCGCGCGACATCTTCGCTGAAACCGGTGTCGCCGGTGTAGCAAATCGTCTGGCCGTCGCTGTCGATCCTCACCGCCAGACTCTCGTCAGTGTGTGGAGTCTTGGCGACGGACAACAGCCCATCATTCCCCAACTCGACTCGCTCATTCGGAGCGAGCATTCGAAGCTCGACCGGAAACTGTGGACTAAACAGGTTCGACCCGAATAGTTGCTTTAGCGCGCTGAGAATATCGTCAAGCCCTCGGGGTCCTATCACAGTCAATGGTTGGCTTCGCGAGCTTTGCCTTCCATGACGAAAGGCGAAGAAGAGTGAAGCGAGTTCGCCGATATGGTCCAGGTGAAAGTGGCTGATAAACAAATGAGTCATCCGCTCCCACGGCAAGCCGTAGCGCGCCAACGCGTGCAGCGTGCCCGCGCCGCAATCCATCATGATCCGCGCGTTTCCGGTCTCGACAAAGTAACCGGAAGAGCTACGCTCGCCATTCGGAACGCCTGTGCCCGAACCAAGTATCGTCAGCTTCATCGGCGGCCACGATTCTAGCATGCGCTTAAGTCGATTCCGAACGACGTGGATTCCCGGGATGCGTGTCACTCTTCGCAATCCTACTGTTTTGCGCTGGCGGCGTTGCGGCCTCCTGGCGATAGCAATGTGGCCCGGCTGATGCTGCTTGCCCGGTGCTATAGATAGGAGACCGCTTTGCGGTCGTACAATCGCGAAGGCGCGCTTATTGACACGCCAGCGCGAGCTCCTCTAGCATCGGTCGAGTCACAAGGAGCGAATGCCAGCGTCACGAACCGGACAAGAATCTGCAAAAACCGCGAGCGTTCCCGCGGGAGCCGGCGTCGTGATGGCCATCCTGTTTCTCATCTTCTTTCTGGGCAACAGCGACAACCAGATGGTCTCGCCGCTTCTGCCGCTGATCGCCGGCGAGTTCAACCTCGACGTCGGCCAGGTCGGCGGATGGATGATCCCGGCCTACGCGCTGGCCGCTGCTACGGCGGCGTTGCTGGTCGGTCCGCTCTCCGACAAGTTTGGCCGAAGAAAATTCCTGCTGCTGGCCTGCGTGCTGTTTTGTCTTTCACTACTGTCTGTGTTCTTGATTCGCGATGCGCGGTTGTTGGCGGCCACGCGAGTGTTCACCGGTCTCGCTTCGGGCACGTTCTCGACTTGTTCGATCGCTTACGTAGCGAATTTCTTTCCTTACAAACGTCGCGGCGTCGCGATGAGCGTCGTGCAGGCCGGTTACTTCGCTGCCCTGGTGATCGGAGTGCCAGTCGCTTCAGTCCTGGCACAATGGCAAGGCTGGCGCACAAGTTTCGCGTTTTTCGGAACGCTGGCCGTCGTAGCCTTTGTGCTGGTGTTGTTCTTGTTGCCCGAAGACCGGCACTTTATTGAAGAGGATCTTTCGACAAGAGTAGCCCGCCGGTTCGACAACATACGCATAGTCTTCGAGACCCGCGAGCGAGTCGCGGGCATCGCTGCCGCGTTCCTGGTGTCGGCAGGATTTGTCGGGTTCTTCTCTTATCTCGGCTCGTGGTTGCAGAAGAGCGTCGGGCTGAAGACTCGCGAGGTCGGTTTCTTCTTTATCATCGTTGGCGTGGCTTCATTGATCGGCGCGCTTGCCGCAGGCCCGGTTGCGGACCGTTTCGGCAAGCAAATGCTTTCGATAGTGAGCACG
>DATMCM010000437.1:0-5705 GCA_035558335.1 Blastocatellia bacterium | reverse complement strand
GGCTCCTTCAGGACTGTGTGACCTTATGGGTCGGTTGCGGGTCAGTGATCGGGCTTACGATAACGGATTCTCCGACTATCTCTTCAATCCTGACCGCAGAGTTATGAGCGATAGCGCTGCCGTTCCTCGACCGAGCAATCTTATCGACCATTGTTTCGCCAACCAGACAGCGGACCTGTCCGACGCCGTTTTCCGGTATCCCAACCGAGACTTGCGCGGTGCGCCCGACAAGCTCGGCCGACGTCGTGGTACTCGAGGCTTGCTGGCCATAAAGGAAGCTTGCAAAAAAGTAGACCAGCGTCGCCAACACGATCCCGCTTATGAATCCAAAGCCGGAGCTGGGAAAGACGCCGTAGCCGAGGTAGGTGCCGATCGCCCCGACTGCGCCAAATGCGGTGACGAAAACGGCGATGCCCTGGATGCTGAAGAAGCCCGGCCCTCCGTGGCCGAGATCGTGGCCGATGTCGTGCGCGAAGTCAAAATGCTGAAAGACTTCTCCAAAGACGAGCGAGATGACCAGGAATAGGAAACCAACGGAGGCGATGGCCAGAAAGACACCTAGCGCGCTGATGTGCGAAAGCGATTCCCACATTCTTGGTTATCCTCCAGCTACCGCTCGTTCGGTAAGACGCTCACGTCTCGATGATCTGACGAACACCCAAAAGGCAGCGGGATTCTATCACCGGGCCTGCCGGGTGAGAAGTCGAGCGGAAGAGGTTGGATTTGAACGAAGATCGGATGTCGAGGACGAGGTCGAAGCGTCTTCTCCGTGAGGTGTTACTTAGACCGGATATGCGTTCCTCTCGATATTACTTGCAATCGTCGTTTGCTGGCAGAAAGTGCGCACAAGCAACACACCGTAAGTGACACTACCGAACCGGGCATCCAGCTGCCGGACGCGCCGCGCGAGCCTGACTAATGCTTGGCGCTGGATCTGCCGATGTTCTTTTTCTCTTCCTGCATGACTTCCGTCAGCAGTGCCATCACCTTCGCATTCAGGGCCTTGTTCGAACGCTGTACTGCATCTTGCATCAACTGCGGCATCACTTCGATCGACTTCCGGCCGGTGGGCGACTTGTAGAATGCGACCAGGTCCTTCAGTTCTTCTTCGGTAAAGAACCTGTCGTAGATCGGATAGAACATCTGCTCCATCACTTCGGCGAAGTTGATCCGATCTGGCATCAGCTCTTTGAATCGCCGGAGGACGCGACCCGAAGTCTCGACGATCGTCTTCTGCGCCTGTTCTCGTTCCCTGTTGATGAGATCTGCCATTTCGGGCGTCTCTGAAATCATCTTGGGCACGTCGCGCTCCATCTGGGTCAAGAGCACGTTGGTGAAGCTGTCCGCCAACTTGTCGGCTCGGGTCGCAAGGTAGAGTTCCTTGATCAGCACGCGTTTTTCGGGCTTGATCTCCTGCGCACGGGCCACTGTGCAGGGCGATACAACCAAAAACAGAAAGAGACCTGCCAGCTTGATTGCATTCCTCATTGTGTGAACCTCCGGGATGTTTGACTGCTCGAAGCAATTCTAGTGGTGGCCAACGCCGGGAAGGCGGTGGCTGGCTATTGAAACTCGAAGCTGCGCCGGACCGATTCCATCTCAAAATACCTGACGGTGCGCCGGTAGTCGCGATCAATCTGTTTGCGAAGCGCGTCTACCGATTCAAACTTCTGCTCGCCCCTCAAACGATGGAGGAATCGTACACGAATTTTCTCGCCGTACAACTCGCCGTCGAAGTCTACTACATGAGTCTCGACGGTTACCTCAGGCTCGCTGCCAAACGTGGGGCGGTGCCCGATGTTGGTGACCGACCGCCGCCACTCGCCTTCGGCGAAGGTCAATGTAACGTAAACACCTTCGGCAGGGACGACCGTGTTCTGCGGTTTCAAGTTCGCAGTCGCATATTGAAGCTGCGTCTTGCCAAGCTTGCGGCCTTCGATCACTCGGCTCTCGATTCCGTATGGCCGTCCGAGCATTCGGCGAGCGAGGTTGACGCGCCCCGCGCTCAACAGACGGCGAATCATAGTCGAGCTGACGCGATGAGTGTGAATCATGACTTCAGGGACTTCTTCGGCGACTCGATTCAAGCGCTCGGCTACTTCCTTTAGAAGCGCAAAGCGGCCCTCGCGGTTATGGCCAAAGGCGAATCCGTGCCCCAGGTAAACTTCGCGAGCATCCAGTCGACCGAAGATCGTCTCCAAAAGAAAAGCCTCGGCGGTGACTGTCGCCAACTCGGGCGTGAAGTTCAGGACAACGGCCTGATCGACGCCGAATCGTTCCAACGCGGCCATCTTTTGCTCGAAGGTCTGTAGAAGCGGAGGCGCGGTCTGAGGGTGAAGCACCGCGCGAGGGTGCGGGTCAAACGTGACCACAGTGGCAGGCATCTGAGTGGCCCGCGCGCGTGTTACGACCCGGCTCACTATTTGTTGGTGAGCCAGATGCAGGCCGTCAAACACGCCGAAGGTGAGTACCGTCGGCGTCTTGAGCTCAGGATCCTTTATGTCACGAATGATTCTCATGTCAAAACGTGCTGCAAGCTGCCAGCTTGCTCCGACACACCGTATGAGCAAAGGGTCGGGCGGGCGGCCGAATTCAGGGCGTAAGATTCAGCTTGCGCGCTCCCATGAGTCCGCACGGCGCAAGCTGGCAGCTTGCGCGCTCCCGTGAGTCCGCACGGCGCAAGCTGGCAGCTTGCGCTACTCGATCTCGATGCTCAACCCGTCGTAAGCGATCTCGACATCGGCCGGCAGATGACCGCTGGCGTCTTCGTGCTTGATGTCGTGCGAGATGTGGGTCAGCAAGGCACGCCGAGGCTTCAGCCGTCCAATGTAGCTCAGCGACTCGTCGACAGTCATGTGCGTCGGGTGCTTCTTGAATCGCAGAGCGTCGATCACAAGTAAGTCCAAACCGCCAAGCCGCGCGCACGTCTCTTCCGGAATCACATTGCAATCCGTCACATATGCAAAGCCCCCGATTCGAAAGGCGGTCACTTCCAATCCGCCGTGCATCACCGTAAGCGGCTCGACGCGCAGCCCCAGCATTTCGAAGTCGCCGTCGATTGTGTGCGGAATGATCTGCGGCACTCCCGTATAGCCGGAGGGCTCGAAAGCATATGCGTAAATTCGCCGGAGTCCCTCCCAGGTCTTTTCCGTTGCGTAGCACGGCATCGCGCCATTTCGAAACACGATCGGGCGAGTGTCATCCAACCCAAAACAATGATCGGCGTGTGAGTGCGTGAACAGAATTGCAGCGAGTTTCTTAAGTCTGATGCGCAAGGCTTGCTGGCGAAAATCGGTTGATGCGTCGATCAGAATATGCTGCCCGCGATGTTCGATCAAAACCGATGTGCGGAGCCTCTTGTCGCGTGTATCCTCTGAGAGACAGGTTGTGCACTCGCAGCCGACCGCGGGCACGCCGACCGAAGTGCCTGTCCCAAGGAAGGTGACCCTCATTGACCCCTCGATACCTCCACGTACCTCATTCGAAGCTCGGCAAGAGCATTCTCGAGCGATCTCTCCTCCTCATCGTTAAGGTTTCCGCGCGTCTTCGCTTGAAGAACCGCGAGCATATCGATGAAGTGGCGCGCGACCTGGAGGTCGATCGGAAGTCTCTCCTGATTCTCGGCGGGGAGCATCCCGAGATGCAGAGCTGCCTGAACCGCGAGCATATCAAGCAAGTCGAGCAGCGAGGCTTCGGGAACGCCGGCAGGTCTTGGCCCGGCGACTTTGCTGAAGGCCTGTTCGGCAGCACCCTGCTGAGCATTCGAGCTCACAGAGCCCGCCGTGCGAGCGTCGCTCGGAGGCGGACTTGCCGAGGGCGCGGAGCTCGAAGATGAAGGTCCGGTGTAATCTCTGCTCCTTGCCGATTCGCCGGGAAAGGACACGACGTTACTGGACTCGCTTCCGGCTGCGTTGCCAGGCTCGGGCGTGGCGGATTGCGTCTCGACGGGAGTCGATTGCGACTCGTCGGAGTCATGCGCGACCGCGACAATCTCGGGCGCGGCGCTCTGGTCGCGCGGCGAGCCGTCTACGTTGAACTTGCGCCTGTCGGTAACCTTGAAAGTACTCTCTCTTTCGTCTGACATATTCTTCACTCTGGACCATTGGATGAACCGGGGAACGCCATGCTAACACCGGACGGCACGAAGAGCGAAGGGCAAAGCGCAAAGGGCAAGACGTAAGAGTCTTGTCCTTTGCGCCTTCGCTCTTTGCTCTTTGTGCGCTCGTCTTGTAGATTCCGACAATGACTGATTCATCCCGCAACCAAGCCGGTGAAGAGTTCCGAGAGCTGGTCGAGTTGATCGCTCGACTGCGCGCGCCGGGCGGCTGCCCCTGGGACCGCGAGCAGACCCACGAAAGCCTCAAGCCCATGCTGCTTGAAGAGGCTTACGAGGTCATCGAAGCCATCGACGAAGGCGATGACGAAGAGTTTTTGGGCGAGCTCGGCGACTTGCTGCTTCAAGTGGTTTTCCACAGCCAGATCGCTGCGGAACAAGACCGTTTTACGGTCGCTGAGGTCATCAAACGCATCACGTCCAAGATGATTCGGCGTCATCCGCACGTGTTTGGTGAGGACGATGCTCAGACGTCCAGCGAGGTGCTTCGCAACTGGGAATCAATCAAAGCTGCCGAGCTACAAGCGAAAGGCAAAGCCGGCGGCGAGGGCTCGATGCTCGACAGCGTATCAACGTCCCTGCCCGGCTTGATGGAAGCGTTTCAGATGACGACCAAGGTCTCGCGGGTAGACTTCGACTGGCCCGACGTGGCATCGGTACTCGAGAAGCTCGACGAAGAGGTGGAAGAGCTGAAGGAGGCGGTTGCGACTGAGCCGCGTTCGCACCAGGCGATCGCTGGCGAAGTGGGCGACCTGTTGTTCGTTGCGGTCAATGTCGCGCGGCTGCTGGGCGTCGATCCAGAAAGCGCGCTCAAAGCGTCAAACAGAAAGTTCCGTCGGCGATTTCGTTACATCGAAGATCGCTTGCGAGAGCAAGGCCGCAAGCCCGCCGATTCGGATCACGTCGAGATGGACGCTCTTTGGGACGAAGCGAAGATAAGGGAGAAAGCCGAAGGAAAAAGCCGGAGGAATTGAAAATTGCAAATTGAAAATTGAAAACTGCAAATTGAAGTCTGCAAGATAGCGAGTTTGTCGAAGAGTTTAGAGAGCCGTCAAATTTTCAATTTTCAATTTTCAATTTCCAATTTGCAATTCCCAGTTCTCAATTCCCAATGACTCTTCCCCCCTCTAGACCGTAGCCTTGTGGATCGTCCGCTTCACCCGGTGAATCTGCCGGCGGATTTGCTTCAACTGTGCGTGGTTGTGCGCTGCAATTGCCGCATCACGCTTCGCCTTCAGTCCCTTGATCTTTGCCTTGATCTCCGCCTTGTTCAAGCCCACGACCTGATGATGCTCGTGCATATCGATGTTGAGCGCCGTGCAGATCGCCGGGATCAGGTGTTCCTTGTTCAACTGGGTGTAGCCCTGAACAGCTTCGTGGTCGATCGACGCCGCGATCTCTCGAAGCAGGGCCAGCGTCATGTGCTTGAGTTGTTCATACGTGTAAGCCATTCGTAATTTTCTCCTTTCGGCTCACGGTCCCGTTCGGCACAGAATTGGGAATGAATCGGAACCATTAACCAGCTCAATGAACTCATCATCAGCGCCATTGGGACCGTTTGTTCTAAACTCGTTGATTACCACACCGCTCG
>DATMCM010000436.1:0-3470 GCA_035558335.1 Blastocatellia bacterium | reverse complement strand
GTCGTCTGGATTGGCACGCCGATGATCACATCGACTCTACCGGGTCGAGGCGCGAGTGACCCCTTCGGCAGGTTCTGACGCGTGCCCCGAATCGTCACCGGCACGATCGGAACTCCGGCGCGCATCGCGATCTTGAAAGCTCCACTCTTAAACTCCAGCAGCCTGCCATCAGGTGAGCGCGAGCCCTCCGGAAACACCGCCAACGATTTGCCGCCGCGCACGCCTTCGATCACCCGGCGAAGACTCTTCGCGGTCTTGCGTGCGTCGCTGCGGTCAACCGGAAAATTTCCGGCCGTCCACAAGTGCCAACCCATGAACGGAACATAGAACAACTCTTTCTTAGCCATGATCCGAAACTGATAGGGCAGGTAAGCAAACAATGCCGGTGTGTCAATCAAGCTCGAATGGTTCGCCATATAGACGTAGTTCTTATCGGGCCGAACGTTCTCGGTCCCGCTTACGTGTATCCACGAAAAGATGGACCAGGCGATCAGCCGGCACCACGTTCGCGCGCACCAGTGCTGCATGGCGCCGGTTCGGTCAAAGGGCCAAAGCAGCAGCGAAATCGTCGCCATCACCACCGTATGCGTGTACCACAGCAAGTTGGCGATCGGCGCCCACAGATAAACCAGGATTGTTTTGAGAGTCTTCAAAGCTTACCAATAACGCTCGGGCCGTGTAGGGGTGGCCCTCCGTGGCCACCCCTCGTTTCCGTTTGCGACCGTAACAGATTGCGTGAGGAGGGGCGGCCACGGAGGGCCGCCCGTACAGGTCATCTCGAACGTTGCAGCAGTGGCACGGCGAGCAACAACGTGACGATCGACTTCGCATCGTCGATCTCGCCCGAACGCACTCTAGCCAGCGCATCGTTAAGGCTCATACGCACCACTTCGATCTCTTCATCGTCATCCAGATCCTGACTCGACGCTTGCAGGCCACGCGCGAGGTACACGTGAATCTTTTCTTCGCACCAACCCGGCGCGACGAAGAACTCGCTGAGCTTTTGCATCTCGGTTGCGCGCAGTCCCATCTCCTCTTCAAGCTCGCGACGCGCCGTTTCCTCTGGCGACTGGCCGGTTTCAATCCTCCCCGCCGAAATCTCGAGCGAGTAACGGCCGAGCGGATAGCGCCACTGGCGCACCAGCGCGATCGTCCCATCTTCAAACACCGGCAGCGCGCCCGCGCCTCCGTTGTGATGGACGATCTCGATTTCGACCTCTCCCTTGGTTGCCGATTGAAACTTGCTGAGAGAGACTCCGAACACCCGGCCCCGATAGATGTCGTCTCGTCCCTTCAGTTCATACGCCATAGCTTACCTCAGGACTGAGGACTGAGGACTGAGGACTGAGCGTGTAGAATCCGAACCTCGATAGCTTCTCGTGTCCAAACCAAGCCTCAATCATCCATCCTCTACTCAGTCCTCAGTTTTCAGTCCCCAGTCCTCAGTGCTCAGTCCTCAGTCCTCAGTCCTTCTCTTTCACATTGCCGCGCTTTGCGAATCCTCTTCGTCGATCAGGTGCTTAACCTCGCCGACAAGATGCAGCGAACCGGCGACAACGATCAGTCCTTCGCGCGGCGTCACACTGCGAGCCCATGAAAGCGCTTGCCTAACTGTCTCTGTGAAGATCAGATTGGCTGGCCGCACCAGCGCCGGTTTGCCCAATCGCGCGCCCGCCGCGGCGCGACTATCGCGAACGCGCGTGAGTACTACGGTTGTCGCCAGATCGAAGAGTGCTGTTGCCATTCCTTCGATGTCTTTGTCAGCCATCGCTCCGAACACCACAGTCAGCGGGCCGTCCCAAAACTCAACCAGATATTCTCTCAGCGAGCGGGCGCCCGAGGGATTGTGCGCTCCGTCCAAGAGCAACGGTGGCGAAGAATCAATCCTTTCGAGCCTGCCGGGCCAGTTCAGCTTACGCAGACCGAGTACGATCGCTTCCCGCGGTATCTTGAAGCCAAGCTCGTCCAGCGCCTCGCAAGCTTCGATGGCGGCGGCGGCGTTGTCGGCCTGGTGCCTTCCGCGAAGCCCGAGCATTATCCGCCTGTAGTTCGAATTCGTGGACTCGTAATCGAAAGTCAGCCGCCCGTAATCGCTCGCCGACGGATGAGCAGGCTGATTCGCAAACACCGGCAGCACGTTGACCTCGAGACACCGGCGCATCAGCACATCATTCGCGGGTTGATGCGGTTGTCGCCCGATCACGGCTCGAGCCCCGGGCACGATGATCGCGGCCTTCTCTCCGGCGATCTCTTCAATCGTGGCGCCGAGAACTTCCTGGTGATCGAGGTCGATCGAAGTCACAACCGACAAGATTCGTTCGACTTCGTTAGTCGCGTCCAGCCGCCCGCCGAGTCCAACTTCCAGCACGGCAAGCTCGACCTGACATCGATGAAAGTGAAGCAGCGCCGCCGCCGTCACTTGCTCGAAAAATGTGGGAACCGTCGCGAAGGTTCCGTCTCGCACTAGCGCTTCGCTCGCCTCCCTGACGTCCGTCGCCAACCGCGCAAACTCGGTTTCGGAGACTTCGAGCCCCGCGACTTGAATGCGCTCTTGAATTCGAACCAGGTGGGGCGAAGTGTAGAGCCCGGTGCGATGACCGGCTTCTCGGGCGACCGCTTCGATCATCGCCGCAACCGATCCCTTGCCGTTAGTCCCGGCGACCAGCACAGACTTGAACGAACGCTCCGGATCACCAAGCTTCGCGAGCAACAGCCCGATCGTTTCCAATCGGTACTTCGCCGCCAGCACCTCGTGACCGAGCGAATAGAGGTAGGTTATCGACTGCGCAAAATCCATAGTCAGAGAGTCCGGTGCGTGAAATGGAAGGGAGACACCAACCTATAGGCTGACCGGTTTCAAAGTCTTTTTCCCGTTCTGGCTCATGAAGTCGAGCGAGCCGACGATGAATTGCTTGAGGTCTTTTCGTTCAACCACCGCGTCGAGCATTCCGTGCTCGAGCAAGAACTCCGATCGCTGAAAGCCCTCGGGCAACTTCTGCTTGATGGTCTGCTCGATCACCCGCGGGCCGGCAAAACCGATCTGGGCGCCGGGCTCGGCTACGTTCAGATCGCCAAGCATCGCAAAGCTTGCGGTCACTCCACCAGTCGTCGGATCTGTAAGAACTGAGATGAACGGGAGCCCTGCCTCGTCGAGCCTGGCCAGCGCAGCCGAAATCTTAGCCATCTGCATCAGCGAGATCGCGCCCTCTTGCATTCGTGCTCCGCCCGAAGCCGAAAAAATAACCAACGCCGACCTGCTTTGGATAGCAGCCTCGATCGCCCGCGTGATCTTCTCCCCGACAACCGAACCAAGCGAGCCGCCCACAAATGACAGCTCCATCGCGCACACGATCGCGTGGTGGCCGCCGATCGCGCCTTCGGCGGTGATCAGCGCATCGAGGATCCCGGTGCTTTTTTGCATCTGGGTGAGCCGCGCGCGGTACGGCTTTGTGTCCACAAATGCGAGCGGG
>DATMCM010000435.1:0-5987 GCA_035558335.1 Blastocatellia bacterium | reverse complement strand
GATGTGACTCGCCGCATCAGGGTGCCGGCCTGCCAGATGATCCTTGCTGTTCTTGATCATGCGTTGCACGCCGACAATACATGACCTGATCGTGTTGACCTTGCCACCCCGCCATCGCTGTCCTCTCGACCGGATGCCGGCGTCTCGGCTCTTGCTCCCGCGCAGCGGGCTGGAGCGCAGCGACTTTGTGCCCTGGCACAAAGCAGACGTGCCGCTTGCCTCGGCGAATGTCCGTTGTTGGGAGAACAAGCCGACATGTTCTGGAAATGCCGCCACTTCCGCTTTGGACCAGGCTGTGTAAAAACGCGGATGTTTAAGGGGCAGCCGGCGCGACCAGGACACTGCGTCGCTATTGTGACGAATCTCGAAGCCGCAAGTGCAGCATTTGTCTGCGATGTGAAGGGGTCAGGGGAGTCCAATTGATTTTTTCAAGCTCTTCAAAGGTTTTGAAGAATCGGCTCCGATAGCTCGGCAGATAGTCACGAATTCCAAGACGTCGATTCGCCGCTCACCGCCCTCGTATTTGGCGACGAAGGATTGCGGTCGACGAAGGCGCTTGGCGAGCTCATGCTGCGTCAGGTCAGCGGTCTTGCGCGCCTTGATCATCAATTCGCACAAGACGGCTTGTTCCGTGGAATGGACGGATTTGTCGAGTTTGCGCGCGCGAGTTGCCATCGGCGCGGAAGACTGATCCGAACATCGGATTATCCTAAAACAGGATATATCTTACCCTGTTGCTCTATTGTTTGTGCTTCCAGTGGACTTCCCCGCCACAGGAAGCGAATTGCCGTCACGGTCAATTTGGAAGGCAGGCAGATGATACAAACACTTGAACAGAAGCGGGCCCAACCGCCGGATCCCGCGCATTTTGCGGAATCCAGCGCCCGCGAAAACCTCATAGAGCACGTATTCCTCGGCGAGCTATTGCGCGGGCTGTGGCGCAAGAACGTCCGGGATCTGGAGGTATTGCGGCCCGAGGTCGACAGCGGCGGCTATGATCTGGCGCTGGATTTCAGAGGGATGACCCGTCACATGCAGCTCAAGGCGAGTTTCACTGGAGCGCGACGGTCTGAGGTGACGGCAAGCGTCAAACTGCTCGACCGGCCCTCCGCCTGTATCCTCTGGATATTTTTCGATCCGGACACTCTGCTGCTCGGGCCGTTTCTTTGGTTTGGCGGCGCGGCGGGAGAGAAGATCCCGCCGTTGGGAGATAGAATAGCGAAACACACGAAGCCCAACGCATTGCTTGAAAAAGCCGATCGCCCGGCGCATCGCGTCGTCCCTAAGAGCCGCTTCGCGAAGCTGGAGACGATTGAAGCCGTCATCCAGAAACTGATCGGGGTCTAACGCCATCGAGCAGGGCAGTGCGCATCAAGTTCGTTTACCCATCGGAACTTGGGGGCGCGTTGAGAAAAACGGTAGCCGCTTAAATGCCCAGGGAGGCCCGTGTGTGCGATATGCATCGCGCCGGCACGTGGACAGGGTCGAAATCCCTTATATTTGCCGTTCGAGTCGAGAAGGGACATCCCGGCTTTTTGCACGTTCGCTCTCGTCTCCCGACTCCCGCTTTGCCGAACCTGAGGCGGAAATCGTCGAAAGTCTCTGGCCTTGCCGTCCTCAGGACGGCGTAGAACCGCTGCCGAAGCTCGCATCGCCGTGCTCGGCTCTGAACCGGGCGACGATGGCGTGGCACGGTGAGGTCCATGAGGCTGCTCCGGTGTTTCCAGCCATAGAATCTGCGCCGCGAATCCGGGTCAAGTTCCAAGGTTTCTGGTAGTGTAGCTCGAGCAGTTAGACTGGGAGTTGATATGTCCACCGAACAGGCTGCGGACCCTCAAAAGGCCGCCAACGCCGCCCTAGGCAAGTTCTTTGAACTGATCAAACAGGGCTACAGTCGCTGCCTTCATTACAACATGGACTGCAAGAAGGACGCGATACGCGCCCATTCCATTCAGAACAACAAGGTGCTGGATCTTCTCCAGCGTGACAACCACGTCATCGTTCCCAAGAACAAAATCATCGCGGGGAAAGCTACCGCTGAATTTGGCCCGTTGGGCCGCCACCAGGCTTCCACATTCACCGGGCTTTGTGCAGAGCACGATACGGAGCTTTTCAAGCTCGCGGACACCTTGCCGCTTGATACGGGAAACAAGGAGCAACTGAACCGATACGCCTACCGGGCTGGGATGCGCGAAATGCACGCTTGCGTAGAGGCGGGCGGACGCTTCTTCGCGTTGGAAGCAGAAAACATTAAAAAGGGTATTACCAAACCCATTACGCCAAACGCCGCGGGGATCGCCGCTCTTGAGTTCTCGATGCGGGCATGGCGAGTTTTCCGGTACCGGACCAAGTACTTCGACAAACCGATACTGGCAGGAACCGAGCCGCCGGTCGAACACCACATAATCGATCTGGAAAACCAGACGCCAAGCGTGGCCGTCTCTTCTCTGTTCAGCGTGGGGCAAGCGCAGAAAAACGATATCCTCGGCGTGATGCTGACGGTCGTGCCCGTAAGCGCAACCAAAACCACGGCCCTCGTCTCTTATGCCACGGACCAGGTAGATGCGGTGAAGAACGCCCTGCCGTATCTGTTTGATGCAAACGCGGATAAAAAAACGGTGCTTTCCGAAAACATCCTTCAACGAGTGGAAAACTTCGTGCTGGCGCCTGCGTTCTATGACGGCTGGTCGGAGGAGAAGAAAAAGAACGTCCAGAAATTCTTCAATGACTCGGCGATGAAGGTAGTGGCGCCTCGACCGGGTCAAGATTTGCTACTCTTTTAGCGCTGCATAGGCTTTGACCGAAATTATCTTGGAGCTAAGCAAGCATGGCGGACATCAGCGAAGAAGAACTTCGTCGTCCAGTCGAAACGCTCTCGGTTTCTGAACGGCCGCTGACGGCTGGCGGTAGCGAACTAGCCAGCGGCCAACAGGTAGCCAAGGTAGCTGTGGTAACGGTTGATCTTCGGGACGGCTTTCGAAATGAGCCCCGGTCTCCCGAGTATCGGGCCATCCACGGATTGGCGCCGGACACAAACGATACGCATGAGGATTGGATCCAGCGGCTGCATCCGGAAGACCGCGCGCGCACTGTTCAGCACTTTATCGATGCAGTGAATGGGGCCACAGAACAGCTTTCATCTCAGTACCGTATCATCAGACCTAATGACGGACAGGTCAGATGGATCGCCACCGAAGCTCGCATTGAGCGAAGTCCGGACAGTCAACCTTTGCGACTTGTCGGCGCTCACATTGACATCACTGATCTCGCGGTAGCACAAGAGGCACTACGCGAGAGTGAGGAGCGGTTTCGCCTAATCGCAGATAGTGCGCCAGTCCCAATGTGGGTCACTAGGTTAGATCGTAAACGGGCCTTCGCTAATCAGGCTTACGTTGATTTCCTTGGTGTGGGCTATGATGAGGCGCTTGCCTTCGATTGGCGCAAGATTTTGCATCCGGACGACGGCGGTCGAATCGTAAAAGAAAGTGTTGCGGGCGAGGCATCGCTCAGGCCATTTGTGCTGGAAGCGCGTTATCTGAGGTCGGATGGACAATGGAGGTGGATGCGATCGGAGTCCCAGCCTCGCTGGGATCCGGCTGGAAGGCACATCGGCTTTATCGGAGTAGCTCACGATGTGACTGTGGCGAAGGAAGCTGAATACGAGCTTCGGCGTCTCAATGAAACGCTGGAGCAACGCATCAAGGAGCGGACGTCACAGCTTCAGTCTAGTGAAGCACAGATGCGCGCCATCTTCGAGACGAGTAATCAATACCAAAGTCTTCTGGATTTGCAGGGCAACGTATTACACGCCAACACGACGGCACTTGCGGGCATTCGCGCCCGGACAGAAGACATCACCGGAAAGCCCTTCTGGGATACTCCATGGTTTTCCGGAACGGATGGGATACGCGAAATCGTCCTCGATGCTTTTGGCGCAGCCGCGAAAGGCGAAAGCGTCCGAACGGAAATGCGGCTTAATCTGGCAGCTGGCGAGCGTTTTTTTGATTTCACGATGCGTCCGGTTTTCGATCAGCACGGCGTAGTTTCCGGCGTCCTGCCCGAAGCAGTCGATATCACCGAGAGACGACAGGCCGAAGATGCGCTTCGGCAGTCTCAAAAAATGGATGCAGTTGGCCAGCTCACTGGGGGCGTTGCCCACGATTTCAATAACCTTTTGACGATCATACGCTCTGCCACCGACTTCCTGCGTCGTCGCGAGTTGAGTGATGACCGCCGACGCCGCTACATTGATGCGATTTCGGATACTGTAGATCGTGCGTCGAAGCTCACTGGTCAACTTCTGGCCTTCGCTCGGCGCCAGCCGCTTACGCCGCAGGTGTTCAATGTCGGCTCACAGGTCGAAAGCATCGCGCAACTCATCCGCCCACTCATGTCCGCTAGAGTTCATATCAAACTCGATCTTTGCGATCCCGAGTGTTTTGCGACGGCGGATGTCGCGCAATTCGAAACAGCCCTGGTCAATCTCGCGGTCAATGCTCGGGATGCGATGGCAGGTGAGGGCAGTCTGTCGATCAGCGTGAATACGGTCGATGCCATTCCCGCCCTTCGCGGTCATGCGATGCACAAGGGGCAGTTCGTCGCTATCTCGGTGATGGATGCCGGGTCGGGCATTGCTGCCGACAAGCTCGAAGCAATCTTCGAGCCCTTTTTCACAACCAAGGATGTTGGCAAGGGTACAGGTTTGGGCCTCAGCCAGGCGCTTGGGTTCGCCAAACAGTCTGGAGGCGAAATTACAGTGACCAGTGCGTTAGGCGAAGGTTCGACGTTTACGATCTACTTGCCTAAGGCAGAAAAAGCGGTTGATGGCGCGGAAGCCGTTGCCATCGGCGCGGAGGCTGTGATGGGCGGCCGCGGGCATTGTGTCCTAGTGGTAGAGGATAACGAGGACGTCGGACGGTTCTCGACCGAATTACTCCAAGACCTGGGCTACGGGATCAAATGGGTTGGGAACGCCCAAGAAGCCCTTGCGATCCTCGCCGGAGACGAGTTGGCCTTCGATTTGGTGTTCTCCGATGTCATCATGCCTGGGATGAACGGTGTTGAGCTTGCCACCGTCATCCGCGAGCGTTACCCAGGTCTGCCGGTGGTGCTGACAAGCGGTTATAGCAGCGTCCTGGCGGACAACGCCCATCGCGGCTTCGAGCTAATTCAGAAACCTTATTCAGTTGAAGCGCTCTCTAGAATTCTTCGGAAAGCCATTTCTGAGCGTTCACATCCATGACTAATGCCCACGTTCCATAACCTCTGATGTGTGCTTTCGATATCTGCTGTTGAAGGATAAGCGGACGTAATTCCGACGGGCCCAAGTCTGTTGACCCAAAGCTGACTCTCGTCTGCGCGTCGGGTCGGTCGGGAATCGGACACGGCTCGGTCTATCGCAGCGTCTTCAAGTACGGGATCAGATAGGCGCGTTCAGCCTTATCGCCCGACCGCTTACTTCGTGATCATTGGCTTGACAGGCGCAGGTGGCGGCGCAGCCGGTGGCGCGAGCGAAAATGTCACCCAGGCATTCCAGCCGTCGGGCCGGTTTTCAGCGGCGAACTCCCAGTAGCCCTTCAGATTGAAGTAGCCTTGCATGTTGCCGACGGGAAAAAATGAAACCAATCTGCCGGCCGGTGGCTGCCACCCGCGACTGGAAGCAGCCGACGCGATCGCCGGAGGCGCTGTCGCACGCTTGTGGAACTCAATACTAGTGGTATCGTAGCATATCGCAAAGCCGACGGCTCGAAACGTCGGACCAACTACTAAGGGAGGAATGGTGCATGCGCGTGAAAACCATGTCGCAAGCGATTCTGCTATTAGGACTGATCGTTGCACCATGCCTAGCGATCGCCGCTGAACCGACCTTCAAGGAGGGATGGTTCACGACTAATGACGGCGTCAAGTTGCACTATTTGGAGGCCGGCTCGGGCAATCCCTTGGTGATGGTTCCGGGTTGGTCGCAGTCGGCGATGGAGTTCAAGTAT
>DATMCM010000434.1:0-2245 GCA_035558335.1 Blastocatellia bacterium | reverse complement strand
GCTGATCCAATGGCGGACCGGCGCGGAGGTCGACAATCTGGGCTTTAATGTTTATCGAGAACAAGACGGGCGACGGGTTCGCATTACTCCTCAGCTTGTAGCCGGGTCGGCGTTGCTAGCGGGCCCGGGAGCCAAACTTACATCAGGGAATTCTTATGCGTGGACCGACACGCCTGCGCCAGGCAAGCCCGTCAAGTACCTGCTTGAAGACATAGACATCAACAGCAAGAGCACGTGGCACGGTCCAATTGAGCTTGGAGCTATGGCGGCGAAAGACGATGTTGCTTCACGACAGCAGCAGGCGACTCTGTTAACTCGCATGGGATTGCATCAGGCTCTGTTGAGCGCCGGGACTGGATCGACGCCTATGGAGCGGTCCGCGAAGCTCTCTCCAGCTGGCCTTCCATTTGGGTTGGCGGGCGGACCTGCGACCAAGCTCGCGGTCAACCGTGAAGGGTGGTATCGGGTAACTCAACAGGAGCTCGTGGCGGCGGGACTGGATCCCAGAGTGGATCCCAGGCTGTTGCAGTTATTCGTCGACGGACGCGAAGTGCCAATTACGGTTCAGGGCGAACAGGACGGCAGGTTTGATCCGACGGACACGGTAGAGTTCTACGGAGTCGGACTCAACACTTCAAGCAGCGATACTCGGGTTTACTGGCTTGTGGGAGGGCAACAGCCAGGCCAGCGAATACAAAAGACTGCGAGCAAGGGACTCCCGGTGACTACGGGCAGCTTTGCTTATGCGGTGGAGCGCAAAGACAGGACGATCTATTTTTCAGCTTTGCTCAACGGCGATGCGGAGAACTTCTTCGGGCCAGTCGTAGCGAGAGAAGCTGTGGATCAATCGCTTACCCTGCAGCATATTGACAAAGCGTCAACCGTAAGCGCGCAACTCGAGGTCGCTTTACAAGGGGTGACGCAACAGATTCACCAGGTCAAGGTGCTGTTGAATGGAACGGAATTGGGGACCGTTTCTTTTGGAGGCCAATCAAGAGGCGTCGCAACGTTGCCAGTGTCGAACGGCAGTTTTATTGAGGGAGACAACGTCGTTAGATTGGTGGCAACCGCCGGGGAAACGGACGTGAGCCTGCTCGACTCGGTTCGCATCACCTATCAGCACAGCTATGTGGCGGACAGCAACGCTCTCAAGTTGACGGTGAACGGAGGAAAGCAGTTCACGGTGGATGGATTCACGAGCGGCGACGCTCGAGTGTTCGACGTAACCGATCCCGACGCGGTAAAGGAACTTGCTTCGGTGGTCAAACCGCAGAAGAGCGGTTACGCGGTGACGGCAACTGCGGCGGGAGCCGGTCAACGAACGCTGGTTGCGGTTGGCGGCTCGCAGGCAAAGCAGGTGGCGAGCGTGAGGGCGAATCAGCCGTCGACCTGGCGGCAAGCCTCAAACGCCGCGGATCTCGTGGTCATCACCCATCGGGACTTCGCGGCAACGGTTGGCAAACTGAAATCGCTGCGCGAGAGTCAGGGCTTGAGCGTGGCAGTTGTTGACGTTGAGGATATCTATGACGAGTTCAGCTACGGCGATAAGGCTCCACAGGCAATAAAGGACTTCCTCGCCTATGCGAAGGGGAGTTGGAAGAAGGCGCCGAAGTACGTGCTGCTGGTGGGAGATGCGAGCCTGGATCCGAAGAACTATCTCGGGTACGGCGACAGCGACTACTTACCCACCAAACTGATCGATACGCGAAACATGGAGACGTCGTCTGATGACTGGTTGGGAGACTTCGAGAATGACGGAGTAGCGGATATTGCGATTGGCCGGCTGCCCGCGCGCACGGCGCAGGAATCAGGTGGGATGATCAGCAAGATCGTTTCATATGACGGCGCAGTAGGATCGGAATCGGTATTGCTGGTGGCGGACCGGAATGAGGGATACGAATTCGAGACTTGCAATGCGCAGTTGAGGACGTTGATACCCGAGACTCTCCGAGTAGAAGAAATAGATCGGGGCGGGCTCGACGACGACACCGCAAAGCGCCGGTTGATAGAGGCCATCAACAAGGGGCAGAAGATAGTCAACTACATCGGTCACGGATCGGTTAGTAATTGGAGGGGCGACCTTCTGACGAACGCGGCCGCGTCGTCGCTGACCAACACGGATCGCTTGTCGCTGTTCGTCGCGATGACTTGCCTGAACGGCTACTATCAAGACCCGGTGATTGATAGTCTCGGTGAATCGTTGATGAAGGCTGGCCGAGGCGGAGCCGTTGCCGTCTGGGCTTCA
>DATMCM010000433.1:0-14798 GCA_035558335.1 Blastocatellia bacterium | reverse complement strand
GTGATGAGACTGTGGCGAGGAAAGCGAAACAGACAGCATCGCGCCGACGCCGGTGATCGCCCAGTTCGTGGTTCGATCGAGCCGGTCTCGCCAGCTCATCATTCGTGACAGCTCGCCTCTATAGTAGTGCGAGAGCGAGTTCACAAACTCGACCGAGTTGGTGGGAAAGATTGGCGGCCCAAGCTTCGCCGAGTCGGGCCGGATTGTTATGTCCTTCTCGCCAAGCATAGCAGGACCTCACGGCGCGAACTCGAGTGGAGTTAGAAATACTGGCTGGGTCCGCGCACTGTGCCTGCGGTTTATCACAAGCTCCGAACGGGGTCAACAGGCGGGCAAGGTTTGCCAACCGCTTAAGTGAAGTGATAGCAGTTGCCCGGCATTACTGCCTGTCGCCGCGAGCGCGACTGGCGTTGTCGGCCAGCATTCGCGCCTGGTCGAGCGATTCGATCGCTTTCCGGAACTGAGAGTCGTCTGGCAGGTAAACCTGTTCGCCCGCTTCGGGACCATAAGCTGCCGTGATTATTTCCCGCCGCATCTGCGTGCGGATGTACGGAAGGTTGGCGTTGAAACGGTCCTCTGAAAGATTGAACTGCGGCCTGGCGGCAATGTACTGACGGAACGCAGCTACAAGCTCGTCGGTGATCGGGTATCGGTTCGTTTCCTCTGAAGTGATCTTGTTTCGGTGTTGAGTCTCTGTGATTCTGTATTCGCGCAAGCCAGTCAGTTGCCCCGCCGCCAGTTGGCGGACGAAGTCAAAGATGCCGTAGAACAGCCTCCCTCGCGAGCGACCCACTTCGGCGGACTTTACTTCTATATCGGGAGTGATTCCGCCGCCGCCATATACAGTACGCCCGAGGTCGGTTGTGAACGCGTCACCATGCGCGCTCGCGGCAGTTTGCTCGGTTTCGCCTCTGTTCAGGTAGTAGTCGTAAAATGACACGTTCGAATAGTTTCGTTGCACCGACCGGCCCTTCGGTGTGTAGTACTTCGCGGTGGTCAACACAAGCCCGGTGCCGCCCCACAAATGGAAGACTCCCTGCACAAGGCCCTTGCCAAAGCTGTTCTCGCCGACGATCAGCGCGCGGTCGTGATCTTGAAGCGCCCCCGCCACAATCTCGGACGCCGATGCGGTCTGGCGATTCACCAGTATCACCATCGGCATTGTCTCAGGCGCGTTGTCGTCGGGCGCTTCGTAGCTGTGTAGTGATGAGGCACCCTCGCGTCCGCGCACTTCGACGATCTTTTCGCCGGGAGCCAGGAACTTCTTCGATATCTTGATAGCCTCGTCCAGCAATCCGCCCGGGTTGCCGCGAAGGTCTAGCACCAGCTGCCGCATCCCCTCCTGCTTGAGATGCGCGAGCGCCTCAGTCATTTCTTCGTCCGTCTTGCTCGAGAAGCCGCCGGTCAGCGCAATGTAGCCAGTGCCGGTTTGCCCGGTCATGAAAGCGCTTCGCACCGATGGAAGCTTAACTTCGTCGCGGCGAATGTGCACGGTTATCGGGTTAGGAGCGCCCGCTCGCTCGACCGTAATCTCGACCGGCTCACCCTTCTCGCCGCGCACTTTGTGCATGACTCGATCAGAGGTCCAGTCCGCTACGTTCTCTTTGTCGATCGCGACGATCGCGTCGCCGTACCGGAGACCGGCCCGATGGCCGGGAGAGCCGGGGGTTGCCGAGAGAATGTAAACGTGATCGTAGCGCTTGGCGATCGTTACGCCTATGCCGTAGGTGCGGCTGCTCTGTTCGGTCTGGATGTCGTCGAATTCCTGCTTGGTGAAGAATGTCGAGTGAGGGTCAAGCTGCCGAAGCATTCCCTGAATCGAGTCCCTTCCCAGCGTCTCCAGGTCTACTTTTCCGGCATAGCTGTCCTGAATTGTCAGCAGGGCTTCTTTGAATCCATCGGTGAGATCTTCGGGAACCTCGTCGGTTGCGCCGGAAGGCGCGCGTTGAGCGCGCGCCGAGCCAAAGTAACCCCCAGCCAGCGTCGCAACGGTGAGGACGATGATCGCAACCAGCGGCAGGCTCTTGTGCCTCATAACTTCAGGACTCCTTGTTGTGAGGCCAATAATAGCAGTGGTCAGTGGGCAGTTGCCAGTTGTCAGCCGCCAGTTGTCAGTTGCCGGCTATCTGTGGTCAGTTGCCAGTTGCCAGTGGTTAGTGCTCACAGCACGATGGCATCGATATCGACTCGTTGCAAGCTATTGTCGTTAGGTATACTAGCCGTTCAACTAAGGCAAGAGCTAAGGAGTTGCTGTCGCCAGCCACAGACCACTGACCAGGGGTCACTGGCAACTGCCCACAGACAGCCGGCAACTGACAACTGGCAACTGACAACTGACAACTGGCAACTGCCCACTGACCACTGCCTATGACTGAAACAGCAGACGTAGTGATAATCGGAGGGGGAATCGTCGGGTCTAGCGTCGCCTACCATTTGGCGGAAGCCGGTTGCACTAACGTTGTAATCGTAGAGCGGGAAGCTCATCAAGGACTAGGCTCAACTGGCAAGAGTGCGGGCGGAGTTCGCGCGCAGTTCGCAACCGAGATCAACATCCGAATGTCGCTTTACTCAATCGATTTCTTCAACAGATTTCAGGAGGAGACAGGACAGGATGTCGGTTACAGGCCGCACGGCTACCTGTTTGTTGCAACCCAGCAGCGGCATCTGGATTACCTGAACGCGAACCGAGAAAAACAGCAAGCCTGCGGGCTGAACAACGTCGAGACGCTTTCGCGCGAAGATATTCTTGAGATTCTTCCGCAGATGCGGGCAGATGACGTGGTCGGCGGGAGTTTCTGCCAGACAGACGGTTTTGTCGATCCTTACAGTATGATGACCGCCTTCGCAGCGCGAGCGCGCGAGCTCGGGGTCAGGTTGCGGTTGGGAACCGAAGTCACCGACATCGACGTAGAGAGCGGCCGAGTGACGGGCGTGGTGACTTCGCGGGGACGCGTCGCGACTCGCCTGGTCGTCAACTGCGGAGGCCCGTGGGCCGGTCTTGTCGCGCGATTTGCGGGTATCGAGATACCGGTAACTCCGCTTCGCCGGCAGTTGGTGCACACTCAACCGTTCGATCGATTGCCTCCAAAACTGCCGATGGTGATCGATATGTCGAACGGATTTCACTTTCGCCCCGAAGGCCCGGGGTTTTTGCTGGCGTGGCCAGACGAGCACGAGACAACCGGGTTCAACACACAGTTCGATCCGGATTTCATCGAGAAGATTCTGATACGCGCGGTGGACCGCGTGCCTTGCTTTGCCGAAGCGGAAGTAAACCCGCGCCGGTGCTGGGCCGGTCTTTACGAAGTTACTCCCGACCATCACGCGATCATCGGTCCAGCGCCCGGCGTCGAGGGTTTATTTCTGGCGAACGGCTTTAGCGGTCACGGTGTTATGCATTCGCCGGCTACCGGGAGGATCGTCTCGGAGCAGGTGCTTCATGGGCGGGCTCGAACAATCGACGCAACGCCTTTGCGCGCCGAGAGATTTGCAGAAGGACAACAACTAGAAGAGACTGCGGTTCTTTAACCAGCGGCCGGCTATTCACGCGTCGGCGGCCTTCTCAATACCGAATCTCGACGCGCTATGTAAACGGCCACCAGGCGGCAACTTTGCTGCCTGGTGGCCCTTTGAGTTACCGCGCGACCAAGTCCGCCGGCGGAGTCAGACCTCAGAACGCGAACTTAATGCCCCACAGAAGCTGACGCGCAGGGAACGCCGACGTGAAGCTGAGCGGCTGACCGCTTACGAAGTCACGATCCTTGCGCCCGCTCAGGTTCGTCGAGGTCGCCGCGAAATAATCAGGCGAAAGCGAGGTAATCTGCCCGGTGGCAGCGTTAAAGGTAACCGGGAGGATGTCACGCACAGAAGCGTAGTTCGTGCGGTTGAATAGATTCGAACCGTCTATGCTCAGGTCCAACCTCATCGCACTGTCTTTCTTGAAGTGGATCGACTTGCTGACCCGCATGTTCACGCTGCGGTAGTTCGGACCGAGCCCGGTGTTTCGGCCGATCGGGAACAGCCGATCGTTGGCGGATCGAGTATCGCCGTTGATGTCCGTGCCGGTCAGCAGCGTGAAGGGAATGCCACTGCGAATGAAGATAATCGGACTCACCGTGACATCTGAGAAGATGCGCGAAGCAACGTTTGCCCCGTCGCCGCCCTTGAACGGAGTCATGAACACGGCGCTAGCGACAAAGTTGTGCCGGATATCGAAACTCGACAGCGACCGCTCAGTGTTGAGCCTTGTCGGGAAAGGCGGCGCAAACGCCGAGTTGAAATCCGTCTGGTCGTCAATCGCCTTGCTATAGGTGTAGTTGATCTGGAACGAGTAGTACTCGCTAAAGCGCTTCATCAACGAGACCGTTAGCCCGTGGTAGATCGAACTTCCTCGCGACTCATATAGGGTGAACTGGGTGATGGTCGAATCGTTCACGTGCGGGCAGGCGGTGTCCGGGCGCAGCGGATCGCCTGTGCTGCACACTCGATACAGAGGACCCAGACGCGGGTCGCGTGTGAGAAGTTGCGCCGCTTGGGCCGCGGTAGCCGGACAACCCGGCGTGCCGGCTTCGCAATAGTCGATCGGCACCGGTTGTTGGATGTGAAGCCCGTGATACATCTGATACGCGAGCTCGAGACTCAGGTTGTTGGCGAGCTGGCGCTGGATGCCGATGTTGGCCTGGATTGAGTAGTTGTTCTTGTAGTCCCGATCAAGGTCGAACAGCACGCGGCCCGGCGCTCCAGCCGCAGTCGATATTCCAAGCGCGTTGATGTCGGCCTCACTCAGGGTACCAAAAGGATACTTGCCCTGCGCAACGCCAGTCTGGTAAACGCCCACCGCGGGGATGCCGGTCCTCGCAACCTGGTTGATGTAGATCCCACTGCCGTTGAGGACGCTTGTGTAGGCGGGAATCTGCAGGTAGATCGGCGAATAAAAAATACCGCTGCCGCCGCGCACCACTGTTTTGTTGTCTCCGGTCACCTGCCAGGCAAACCCGAAACGCGGCGAGAAGTACGTGTTACCCGGTACCGGTGGGGGTTCGCCGTCGTAGTCTATCCGGCCGCCAATGTCGAGCGTCAGTCGTGGATGGACCTTCCAAGTGTCCTGAGCGAACCCTCCGAAGTAGTGACCCTTCCCTTCCCATGTCGGATTGTGGAATCCCTGCCGGTAGAGTGTGGGCATATTGACATCAAAGCTCTGCAGACCGTTCAACGCCGTACCAGCCGGTCCCACCCCGAGGCAGGTGGCCAGGGACTGGCCAACCGCGGCGCAGAACGCGGGTCGATCTGCCGGCGCAACGGCGAACGCGACTGAGTAGACGCCCGGGAGGAATTGGAACTCGCCGGCGAACCACAAATCGTTTTCAAACACATATTTTACGGGGCGATAGGACCCGCCAAACTTGAAGGTGTGGCTACCCTTGAGCCACGTCAGATTGTCTTCGAACTGGAGACGGCGCTGGTGCACGATGTAGGGAGCGCCGAAGAATCGGCCGAATCCGGCGAGCCCGCTGATGATGAGACCCGTCTGAGCGGGATCGGGCGGAGCAGTTACCGCAGAGTTCCCGGGTGAGAACTGCCCCCGCGCCTGATTGATCAAATTGTTTCCGAAGTTGTGTGTCCAGCTTATGACCGTCGAGTAGTCGCGGTAGGTCAGACTTGTAGCAATGGAAGGTGCGGAGGCGTTGTTAGTGCCGGGGTCGGCCGTGAAGTTGTGGCTCAGCGTGAACCGGCCGTTGATCGAGTCCCGTTGGGTTGGCTGATAGTCAATCCGAGTGCCCCAGGTGTTGAGGCGGGCCAGACCGTTAAAGGTTCCCTGGTTATCATTCAGCAGCTTTAACGTGGTCGGATATGTGGCAGCAGTCGTGGTTAAAGCAGTGCGCAGATTCGCCGAAATCCGCCGCACATTGGCATCGCCTGACGCATCGAGCGTCGCAAGCAGCGTCGACTGTAGGGCGCCTGGCTGCAACAGTGAGCTGCCGGTGTATGTCCGGAAACGCGCGGTGTCGATAGCATTCCGTTCGTAGTTGGTAAAGAAGAACAGCTTGTTCTTTATGATCGGACCGCCGAAAGTAAATCCCGGAAAATACTGCCGATCGAGCGGTTTCTCTTTGTTGAAGTCGAAGGGACTCCGCGCCGAAGTCGTTTGCGAGCGGTAGAAGAAGTAGCCGCTACCGTGGAAGTCGTTTGTTCCGCTCTTGGTGACTACATTGATGGCGGTGCCGGCCGTAAAGCCAAACTCGGCTGAAAACGAGTTTCGGTTAACTTGAAACTCCTGGATGGAGTCGGGGCTGATAGCAAATCGGAGCTGCCCAGATCCATACTCATTCTCGCCGCCGTCAACCGTGACGAGATTGTTTCGCCCGTTGCTGCCGCCGATCGAGAAGCCCGACGTGTCGAAGGTAAATCGGCTTCCCCCCTGAGCGCGGGGCGCTTGAGAATTCGAAACGCCGGGCACGGTGTAAACGTAAGAGGTGAAGTCGCGGCCGGTATTAGGGAAATTCTCAATCTGAAGCTTGCTGATAGTGTTGGACTGTTGGGTTCGCTCCGGTTCAATCACAGGTGCTTCGGTGGTGATTTCTACCTGAGCCTTTACCCCTCCGGGTTGCAACTCGACGTCATACACAGAGGTCGACCCGACCGTAACTTCAAGCTTCGGAATGACGGCAGCCTCGAAGCCCTGAGCCTCGATGCGAACCTCATAGGTTCCAGGCTGCAAAGCCGGAATCGCATAGCTTCCGTCGGACCCGGTCTTGTCTGTCCGGTTGATTCCTCGTTCCATATTCCTGGCGGTTACGATGGCGCCGACTACCACGGCCTTGGTTTGATCGGTTACAATGCCTCTAATCGTTCCCGAAGAAACATCCGCCTGCGCGAAGGCTGAACCCGCACCCGCAAGAGCGATGGCCAGCGTGAAAGCTGCAAGAATGATTCTCTTCTTCATTTTGTCCTCCAAAGAAAGGTGAGCGAATGGTTGAAGTGGAGTGCGATGTAGACAGCACACGGGCGGCGGCTGTCCCCACGCTATTAATCTTTCGAAATAGTCAGCCCGGATGGCCTTTCGACGAGACGGAGTGCAACCGATAGCAGTCCAAGCGCCAGGACGCTTCCGCTGCCCTGGGCGGACCCCAACTCCGCTCCAGATGCTGTCGCCCGTTCGAGGCTTGCTACCCTTCGGCTCCGATCACGTCCACTTCGTGAGTTACCGCTAGCAAGAAAATCATTAGTGCTTGGCTGAATTATTTATCGGTGATAGTAAGCCATATAAACTTGCCGACGACGGAAGTCAAGCGGAAAGTGACCGACCGGCCGGTCGGGAGCCTCAGCTTTGCGAAAACTCAAAAATTCGAATGACTTTGCCGGGTTGCGCCGCGTAGCCTACAATCGAAACTCTACTTTGAAGCCAAGGACACCGGATGAATTCTTCAGCGTCGTGGCAAGTGCCGGGGTATCTCGATACGCGCTCGAGTCATCTCGCGGTCGATGGAATCGATGCGCCCATGCTCGCCCAGGAGCACGGCACCCCGCTTTATGTATTCTCGGAACGGCGTATCGCCGGTAACGTCAGCGGCCTGCGTCGGGCGCTTGGCGCAGTGCATCCCCGAATAAAACTGTGCTACGCCTCAAAAGCCAACTCGAACATGGCGGTGCTCGAAGCCGTTCGCCGCGCCGGGGGTGACATCGAAGTGAACTCCGGAGGCGAGCTTCACAAGGCGAAGCGCATAGGTTTCCGGCCGGATCAGATGGTTTTCAACGGCGTGTCGAAAACCGACACCGAGATCACCGACGCGATCGAGTACGGAATACTCGCCATCAATATCGACTCGCTCTGGGAGCTTGATCAGGTCGCCCGCGTCGCTCGTTCGATCGGCAAGCGAGCCAACGTCGCGATACGGATTGTGCCCGAGATAGTCACTCGCTCGCACATAGGGCTTCAAACCGGATTGCTGTCATCGAAGTTCGGGCTTTCGCCTTCGCAGATTGAGCATGCGTTTGCAATAGCCCTTGAAGCCAGCGACGCGATCAACCTGGTTGGTGCGCATATACACGTCGGCTCTCAGACGCCCGACTCCCATCCTTTCGCGCGCGCTTTTGAAGAGATGTGGGTTCGCCTGGTCGATCTCTACCGGCGCACTGGTCATCGCCTCACTCATATCAACGTCGGCGGCGGATTGCCGATCGACTACCTGCCTGACTCGCCGATGACCGACCATATTGGCGAGAACGAACGACAGATGTTGTCCGCCCGACTTGATCCCGGCCGGGTGTTAAAGGAGGCGCTTGCGGAAGTAAATGACGAAGCCGGGTTGCTGGAAGGGCTGACGATCGTACTCGAGCCCGGCAGACGAATCGTCGGGGACGGCGGAGTGCTGCTGACACGCGTGTGTAATATAAAGAACAGACCTGAGACCGGCGATACATGGTTGCTCACCGATGCCGGCTATTCTCTTGCGCCTTCGATGGCCATGTACAAGTGGTACTACCATCTGGTTTCGGCATCGCGCGCGGAGGAAGCCCACGACGCGCCTTTCAAAGTAGCAGGGCCACTGTGCGATTCGGGAGACGTGTACTTCGACATTGAGAAAGGCACGCGGCTACCGAACTATCGCTTGCTGCCGGCGGCGACCGGGGTGGACGATGTGCTCGCGCTCTTGAATGTTGGAGCTTACGCGCTGGATCAAGCCTCGCAGTACAACGGCCGCCCGATTCCAGCCGCGGTGATGGTGCGGGAGTCCGGCGAAGTGCAGGTGGTTCGACGCGCGCAGACGTACGAGGATTTGTACTCGATGGATTTCTGGTAAAGCTCGCGTTACTTCTTCGCCTTCAGCTCTTCGACAAGTTTCTTGTAACCGGCTTCTTCTCTGATTTGGATAAACGAGTTGTCGTTCTCGAGCGTTGAGACATTCGAGAAGCCTTTTTGCACCGCCTTCCTCAATGCGTCGATGGCTCTTTTCTTGTCGCCCTTTAGCGAATAGGCGCACGCAAGGTTGTAAAGGACTCGCGAGTTGTCGGGCAGGATCTCCGCATCTACAGAGAGGCTGGAGGCGGCGCGATCGTAGTCCTTTCTATCCATCAGCGCCGTCGAGGTCTCGTAGGACGAAGCCATGAACTGGTTCAGCAGTCGCCGAGCGAGGGCCCGATCCGGAGTGCTCTCCTTAGCTTCGGATCGCTTCTTCAGGTCGGCGACCGCGCGCTTTAGATCTGCGAGCGCCATATTACGATCTTCGGTCAGCGCCGATGCGCTCGCCGCTTCTCGGCCCTCGAGCTGCGTCCTCCATCTGAACAACTCGGCAGCCCGAGCGCGTTCCTCGGACTCCTGTTCCTTTTCAAGCTTCAGCGCTTGCCTGACTTCTTTTGCTTCTTTAAGCGCGGCGGCCTTCTGTTGAAGCTCGGCGACGTCTCTCAATCCCATGAATTCTTCCGCTATTCCACTGTAGCCGGCGTATGCCCGATAAATTGAACCGGCGGCCTCCTCTGCTCGGACGCGGTCAACATCTTTCTTGAAGAGCGCGTCAATCAGCGGCTCGCTGCGCGTCCGAAGCGCCGACTTCATCGCCTGAATCTCCATCCACTCAATAGCTCTTGTGCAAAGTTCTGCCGGCGCCCACGAGTGTCCTCCCTCAAAGATTTCAACGCGATGCGCTGCGCCGAGCGCATCGAGAGTGCGGTCAAGCTGTTTCATCTCGACATAGTTGAAGTCTTCGACGCCCGCGGTTCCGAAGAACAGAAACGGCACGGGCTGCGACGGAGGGGCATCGCTCGAGAAGCCCGCGCCGCAAGCGACCACTCCGGCGATCTGACCCTTCAGCGCATAGCCAAGCCGGCAAGCGACTCGCGCGCCTCCGGAAAAACCCGTCGCGTAGATTCGGCGCTCGTCGATCTTGAATCGTTCTACGACGTCATTCCACATAGCCATTATTGCTTTTGCCGAAGGCGCCCAGGGCCCGTTCCTCGAGTTGTTCGAACCTGCCACGATGTAGCCATAGCTCTCAGCGGCTTCTTTGAAGCGCTCGACCGGCACAATCCCGCGCGCTCCGGGATCGAAGGCAAACAGGACGGGCCATTTCTTCTTGGAGTCATAGCTGGATGGAACGTACAGAGCGTACGAAAGGGTGGCGTCCGCACGACACGCGACTTTCTCGATGACCTTACCCGTTGGTTGGTCCTGGGCTTCGACCGAGGTTGCGGGAGCGAAGAGAAGGTTGAACAACAATCCCGCTGCCGGCCACAAAAGTCGAAGGCTGCTGTGATTCATCGGGTTTCTTTCTGGGAGCGCGGGCGTCCCGCCCGCAATCTTCAAACCCCAATCGAAATGCGGGCGGGACGCCCGCGCTCCCAGGAGGTCATGCCGGGTCGACGATCGAGCCCAGGAACAACACGCTGCCGGTCTTGTTGTCCCGAATCACGAAGAAAAACGGGCGATTGACAACCATCGTAAAAGTCTTTCGAGGCTGGACCGCTGAAGTAACACGGATCTCAGTTGAAGTCACCGCGGCGGCTTCCGTTCCTTCTTCGTTCACTTCGGCGAATGTCTTGTGTTTGACCTTGCTAATGAAAGCGTTCTGGGCTGTCTGGAACATCCCCGAGAAGTTCGCGCGATCCGCCGCGAAGGCAACACCCATGCCGAGCGCCCGTAACGCATCGTTCAACGTGACCTCGTATTCGACCTTGAAACGCGGTAGAACGATCGAGCCCTGAGTTTTGCTGAATGATCTCATCCAGCTGTCCCAGTTTGAAGCCGTCAGCGAGGGCAAGAACTGGCTGATGTTGGTTCCAGCTTCGGGAAGAAACACGTACATGCTCACCCTGCCGCTGCCATATGGAAGACTTAGCGCCTGGAAGTTCGCGGTTTCGTAGTAGTCGTACATGCCCGACTGAGTCATCATCGGCAGGCGTTTCTGTGAGCCTGAACCGGTTGTGAATGCGTCGTCTTTGGTCCTGGCTTTGTCGAACTCGATCGACCACGCCCCTTTGAAGTAGATCGCATTGATCAGAAACAAAACAGATTGCGCGTCGATGTTGTCGACGATCTTCTCGATCTTGTCTTTGGTCTTTTCTTTTACCCACGCGTTGATGATTCCCGGCGCGCCCGGATCTCCGAAGTCCAGGGTGTTGACTTCGGCTCCATAGAACTCTTTGTTGCGTGCGATAAACGCAGGATTGAAACTGACGCCCTCGCGAGCCCACAGCGAGTTCGCGATCCGAAGCTGCACTCTGGGGTCGGGGTTCTCGAGCTCGCGCCTCAGTGCATCGTAAGCGCGATTCAGCTCAGCGTGACTGAGGCCTTGAATCTGGAGCGCGCGCTCCATCGCTTCCTTTGTCTCGCCAACAGCGCCGTTGTAGGTCATAGACAGGCACAACGCGACGCTGGCAGGAGAGATGAAGACGTTCTTGCCTGCGCTCGTGTTTGCTACCTCGTGGTAGAGCTTGAAGCCGAAGCTGGTGTTTGCAGAAACCAGGCGCGGATCGATTTCTGCTCCGGTTGATTTGTTCTGGTCTTCCATAGTCGATCCATTCTCGCTCGAACCGACCTTGTCATCCGCTGCGGCTTGCGATGACTGGTTGGTGTTCGATGCGACGTTCGATTCGCTGACGCTCGAACAGCCGAGAAAGCAAAACAGCAGCAGCGCAACAAGCAGTTGGTACGACCCGAAACGTTGCCAGAGCTCAGCGGCCTTCAGGCCGCTTTCCCGCAGAGCAAATAGCCCGGCCCTTTTAAGGCTGGGTGAGTATTGAGCCCGCGCCCGGCGAGGCCGTTTCAACGGCCTTACCGCCGTGGCTTTAGCCAGACCTACGGGTCTCTCCCAAGCCCTGGTTAGAAGCCCGTTAGAACGGGCTCCGAGATCGTGGGCAGTCGCTGACCAGCCGTACACCGGCTGGCCTATTTGCCCTTCGGGCAAGCCCGAGGGATCCTGCGCGGGTGTTGCCATCTGAAATCGTACGTCCTTCATGCCTAATCCTTAGTTTTTTGTTCGGCGATCCATTCGTTCATTCGTCTCTCGAGCAAATCAAGCGGCAACGGGCCGTCGTCCAACACTGCGTTATGAAACTTTCTAACGTCGAAACGCGCTCCCAGTTCCTTCGCCGCCTTTGCGCGCAACTCCTTGATCTTCAACTCCCCAAGCTTGTAAGCAAGCGCCTGCGCCGGCCAAACAATGTAGCGGTCGATCTCGACGATGATGTCGTTTTCGGTCTTCGCCGTGTTCTCTTTCATGAAGTCGATCGCTCGCTGCCGGCTCCATCCCAGCGCATGCATCCCGGTGTCGACCACAAGCCGGCACGCTCGCCACATCTCATAAGTCAATTGCCCGAACTTCGAGTAGGGATCGGTGTAAAAGCCCATCTCGGTCCCCAGGCTCTCTGCATAAAGCCCCCATCCTTCGACGTAAGCGGTGTAGCCGGCGTTGCGTCGAAAATCGGGCAAGCCCTTCAGCTCCTGTGCGCGCGCGATTTGCAGATGGTGACCGGGCACCGACTCGTGCAGCGTCAACGCTTCCATCTCGTACTTCGGCCGCGTGTCCAGCTTGTAAGTGTTGATCATGAAGTACCCCGCGCGCGACCCGTCTGCCGCGCCCGGCTGATAATAAGCGGTTGTCTGCGCCGGTCCTTCGTAATCCGGAATCACACGCACCCCGTATGGAGTCCGCGGCAGTTCGGCAAAGAACTTCGGCAACTCGCCGTCAGCGAGCTTGGCTATGTGCGCATACCCTGCGACCAGATCCTCGGCATTCGTGTAGTAGAAGCGCGGGTCGGTCCGAAGAAGAGTCAGGAACTCGGCGAACGAGCCTTTGAAGCCGGTCTTCCGGATGACCTCTTCCATCTCACGCCGGATGCGAGCGACCTCCTTCAACCCAAGTTCATGAATCTGCTTTGCGGTGAGGTCGGTCGTGGTCTGGCGGCGAATCGAATACTGATAAAACGCCTCGCCGTCTGGAAGCGCCGAGGCGCCGATGTCTTGCCGAGCCGCCGGCAAATAGGTCTCTTTGATAAACGCGCCAAGCTTCTTCATCGCAAGAGTGAACGAACCGGCGATGCCTTTCTTGCCTGCCTCCGCTAGTCGCGAGCGATCGGACAGGGGGACAGCCTGCGGGAAGGCAGTGAAGGGTTGAAAGAGCGGGCTTTGCGCGGGATCGTCAGCGATCTGACCTTCGATCTGAGAAGCAAGCGAGCGAAGCGGAACCGCCGGCTGCACCCACCTGGTTTCAATGCCCCGCTTCATCAGCGCAATCAACTGGTCGATCTGTCTTGAAAAAGCAGCAAGCCGCGCAAGATAGTCGTCGTAATCTTTCGCGCTGCGGAACGGCGTGTTTGTGACCAGTTGCCCAAAGCTCAACTGGACACCGTTCATCTGATCGATCGGCATCAGCTCTGCCGGAAACCGCTCGCCTTCAACGTTCGACTTCTTGTCGAGCAGGAAAAGGTCGTATGAAATGACGTCCTGGCCCTGGAGTCGCGACCGGTCGATCTTTTGTACGCGGTCGAGCATTGCGCGCTCGTGGGCCTTGCGCCGCCCGATAGCTTCGGGTGAGAAATCAGTCAAACGATCGTTAAAGCGGTTATCGCCATACAGCGTTGCGGCTTCCGGATACTGTTCGAGATTCCAGTTCCAGTCTTCGTCGAAAAGAGTGTGAAGTTTCTTTGAGGCGGCGTTGGATGGCGAGATCACCTGCGCAAGAACGGGAGCAAAAGTCATTAGGATCAGCGACAGCATCATAGCGGATCGTCTCACGACTCCTCCTCGTAGGAAGCTTGTAGATTTGAGTCTATCAGACGAGGTTTGATGCGAAAACGTGCCGAGCGGAGCACACGGAAATCGTGCCCAGCGCGGAATTCGGGGATGCTATAATCGAATCCATGCGTTGCTCTCCTCTGCGTCCGCGGAATGATGCCTACCGAGTCGTCATGCGGCCACCGGTACTATTGTCGGAGGCAAAGATGACTCGGTCGAGGCAGGCAATTGCCGCGCTGGCGGCCTTTTCAATGCTGTTTCCGGCATCCGCCAGCGCCGGGCAGAAGCTGACCAGACGGTGTGAGTTCGTTGCCCGAGTGAACGATGATGTGATCAGCGACGACGACTACGAACAGGAGCTGAAAGACTTTCGAAGCGATCACAATGAACGGTGGAGAATGGGCGATAAGACTTACGCTGAAGTTGAGACTGAATTTGAAAGCGGGAAACCGGCAATTCTTGAATCGATGATTGAGGAGTTGCTCTTGAACCAGAGGGCAAGGCACCTCGGGCTTGAGCAGGAGCCTGAAGTGAAAGAGATGTTCGCGCGCGAGCGACGCGCGTGGGATGACCGGGAATTTCAGAAGCTCGGGATCCAGATATCCGCGCGAGGTCGCGAATCGCGTCTCAGGGTTTTGCTCGGACGGGCTGTTATTGAGCGAGACGTCCTCGCCCCCCTAGTACGGAATACGACAGACCGCGATCGGATGGATTATTACACCCGTCATTCTGAGAAGTTTACGGTACCCGCTACCGTGACCCTGTCGCAGGTATTCATCCCGCTTGCCGGCCACACGGAAGCTGAAGCTGCGAATCGCGCGACCGAAGTACTCAGCGATCTGCGTGCTGGAAAAAGCTTCATTGAGGCGGTGGGCCTGTATACGCCACGGACAAGCCCAGTGTATTCCCGAGATGGTTTACTTGGCACAATCGCGGTAAGAGATCTAAATCAAAGCATCGCCCGCGCGGTCGAAAGGCTCGCCGTAGGGGAACTTACCGAGCCGGTCCTCCTGAACGAGGGATACGGTATTTTTCGGCTCGATGGAAGAACCCCGGCTGCTCTCCGTAG
>DATMCM010000432.1:0-2381 GCA_035558335.1 Blastocatellia bacterium | reverse complement strand
GCCTTGAGCATTGCGATCACCCCGCGGACGGATGTCCGGTCGCGGCACTGACCACGGAAATCGGCCGGCGTCCCGGCAAAGTACGCGGTACATTTCTCAACCTTTTCATCAAGCACACGGAAAGCACGGCGAAATACATGCGGGGCGAGAACCATGAGGAGCGAAATCGCAAGGTTCGGCTTCTGTTTTCGGGGATGGGCGGGACGCTTAACGTGGCGCAGCTGATCGTGGACACCGGCCAGCGCAAGAAATTCCTGGAGGACGCCCGGAAGTTTTACGTCGATGCCGTCAAGCAATGATTCATTTTTTGTGTACCGATAAGATGACGATGATCATCGCTTGGGGCACGCTCTGCGGACACTTCATTTCGAGCCGTATCTCGTCCGCTCACGGGAGACGTATTAACAACTGAGACAGGAATGGTCTTCAGACCCGAGAGTCGATACAGGGAGACCACTATCGCTACTCTGCGTACCATCTGTTCGAGAACCACCGGAGGGGAATCATGTTCAAAGGCTCAAGAACGCAAGTGAATCGTGCTTTGGAGAACCGGGAGAAACCTTCGGAATTCGGCTTGGGCTCGGAGCTGGGATGTAATCCGGACGACCTACGAGTCGAGCTCGCAGGTTACTGGTCGCGCCTTCTCGTGCGCGTGAAGAAACAAAGCGAAGTCGTCGACCAGGAACAAAGTGCCGAAGAGGTTAGGTCATGAACTTCGTGGCATTGAGAATGTTAACGGGGGACCGTGCCAAGTATCTGGGGCTGATTTTTGCCATCGCCTTTTGCACCTTTCTTCTGGAGAACCAGACGTCGATTTTCGCGAGCATTCTCAAGCGCACCGGCAGTCAGATTCTCGACGTGACCGATGCGGACGTATGGGTGATGGATGAGAAGACCGAATACTTCGAACAAACCAAGGCACTGAAGGACACCGACCTGACGCGGGTACGCGGCGTCAACGGCGTTGAATGGGCAGTCAAACTGTTCAAAGGCTATCCGGTCGCTCGGACACGGGCCGGTAAGTTCGCTGCGTGTATTCTGCTCGGCCTCGACGACGCGACGCTGACCGGCGCGCCGCGGAAGATGTTGCTCGGCTCCTGGGAGCGCTTACGTGAGCCCGATTCGATCGTTATCGACAACGCCGGCTACATCCTGCTCTTCCCGGGCGAACCACTGGAACTCGACCGCGAGCTGGAGATGAACGACCACAAAGTGAAGATTGTCGGGATCTCGGACGCTTCCGCTCCCTTCCTGAGCAATCCAGTGATTCACACACGGTACAGTGAGGCGGTGAATTTCATCGGACGGGAGCGCACCCAGCTTTCCTACGTGCTGGTGCGACCGCAGCGCGGCCTTAACGCGGAAGAGGTCTGCCGGCGGATCGAGACACAAACCGGCTTACGTGCGCGCACAACAGATCAATTCCGCTGGGACTGCATTCTCTACTACTTGAAGAACACGGGCATACCGGTGAATTTCGGGATAACCATCACGATCGCGCTAATCGTTGGGACCGTGGTCGCCGGTCAGACTTTTTATTTGTTTACGCTGGAAAACCTGAAGCAGTTCGGCGCTCTGAAGGCCATAGGCGTCACGAACTGGCGGCTGACCGGCATGGTGCTGCTGCAGGCATTCACCGTTGGGGTGATGGGTTTCGGAATAGGCACGGGCATGGCCGCCGCTTTCTTTGAAATGACCCTCCAGAAAATAGCCACCCGAGGAATCATTCTGATGTGGCAGAGCGTCGCGCTGACAGGCGGTTGCATCTTGTTCGTTGTCATCATCGCCAGTCTTCTGAGTATTCGGCGCGTCATCGTGTTAGAGGCAGCGGCAGTATTTCGAGGGTGAACGGTGCAAGAAAACCTATCCATTGCGATTTCGTGCCGCGGGGTGCACAAGCACTTCGGCGATCGCACACGTGTCCAGGCGTTGCGCGGTGTCGACTTCGAGGCCCGGCTCGGGGAACTTACCTTCATTGTTGGCCCGAGCGGTTGTGGCAAGACGACGCTCTTATCCGTGATCACCGGTTTGCTGGATCCAAGCGACGGCGAGGTGGAATTGTTCGGGAGCAGCGCTGGTCGCTTGCCAGCCAACGAGCGGATCCTGTTTCGCCGCGAAAACGTCGGCTTCGTTTTCCAGCAATTCAATTTGTTGCCAGCCCTGACGGCCGCCGAAAACGCAGCGGTCCCGCTGATTGCGGCTGGAATGAAACGCACGGAAGCAGTCGGTCGTGCGAAGGCGCTGCTCGATCAACTGGGACTCGACGGGCGGCGTGACGCGCTGCCCGCCACGCTGTCTGGAGGCGAGCAGCAACGCGTGGCGATCGCGAGGGCTCTAGTGCACGAGCCGCGGCTGGTCGTCTGCGACGAACCGACTGCCGC
>DATMCM010000431.1:0-14012 GCA_035558335.1 Blastocatellia bacterium | reverse complement strand
GATCCGGCCCTTGCACGATTGCGTGCTCTTCTCGCGCAAGTGCGGGGCGGGGAGCGGCAGGTAGTCTTCGTAACCGGCGAAGCTGGAATCGGCAAAACTTCGCTCGTCGAGGTTTTTCTACAAGAGGCGATGAGTGATCCGAAGGTTTGGGTCGGGAGAGGACAATGCCTGGAGCAGTACGGGTCGGGCGAGGCGTATTTGCCCGTGCTCGAGGCGATGTCGAGATTATGTCAGGACCACGGAGCCGCCCTGGTTGATTTGTTGCGTCGTCAGGCGCCGACATGGCTTCAACAGTTGCCGTGGTTGCTGGAGAACGCGGACTTGGACAGCTTGCAAAGGGCGGTGATCGGCGCAACGCGCGAACGGATGCTCCGGGAAATGGCAGAAGCGTTGGAATCCTTGACCGGTGAGACAACGCTTGTTTTGGTGCTGGAGGATCTTCACTGGGGAGATTACGCGACACTTGATCTGGTCTCGTATCTCGCCAGACGACGCAAGCCGGCCCAATTACTACTGATTGCCACATATCGGCCGGTGGACGTTGCGGTAACCGATCATCCGCTAAAGCGCGTCAAGCAGGAGTTGCAGTCGCATCGACAGTGCGAAGAAGTACCGCTCGAGTACTTGCGACCGGAAGCGGTGAGCGACTACCTTGCCGCGCGCTACCCGCAGCATAGACTTCCGATTGAGCTCGCCTCGCTGTTACACCAACGCAGCGACGGCAATCCGTTCTTTTTGGTCAACGCCGTTGACTATCTTCAGGCCGAAGGGTTGATTGCGAAACCGAACGGCTATTGGCACTTGATGGTCGCGCTCGACGACTTGGAAGTCGGCGTGCCCGAGAGCATCAGGCAGATGATCGAAAAACAGATTGAGCGAGTCGACCGGGAACAGCAGCGCGTGCTTGAAGTTGCCGCGGTTGCGGGTCTGGAGTTCAGCACCGCAGCAGTGGCCGCAGGTCTGGGACAGACTCTTATGCGGATTGAAGAGCAGTGCGAACACTTGGCGCGCCGGCATCTGTTCCTTCGTCCAACCGGCGCGAGCAGGTACCAGGACGGGACCGTGACCGGGCGTTACGCGTTCATTCATGCGCTCTATCAAGAGGTGCTGTATCAGCGGGTCGCCGCAGGCCGGCGGGCGAGTCTTCATCAATTGATCGGAGAGCGAGGCGAGCAGCTTTACGATGAGCAGGTCAGTGAAGTCGCCGCCGAATTGGCCATGCACTTCGAACAGGGACACGACTATCGGCGAGCGGTCAAGTATATGCGACAGGCAGCTCAGAATCACTTCCTGCGCTATGCCAATCGCGAGGCGATTGCCTACCTGGGCCGGAGTCTCGAGCTTGTGAAGCGATGGCCGGAGAACGAACGAGCCGAAGCGCACATGGCGATACTTGAACAGGCCGGGCTGGCACGCCGGGCGATGGGTGATATGGATGGCGCCGCCGCCAATTTTGAGGCGCTTGCGGAGTACGCCTGGGAGCAAGGGCGAACGGAAGACCGCGTAAGAGCGCTTGCTCACTTATCGACCGCGCTCTCGTGGGTTGACCGCGAGCGCTGTCTGACGGCCGCCGAGCGGTTTATGGCGTTGAGTCATGAGATTACCGATGAGGTACTGCGAGCCCACGTGCGGGGCTCTTGGGGATATTGGCACGTACTGTTTCTCGGCTGGGGTAACGAACATGTCGATTCTCTCATGGCGGCGGTTACCGCGGCACGAAAGGCCGGCGACCATGAGATGCTCGGCTTACACCTAGCTCGATACAGTTTCGTCGAGTGCCTGCGCTCGGACTACACGGCTGCTGTCAGTGCCGCTGAAGAGGCAGCTCAACTCGGGCTTGAGACGAGCGACGCGCACACTTATCTTCTCGCGCAATACTTTGAGGCGTGGGCGCTTCTTCACGCCGGACGATTGGGCGAGATGCGAGGGATCCTCGACCACGGGCTCGAAATGGCCCAACGAAACCAGCACACGCGCTGGGCCGTGCTCTTCCTGCTCGAGCTGAGCTGGCTGCACGAGCAATGCTTCGATTTTGAGGTGGCCCTTCAGATGAGCAAGCAAGCTCACGAGCAAGCCAGGCAGATCGAACACCCCTACACGGAGTTACTGGGCCTGATCCTGCTTGGGCTCGCACATACCAGTCTTGAACATTATGACGAAGCGATCCGCTGCTTGCGCGAAGCCGACGAACGATTGGGGCGCGAGCATATCTTGATGGATTGGATTCTACGGATTTTGCTCCACCACGCGCTGAGTCGCTACTGGCTGGCTCAACGCAACCCCGCGGAGGCGCGCAGGGAGGCTGAGCGAGTATGCGAACTTGCTGCGCCGCCCGGTGAAAGGACCTATCTGGCGCTTGCCAATTTGGTGATCGCCGAAGCCGCGATGCAGAGCGGCGACTGGAATGCAGCTGATGCCGCCATCGGCGAGTCTCTGACGGTGATTCAGGGAGTCAGCGCACCTCTCGCAGAATGGCGCGTGTGCGCGGTGGCAGCAAAGCTCGAGGAACAGAGGGGCCGCAACGCGGAAAGCACTCGACATCAACGACGCAGCCTTGAAGTGCTCAACCGATTGGCTGATTCGCTTCATCAGAGCGATCGATTACGCGACTCGCTAACGACCAGCGCTCACTTGCGGCCGCTCTCTTCTTAGCAGGACTTGCATCGCAGTCCTAACTCCTTCCTTCAGCCATAACTCGTATCAACCTTCCATTCGAGCGCCGATTCCGCGATCGCTCCTCCGTCGGACCTGGAGCTCACCACTTAACGCTTGACATTTACCTTCAGATAAAGTATCTTGAGATCAAGGTAATAAATTATGAGCGAGCGTAAGCTGGAATCGTTGACGGGCGGAAGCGGCGTTCACGTTTTTCTGGTGTTGTGGAAGGCGGCGCGGGCGGTTGAGGCCTACGCCGAAAAGAGCATCTCGGAGCTGGAGATGTGCGGCAGCGACTTCGCCGTGCTTGAAGCCCTGCTGCACAAAGGGCCGCTTCCGGTTAACGAGATCGGAAAAAAAGTCCTGCTGACCAGCGGCTCGATTACGGTCGCCGTTGACCGCCTCGAGACGAAGGGGTTGGTGGAGCGTCGCGCCCACGGCACCGACCGGCGGGCGAGAATAATTCATTTGACGAAGGAAGGCAGAAAGATGATCACACGCGCCTACGCAAATCACGCTGCCGACATGGAGCGACTAGCGTCCGCTTCTCTGATCGGGGCGGAGCGCGAGAGGCTCATTCGCCTGCTGAAGAAGATCGGTTATGAGGCGGCTGGCGCGCCGCAGCAAAGCAAGGAGAAGGTCACCGCGTGAGTCGTTTGTCACGCGCGCCAAAATCGATAAAGAGAGGAGATGTTATGTCGAGGGTGATTGAAGCATTGAGAAATGAGGAGACTCGAGTGGTCGAAGGGCGAACGGTCGCGGGAGTCGTAAACAGTGTCGAGACTTTGGAAGGCGGAGGTTTTCTTGTCCATCGTCCGTTCCCCAAGACTTCGTTTTCAGAGTTTGATCCGTTCCTGTTACTTGATGAGATGGGCCCGATGGAGCTTGGGCCTGGTGAAGCGAAAGGCGCGCCGGACCATCCGCATCGGGGCTTCGAGACTGTGACCTATCTGCTGTCTGGGGATATGGAGCACAGGGATTCTCGGGGACACGCCGGACGCCTAAATCCGGGGGACGTGCAGTGGATGACGGCAGGAGCCGGCGTGATCCACTCGGAGATGCCCTCACCAGAGTTCGCGCGCGACGGAGGTCGCATGCACGGATTCCAACTTTGGGTGAACCTGCCGAAGCGCGACAAGATGACGACACCGCGCTACCAGGAGATCCCGAACTCACAAATTCCGAAAGCAACGTCGGCGGATGGCCTGGTGAAGGTTAGTGTGATTGCAGGCGAAGCGATGGGTGAGAAAGCCGTCATCGAGACGCGCACGCCCATCATCTACCTGCATTACAAGATTGAGCCCGGAGGCGCGGCCGCCCAGCAGGTGCCGCACGCTTACAACGCCTTCGCTTACGTCGTGGAGGGAGAGGGGTTGTTCGGAGCAGAAGCAGAGCGCGCCGCGGACGGGCAGATGGTTCTGTTCGCGCAGGACGGCGACCAAGTGAGAATCGAAAACCCGGCTGGCGCGAAGGCTACGCTCGAAGTGTTGCTAATCGCCGGTGTGCCGTTGAACGAACCGGTCGCGCGCTACGGGCCGTTTGTGATGAACACCGAAGGCGAAATCCATCAGGCCATTGAAGATTACCGTCAGGGCAGGATGGGGTCGATTAACTCTTGAATGATTGAAGATGAAAGGAGTGGTAAAGATATGGCACAGACATTAACAGAAGGTATGCGGTCGGGTTCGACCCAGAAGATCGTGAACGTTGCACTGTGGATTTTGCAGGTCGCAGCGGCCGGGATGTTTCTGATGGTGGGTTTTTTGAAACTGTCGGGAAACTCGCAAATGGTCGGGCTGTTCGAGGCGATCGGGATCGGGCAGTGGTTCCGCTATCTGACCGGCACGCTGGAAGTCGGGGGCGGTATTCTGCTTTTGATCCCGCGTACCAGCGGATTCGGTGCACTTTTACTCGCGGTGGTGATGGTTGGGGCTGTTGTGACGCATCTGTTCATCGTCGGGGGAAGCCCGTTGATGGCAATTATTCTCCTGGTAGTCACCAGCATCGTGGCGTGGGAACGACGCCGGCGAACGAAGAACCTCTTGGCCAGGCTAAGTTGAGTGGTAACAAAAACGGCAGCGGAGGAATTCATGATAAGGATTGCCATCATCATCGGAAGCACGCGGCCCGGTCGCAAGGCCGAGGTGGTTGCGAAATGGGTTTATGAAATCGCGCGGAAGCGTAGCGACGCCGAGTTTGAAGTCGTGGACATTAAAGACTTCAACCTGCCGCTCCTCGACGAGCCGATGTCGCCGAGAATGGGCGAGTACACCCATCAACACACGAAGGACTGGTCCGCGAAGATCGCACCCTTCGACGCCTATGTCTTTGTGACGCCCGAGTACAACCACGCGACATCCGGCGCGCTCAAGAACGCGATTGATTATCTCCACAAAGAGTGGGTCAACAAGGCGGCTGGATTCGTTGGTTACGGGGGCGCAGCAGGCGTGCGCGCCGTCGAGAATCTGCGTTTGGTGATGGGGGAGTTGCAGGTCGCCGATGTGCGCGCGCAGGTCGGGCTTTCCCTCTTCACCGATTTCGAGAACTTCAGCGTGTTCAAGCCGGCTCCGGAGCAAGAGAAGTCGGTTAACGCCATGCTTGACCAGCTCATCGCCTGGGGCGGCGCGTTGAAGACGCTTAGGGAGAAAACAATATAGAACAAGGCAGGTCCCAGGTCGGCGGAGTATTAACCCCTCAGCGATGGAGCGAGGCGGAGTTCCGCGGCCATCTTCACCAGGTCGGCGAGAGAGTCGGCTTTCATCTTCCGCATCATCTTGCCTCGGTGTGCCTTCACCGTGATCTCGCTGATGCCGAGCTCGAAACCGACCTGTTTATTCAAAAGGCCGGAGACCACCAACGCCATGACCTCCCGTTCGCGACGGGTGAGTGACGCGTAATTGTCGCGTAGCGACCGGATCTCAGACTCGTGACCAAGTGCGGAGGAGCTGCGCTCGATCGCGTGGCGGATGGCAGTCAACAGCACGTCGTCGTCGAATGGCTTCGTCAGGAATTCGACCGCTCCAGCCTTCATGGCCTGGACCGTCATTGGAACATCGCCATGACCAGTGATGAAGATGATCGGCATGTCGATCCGATCGGCGGCAATTAGCTTCTGCAGTTCGAGACCATTGAGGTCGGGAAGCGAAACATCAAGTACCAGGCAACTCGGGACAAGGACTCGTGGGCGGCCGAGGAATTCTTCGGCGGACGCGAATGTCTCCGCCTGCCAGCCCGCAAAGCAGATCAGCAGTTCCAGCGATTCGCGCACCGAAACGTCGTCGTCCACAACAAAAACGATTGGCTTGTCCTGCGACTTAAGTGATGGGCTCGCTGAAGTCATGTAATCCCATCCGATGCTGAAGTAGATCAGCTATGTCGAAGTGCGCTGTTGAGTGCTTCAAGCAAATCCAAATCACTGAATGGCTTGAACAGACAATCCACTGCGCCCCGTTCGATCAAGCGCGGCCGTACAGTCGCATCACGGTGAGCGGTGATGAAAACGATGGGGATATCTTGCCGGCGACGCATTAATTCTCGTTGCAGATCGGGCCCGCTCAGGCCGGGCATGGCAACGTCGAGAATCAGGCATTTGGTCTCACTAAGGTATTTCGAGATAAGGAACTCTTCTGCCGATGAGAACGTCTGGGCGGCAAAGCCAAACTCCTTCAGCAAGTCCGGCAGCGACTCGCGCACCGACTCGTCATCATCGACTACGGATATGAGTGGACGTATTTCCATCAGCTTGGCCTCGCGTCGCGTTTCTGGTCTGTCAGCGCAACTCCAGCGGGTCCTGCGACTCCCTCTCCTACACATGGAATCGAAAATGAGAACGTCGCTCCTGGTCCATCATTCGAAGTGGCCCACAGACACCCTTGATGATTTTCGATGATCGAGCGGCTAACAGATAGTCCTATTCCCATCCCGTTACTCTTGGTCGTGTAGAAAGAATTGAAGAGCTTGTTGATACTTTCAGGGGCAAATCCCACACCCGCGTCTTGCACGCTCAGGCGCACGCCGCAATCTGCATCATGTTCTGTTCTGATCAGCAACTGTCTCGGACGATCGTCAACGCCGCTCATTGCGTCTGAAGCGTTGCGCAGTAAGTTGAGTATGACTTGCTGAAGCTGTATACGGTCGCCTGCGACAATTGGAAGCTGGTCTGCAAGCTCAGGCTTCACAATAACCCTGTTGCGTTGAAGTTCACTCAAGGCTAGTGTAATCACCTCTCTTGTTGCTTCATTCAGATCTACTAATTCCGTAGCCATATCTTTGCGGCTAAACAGTGCCCGCAATCGGGAGATGACATCGGACGCTCGGTGTCCATCGCGAATAGTGCGGCGCGCAGTTTCCCGCGCCCCGTCGACGTTTGGCGGATCAGCATCCAACATTCGAAGGCAGGTGCTGGCGTTGCTGATGCTTCCAGACAACGGTTGGTTAACTTCGTGAGCGATCGAGGCCGTCAATGCTCCCAGGCTCATCACTCGAGTGACGTGTGCCAGCTCCGCACTGGCCTTGCCGAGCGCTTCTTCCGACAATCGCCATTGCGTTACATCCTGAGCCGCGCCGATGTACTCCAATTCACCATCCTCGTTCCGCGTTCCGTGAGCAATCAGATGTAGATATTTAATCGAATGATCTGGCATTAGCAGCCGATGTTCGTATTGAAAGTCGCTGGCTGAACTACTTGCTCGTTCGATCATGTCATGAAACAACGTGAGGTCTTCCGGATGGACCCGTGTTCCGATCAGTTCGAGCGTAACCCTCACATGAGGATCAAACTCGAAGATGCGATAGAGCTGCTCGGACCAGGTGATTTCGTTTGTAGCCATACGCCATGCAAAGCTGCCGACGCGACTCAGATGTTGTGCTTCAGCGAGGAACGCTTCACTTCGCTTCAGCGCCGCTTCGCTCAATGCACGCTCGATCGCGATGCTGGCAATGTGTGTCACCTGCGCGATGAGATCTTGCTGAACCTGCGTCGGGCTTGCAGGACTGGTTTGGAAAATGGCGAAAGTTGCCATCACGCGTCCGTCTCGCGCGAAGATCGGCGTCGACCATTGCGAGCGGAAGCCGTGCGCGAGCGAGAGCGGTCGAATGGCACACGATTGAAAGACTGGATCCGATTCAAAATCTGTCACGATCACCTGCGTCTTAGTAAGCGCTGCTACCCCGCAGGGTCCGACCTCCGGAGAAACAGTCAGACCTTCACAGGGATCATTGAAGGTCGCGGGGAGGCTGGGTACAGCTCCTATTCGAAACTTCGGCCCTCTCCAATCGATTAAGTAAACGCCACACCGACAGTCGGCGGCTGTGTCTTCAACAAATTTGCATAGCTCTGTAAGAACGTCGGTGAGAGGGAAGCTCGAGGCCACCATCTCCAGCAATCGCTTCTCGCCGGCGAGCTGAGCCTCGGCCCGCTTACGATCGTCGATGTCAGTTAGCAGGACGCACCAGCGCAGGACACGGCCGTCGGTATCTTTCAAGGGGAAGCCACGCATGTGAAACCAACGATAGACGCCATCAGCACGGCGATGCCGAGCCTCAACTTCGTAAGTCTCACCGCTTTCCAATGCCTTTTGCCTAACTTCAATTACGTGAGGCAGGTCGTCGGGATGAACGGGATCTGAGCTGGCCCAACCTGTCAGCTCTTCAAAGGACTTGCCGAAGTAATCCAGCACCGGTTTGTTTAATGCTTCGACTTCGCCGTTGGGCGTTATGACAGCGACCGGCGCCGGGATGCTCTCGACGATCATTTGAAAGTTAAGTTCGCGGGCGCGCAGGGCTTCCTCGGCGCGCTGGAGTCGCACGGTGAGATCGTTCTCGCTTGCAGGCCTATCCTGTCGAGGTCCCACGACATGAGGATGCGCCTGAGCGGTAAACAATGTCCATCATACTTTGGTATCGGTTCGCCGGCTGAAGGCAAGTAAATTGGGCGAGAAACGCTTTCAGCGTTCACGTCGACTGTCAGTCAATAAAACGTAGCTAATACCTTGGTATCGATCGATACCTTGGTCTAATAGATTCCTCTCTCCGCTCATGGTCTACTCGCAATGTTCAACTAATCCGAGCAAATCGGACAGGCAGTGACGAGCGCTGTTCGGGCTGAACCTAGAACACGTTGAAAATTCAAAAGGAGACAAAACATGATAGACGAGACTGGAACGGCAACAAGCACGAAGCAAATACATCTTACGCGGCACTCACGACACCAGTGGCGAGTAACGTTTGATCATCCGCCGCTGAACATCTTCGGTCCGGAAACCATTCCGCAACTAAATGAGATTATTACGGCGCTCGAAACTGACGAGCACGTCAACGTGGTCGTCTTTGACAGCGCGGTTCAAGGATTCTTTATGACTCATTACGACTTCCTGGCGAAACTTGAAGACACAACCGCCCTACCACCTGGACCGACTGGTTTGCAGCCTCTGCCCGATATGCTGGTACGTCTGAGTCGTGCCCCGGTAGTGTCGATCGCATCAATCCGGGGCCGCGCCACCGGTGTCGGAAGTGAGCTTGCGCTTGCCTGCGACATGCGTTTCGCGAGCCGCGAAAAAGCTATCCTGTCGCATTTTGAAGTCGGGGCTGGTGTCGTGCCTGGAGGTGGCCCAATGGCCCGGCTACCACGTCTGATGGGACGAGGACGCGCATTGGAAGTGCTCTTGGGGGCCGACGACATCCCGGGTGATCTCGCCGAGTTGTACGGATACGTCAACCGGTCATTGGCGGATGCTGACCTTGATGCGTTTGTCGATGCGTTAGCAACCCGCATCGCATCGTTCGACAAGCGAGCGATCAGCGAGACAAAGCGCTTCGCCGACGTGGCCAGTTTGCCGCCTGACTTTGAAATCGCACCCGAGTGGGATGTGTGCTTTGCCTCGATCATGCGACCAGCCGCGCAAGAGAGGATCAAGACGTTGATGGAGCAAGGTTTTCACAAACCCGGTGATGTCGAAGACCGCTTGGGATATCACGTGGGCCAACTCGCGCGCTAAGTGAGGAATCACTTCGAATTTAAAGAAAACTCATGACTCCCAAGCCGAATAGAGACCAGCAGAGCACACGATTCTGGAAACTAAAGGAAAAGGTATGGCATTTGAGAGTTTCACAGTCGAAGACATAGCAACGCGAGAGGCGACGATTCACACCCTGAGAAAAGGTGCTGGCCCTCCGCTGCTTCTTTTGCACGGATATCCTCAGACGCATTTCATTTGGCACAAAATCGCCGATCGGCTTTCCGAGCAGTACATTGTGGTGCTGACAGACCTTCGAGGCTACGGCGACTCAAGCAAGCCAGAAGGCGGTGCGCGACATGTGAATTACTCCTTTCGAGCGATGGCGCAGGATCAGGTCGAGGTGATGCGCCATCTGGGCCATAAAACGTTTTTCGTCGCATCCCATGATCGCGGCGCACGGACAGCTCATCGGATGTGCCTCGACCATCCCCAAGTTGTCCGCAAAGTTTGTTTCATGGATATCGCGCCTACGCTGCGGATGTATCGCGATACCTCAAAGGAATTTGCCACTAAATATATGTGGTGGTTCTTTTTGATTCAGAAGGCTCCGCTTCCAGAACACATGATCGGTGCGGACGCAGCTTTCTTTCTTGAAAAACACTTCGAGCTGCAAAGCGGCACTTCCGGAGCGCTGAAAGACGAGGCGCTGAAAGAGTACAATCGCTGCTTCTGTACGCCGGAAGCAATCCACGCGAGTTGCGAGGATTACCGGGCATCCGCGGACATCGATCTTGAGATGGATGAGGAGGACGAAAAGGCAGGGCGAAAGATAGAGTGCCCAGTCCTCGCTCTCTGGGGAGAGAAAGGAGCCTTGGGCAAGCTTTGGGATGTGCTCGAGGTGTGGAGACAGCATGCGGGTGCACCTATCCAAGGGCGAGCGCTAAACAGCGGCCACTACTTAGCGGAAGAGCAGCCGGAAGAAGTGCTGCAGGAATTGCTGCGATTCTTTGCAAATTGAGGAGGAACAATGAAGTCCAAACAAATCGATCAGGCCCCGAAAACATTCATTCTTGTCTTCGAGACCGGTGACGAACTGGCGAAAGGGCTACTTGAATTCGCGGAGCAGGAAAAGCTTTCGGCCGCGAGCTTTAAAGCCGTTGGTGCGCTCTCATCCGTGCGCTTGGGGTGGTTTAGCTGGGAGAGCAAAAAGTATGAGCCATCAGTAACGCTCGACGAACAGATGGAACTCCTATCGCTCATTGGCGACGTTGCCCTGAAGGACGGAAAGCCGGTTGTGCATGCGCACGCCGTAATCGGCAAAAAGGACGGTCCTGCACACGGCGGCCATCTACTCGAGGCACATATCCGCCCGACCTGTGAGGTTGTACTCACAGAGAGCCCGATCCACCTTCAAAAACAGATTGATCCGCAATCCGGTCTGGCGCTGATCAGGCCCTAGCGAGGAGAACACACATGTCACATCATGCTTCCGGTCCGGATTTTGGATTTCCGCACGGTGATGCCCGCTTGGACATGACTGATCTCTACGCCTTTGCAAAGCCAGGTGATCCCCAGAAATCGATCATCATCTTCAATGTGCACATGTCGATGGGCGTGAATCCGGTGGGGCCCACAACACGAGAACCCTTCGCACCCGGGGCGCTATATGAAATCAAAGTTGATACGGACGGCGATGCTATTGCCGACCTCTGTTACAGCGTAAAGTTCGCCGCTTCTAAGGAGGGTACGCAAACCGCGACTGTTCGTCGTACTGAGGGGGCGCGAGCCGTTGGCCCGTGCGACGACGGCGAAGTCATCGTCGAGAAAGCGCCGGTCTCGGTCGGGTCCGAAGCCCTGGTAACGAAAGCCGGCGACTACTGTTTTTTCTTTGGTTGGCGCAGCGATCCTTTCTTTTTCGACGCACAAGGTAATTTCAATCAAATGCAGTTCACGGGCGACGACTTCTTTGCAGACAAGAACGTCTGCAGCATCGTGCTTGAGCTGCCCAACTCGGCTCTGGGAGCCGATGAGGTCGGACTGTGGGCTCGCACAGTGGAGAAAACATCGGGCGGCTGGAGCCAGGCAGAGCGCGGTGGGAGACCAATGCAAGCAGTTTTTCTCCCCGGAGAAGAAAGAGAAGCGTATCTCAATGGGCAGCCTGCCGATGATGATCGGTTCATTGGCGTCTTCGCGCATCAATTGGAACACACGGGCAGCTATACGCGAGAGGACGCGATAGGCCTGGCGAGAAAGTTGTTGCCTGACATTCTTTCCTATGACACTCGGCGTCCGAGTTCGTTTCCTGAAAATGGCAGGACCCTCACCGACGATGCTGTCGATCCTTTCTTGGCAATGCTAACGAACGGGAAGGTGACAGGAGATAAGGTCGGTCCACACAGGGATCTGCTGGACGAGTTTCCGTATGTCGGGCCGCCGCACGATGTATGATCGCTTGGAGGTGTATGCCGTAGTCAGTTCGAGGTCCAAGACCGAGGAGGAGCGATTCTCCGGAACGGAGAGAAGATGCGTACAAATTCGAGAAAGCGAATGGTAAGCGGCGTCGGCTCTCCCCCAGCCGGCGCCGAGCAGCGGCTGAAAGAGCTGGGCATCAAGCTCCCGGCGCCGCCTGAGCCTTTCGGCGCTTATGTCGAAGCAGTCCAGACTGGCAATCTGCTTTTCCTGAGCGGGATGCTTCCGACCGAAGGACATGCGGCGAAGTTTACTGGTCGCGTCGGCGCAGAGCTGGATGTGGCAACGTGTCGTCGGGCGGCTCACCTGGCCGCACTCAACGTTCTCGCCGTTGCGCGGAAGCATTTGGGATCGCTGGACAAAGTAACGCGAATTGTTCGGCTTGGCGTTTCGATAGCAACTGTTGGAGATATTCGCGATCAGCCAAAGGTCGCTGATGCAGCGTCCGAGTTACTGCAAGAAGTATTCGGAAAAGACAAGAGCCCTTGCCGTTTGGTGTACGGCGTCGCAAGCCTTCCGCTCGGCACTCCGATCGAGCTCGAAGTGATCTTTGAGGTGTCCGGATGACCTGGAATCGAAATCGACTGACTGAGAAGCTCGGAATCACATTTCCGATCATTCAAGGGCCGCTCGGCGGATTGTCGTCGCAGAGACTGACGGCAGCAGTATCCAACTTCGGCGGATTGGGATCCTTCGGTGCGCTCAGTCTGTCGCCGGACGAAATCAAGGACGTTATCTCTCAGATTCGCTTACTGACAGCGAAGCCTTTCGCAGTGAACCTATGGGTGTCGTTGGAAGATGACGGCGCCCGAGGTTCAGACGAAGCCGCTTTCAACCGAAGCCTCGCTCCGCTTGCCAGCTTCTTCGGAGAATTGCAGGCGCCTCGTCCACAGTACAAACCATTCTCTCCCATCCGATTTGAAGATCAGGCTCGCATCTTGTTGGATGAGAGAGTTCCAGTGTTCAGCTTCATATTCGGAATTCCGCCAAAAGAAATCCTTGACGAGTGTCGAGCGAAAGGCATCGTGACGGTTGGAACCGCGACCACGCCAGATGAGGCCGGCGCACTTCAGGAGGCTGGCGTAGACGCCATCGTTGCTTCGGGCTTTGAAGCCGGCGGCCATCGCGGTTCTTTCCTGCGCGCAGCGGAGGATTCATTGACGGGCACTTTCTCACTTGTTCCGCAGATTGTCGACATCGTCGACGTGCCGGTGATTGGCGCCGGCGGTATTGCGGATGCACGAGGTGTGATCGCAGCCTTCGCGCTCGGCGCAGAGGCGGTTCAGATGGGAACGGTATTTCTCATGTGCGAGGAATCCGGCGCGAGCCCCATCCATCGCGCAGCTCCGCTGCAACGCACGGCAGCACACACCGGCTTGACGAAGGCTTTTACAGGAAGACTAGCGCGCGGAATCCACAATCGCTTGATGAGCGAGTTGAACCAAAAGGGAAATGAGATTCTGACTTATCCGCTGCAACGCGTGCTGGTGAAAAACCTCTCGATCGCGGCAGAGGCGGCGGGCCGGACGGATCTTCTGCCTCTGTGGGCCGGGCAAAGCGCCAATCTTTCGACTTGCACCGACGTATCGGCTTTCTTGAACTCATTGGTTGAGGAAGTTTCCCAAATCGCCGGGCCGGTAACTCAGTGGAGCGCAAACCGCCGTCAGAAACATTCGAATTCTCAATAGGAGAAACCGTCAAACATTCCAGACGGACTAAGGTCGTCATTCGGCCTAGGGGCAGGATTTCCAGGGAGGTAAACGGTGCGTCTTTTCAGCTCGCCACGTTGGACTCGATGCTTGCAGGTTTCCCGCATGGCGTTGGTGTTCGCGGTGATGCTCTCATCATTTCAATTGCTGGCCCGTCAATTCATGGCCGCCCAGGGAAAGGAACGTACCTTGGAAAATCCTACTTTTTATCGCACGATACAGA
>DATMCM010000430.1:0-2032 GCA_035558335.1 Blastocatellia bacterium | reverse complement strand
CTCAATCAGTACCAGCAGATTCGGCGCTGGGTCGTATGGCCGGAAGCGGATTTTCCTCGCACTCCGACTCGTAAGGTCCGCAAGCGTGAGCTTGTTGAATGGATAAAACAGCAATCCGCCCCGGGTGATTACTCGGCCGATGGTGTGGGAACGCCAACAGCATCGTCATTCATCCTGGAGCAGATCGCACGCGTAAGCGGTGAGCCTGCCTTGAGCGCGGCCTCATCAGCGAATCTGGCGACGGATCTCAAGCTGGATTCGCTCGGTCGAGTCGAGTTGCTGAGCGCGCTTGAGGACCGGTATCAGATCGACATCGACGAAGCGGCGTTCAGCGAGGCGACCACGCTGGCTGATGTCGAGAAGCTGGTCCGCTCAGGCGGCACGGAACCGAGTCAGCGCTCATATCCTCGATGGCCTCAACGCTGGCCGGTGACCTGGTTTCGAGCCATCGTGTTTTATGCATTGCTCCTGCCGCTAACGCGGCTGACGACGCGCGTGCAAGTTGCGGGACGAGAACGTCTTCTGGATGAGCGAGGGCCGCTGTTGTTCGTCTCAAACCATGTCGCGATGGTAGATCAGTCGGTGATTCTCTCCGCGCTTCCCCAAAGATTTCAGAGCAAGCTTGCGATCGCGATGGAGGGCGAGAAGCTCTGGGGCTGGCGTCATCCGCGGAAAGGCGCTGGCTTTTTCACTCAGCTTGTTGGTTTGATCAACTACGCACTGGTTGTCGCGTTGTTCAACGTGTTCCCGCTCCCGCAGAAGAGCGGCTTTCGAAAGAGTTTTGCGTTTGCCGCCGAGTCTATGGACCGCGGCTACAGCGTGCTCGTGTTTCCGGAGGGTCGGCGAACGCCGGACGGAAACATGCACTCATTCATGGAAGGCATTGGCTTGCTGGCGATGCAGCTTGGCGTTAAGGTCGTGCCGCTCAGGATCGACGGATTATATCTCCTGAAGCAGCGGAGGAGGTACTTCGCTCGGGCGGGCGAGGTCCGGGTGACGATCGGTGAGCCCATTAGCTTCAAAGGCGAGGATGATCCAGCGACAATTACGCGAAGGCTCGAGGCGAGCGTGTCGTCTCTGTGACGCTCATCGACCATTGAGCGTGGGCTTATGCGAGCCTGACTTGTCTCGGTGTTGCCAGCAGTAGCCGCCGTCTTTCACTCGTCGTTGGCAAGGTCGCCCTGACTTTGTCAGCGCCCCACAGACCGGTCCCGACGAAGGCCGCGATTCTGTGGAAGGCGTCGATCCCGCAATGCTCAATGTCGCGCCGCTTGTGCCGCCGGGCGTTGGCATCGGCGCACTCGAAGACGCCAACTCAACCGGCGTACCGACGAAATGGAAGGTGTGTTGAGGCGCGGTGTATCTGGCGATCGCAAACACCAGAGACAGACACAATAGAAGGGAGACGATAGCGGTCGCACGCTCACGTCGGAAGCTTGGCGAGCAGCGGGAACATATCAATCCCAACACGGGGAACCCTATGCTCTTTGTCTTGACTGGCTCGCCGCAGACCGAGCAGAACCGAGTTCGAGGCATCGACCGCTCTCCGGGGCACAAGGTGCCGGCCGGAGCAAGTATAGGTAGCGACGTCGCTAGTGACAAGTGACCACAACAAGCTATCGTGTCTCAGCCACTACTACCGGACTAACGGCCTTTGATCACCTCGCGGACTGGCTTTGCCGCGTCGCCTGAATTGGTGCTACTATTGTGGCGCTGGTTAGCCGACTGTTCAGAGCTTTATTCTAAGGACGCAACACTCCCTTATGACTCATCTTTTGTCACTCCCGGGATTACTCCGATTACCATACGCCGATGAGAGGACTACAAAATGACGCAAGAGACTCAGACGGGAGGGCGGGTCCTCCACGTCTTTGATAATGTCCTCTCTCAACCTGAAAGCCCTGAGCTGCCGCCCGAAGTTCCCTCGCGCCGCTGGATGTATTGGCAGATGACGCGCGCGGTTTCGAAGAAAGTCGTGCGAGCGCCATTCTCGATTCACACCTGGGGGGCGCTGCGCAGGACGCTGATGGCT
>DATMCM010000429.1:0-2182 GCA_035558335.1 Blastocatellia bacterium | reverse complement strand
CTTCCTCCGGGCCATGAGCTTGATCTTGCCGTCTCGATCACGGATTTTTTTGGATATCCGCGCGATGTGAAGATCAACACGCCGTCCGTGATCGCGGAGCGGGAGCACGGGCTGTTCTGGACTTTCAAGTACCGCAATTGGCCGGATGAAAGCGAAACCTCGGGCCTGGCCGATGTGCCTGGTCTGGCACTCGCTGCTCGCGCAACATCGAGCTTTCCAGGTGCATTTCCTCCGGTCCAGCTCTCAAACCTCGAAAGATTGCTTGCGAAGCGGGGGGTGGACTGGCCGGATCGGCAGAAATTCATTGCCGTTAATTTCAAGGAACATATCCGGGCAGGCGTTGATCCAGAAATCACGTCGTTTCTGGACGGCGGCATTGTCAACAACAAACCGTTTTCCGTTGTCCTGAACATGGTGAGAGAACGCCCGGCCTATCGCGACGTCGACCGCCGCCTCGTCTTTATCGAGCCGGACCCGGAACGATCGTCGCCTCCACCGGGCGGAGACGTCCCCAGCTTCATACGGACTCTGGAAGGCGCGATTTTTGAAATTCCGTTGCGTGCGCCGATCTATCACGAGCTTGCCCGAGTCCAGCAATTCAATGAGACGATCGAGCGGATGCGCACGGTTCTAAAGGCGGCTTATCCCGAACTCGCTGGCTTCGTAACTACCGTGACGGAGCGCGTCCCTTCAACGGAAGATGCCGGCCGCGCAATTAAGCTTTGGCGCGAAACGGCAAATATGCTGGCCGCAAAAGAGGCAAGCTATGCCTACCAAGTCTATGCGCGTTTCAAGACGTTCTCGATAATTGATGCGCTCGTTGGCCTGATCTGTGATCTCGGCGAGACTGATCAGGCGTCGCCACTTCGCACAAGACTGGCCGACGAGATTCTGTCGTGGGCCAATCGGCGTGGAGCAATCCCGCCAGAAGGATCGCTGTCGACGGCGGGCGCATCCGAGGTGCAGCCGTGGATCGATTTCTTGCTGCATTTCGATGTCGAGTTCCGCCGCCGCAGGCTGTCTTTTGTCATGCGGGGTCTAAACCTGCTCTATTCACGATTGGACGAGTCAAGCTTTAAGGAAGTAAGGCCGGGTCAAATCGATGATCTGAAGAGTCGCTTTCAAGCTCCGATGGGGCGATTGCGCAGGCTGCAAGCTGGCGTTTTCGCTAGCGCGGCTCTGCGAGCCCGCGTCGAAGCGTTGACAAGCAGGTTGAGCGCTGCCGCTCATAGCAAAACGGAGACAACAGTCGCGGCGCGGACAGATTTTGACCGAGAGATGGACGACGTCATGGAGCAGCTTTATCAGGAACTCGACCTTGCGAACATCGATCGGGCCGTCGATGCCATCGTGGCCTTATCAATGGCTGACGAGATGCCGAAAGTACTTCACCATGAGGTCCTCATCTACTATATCGGCTTTCCATTCTGGGACGTCTGGACCTATCCGATATCGGAATGGCGTGCCGTCGAGGAGCACCGCGAGATCCGCGTCGATCGGATCAGTCCGGTCGACTCGGGTCTTCTTCGGAACGGGGCACACGCCACGCGACTCAGGGGAGCGGAGTTTAAACATTTCGCGGGCTTCTTGAGCCGTTCGCGCCGGGAGCACGATTATCTTTGGGGCCGTCTTGATGCAGCTGAGCGCCTGATCGATATCGTTGCCGACGCTGCCGCCATGGAAGGCGCAATGGGTAAAACCGACATCAGGGTACTGAAGCGAGACGCATTTCGGGCGATCCTCGATACCGAAGAGCATCATCTTCAGGATAAGGACCTTATTGCCAAGATGAAGAGCGAGGTTAGTAAATTGTAGTGACGGGGGCGGTGGAGGTCGGAAACATCTACTCGAAGACAACGTGTTCTGACCTTGACCGCGAGGAACTGGCGGATGCGGATCAGCGGATTAGGTACGAACCCACGTGACTAAGCGATCCGTCCAACCCCGCCGTCCGCTCTTCGCTGCAGTCGTACATCGACGCTTCGGAGCTGCTCCTGAACTCGATCGACAGCCGAGCGACTATACGGCGACTAAGCTGCAGTGATGCGAAAGTGTGTTTCCGGAGAGAGAAGCGACTTCGATCAGCTCGTCCAAAGTCTTGAGCGGGATATGTACCCCGTCGATCAGGCGTGGCTCGACAGCACAGCGATGTTTTCGTGCCAACAAGTCGGATCATTCCGCG
>DATMCM010000428.1:0-4475 GCA_035558335.1 Blastocatellia bacterium | reverse complement strand
CTCTTTCTCAGCGCGTTCGGAAAGCGCTTTCTTCAGACTATCGGTGCGGTCTTTCATCCGGGCTTCCAGTGCCTGTCGCAAAGCTTCCGAGGTCTTAGGCCAGAGGTCGAATAGCTTCTCTTGCACCGCCACAGAAGGCGTTCGGTCCGTTGCTGCGGCCACAGCGTCTTGCATCTCCCGAAGCGTCCCAAACCGGACGAACTTGCCACTACGCAACAGACCGCCGGCGGTGATGATCTCTTCATGCAGCCGATGACGATCGCCCCCGATGACGACCAGCCGCGCGTGAGCAATGACCGCCGGGTGGTGTAGCGCCGAGTCAGGCACTATCCGCGCAGCGATTCGGTGCAGACGCTTTTGTCCTTCGAACGACCAGACTTCAGCCCGAAGCAATCGCAGACTCATTTGCGCCAGACGATGGTTTAGGTGAACAAGAACAACGTCTTCACGGCCTCTCGCCAGATTGTGATCGAAGACGAACGGGCGCACTCGATCTCTGAACAGCGGATGTTCGAGGCCCTCTGCGCAAAGAGCCCAACTGCCACTAAGAGCCGGCAGGTGAAAGACCGGGCAGCGTTTGCGGTTCGGATCGGGCCAGATACCTTTAACCTGTGCAGGAATCAAGGGCGGCTGGCCGGCGAGATCGAGGGCTACCTCCACAACTTTTTGAATGTTCTCAGGCGAGAGCCGCAGCTCGCGCCTGGTTTCGTGAAGTTGATCCATCAATTGCCGGATCTGTCGCTCGAGGTCTCGTTCAAACTTCAGGAGTTTGCGAACAGGTTCGGCTTCCTCTTCCGCCTTCTTGGTATCGAGTCGAGTGCGACGGCCGAGCATCGCGTCTTCAACTTGCTCGGCGATGACAGGTCCGACTTTGCCGAGGTCTTCACGAATCACTTCGATCTTGCGGACGGCCCGCATCAAGAATTCGAGGTCGGCTTCCAGATTCCCCACAGATGTTTCAGCCTTGATCTGCTCGCGCTGCTTGTAGCCCTTGCCGACGAAGTGGTAAATCAGCACTTGTTTGGCCTTCTGCCCATGCCGGTCTATGCGGCCGTTCCGCTGTTCAAGGCGGTTCGGGTTCCAGGGAATTTCGTAGTGAATGAGTTTCGAGCAGTGGTTCTGAAGATCAATACCCTCGCTGGCCGCATCAGTCGCCAACAGAATCCGAACGGGGCTCTGCGCAGGATCAGTCTGAAAAGCGGCCTTGATACGTTCGCGGTCGTCTGAGTCCATTCCACCATAAAGCGTCATCAAACGATCACCGCCCGTGAATCCTTCCGAGGCGAGAATTGTTGTCAGCCAGTTCTGTGTCGCCCTGTACTCGGTGAAGATGATGACGCGATCATCTGACCACTGGCCGCCAGGACGGATGTTTTCGCGCAGCCACTTGATCAGCATCTTAGCTTTTGCATCGAGGCGGGCAGTCGCGCTTGCGGCCCATGCCTTCATCTCTTTGAGCAAAGCCTGCTCTTCATTGCTGAGCTCTTGGAAGAGCAACGTGGCGGAGTCGACCGCACCGTTGGCCGCTTCTTCCGCTTCATCGTCAACCCAGTATTCTTCCTCGACCTTGTCTATCTGCCGTTGAAGGATTCCGGCGGTTGGCCTGGGTGCGAATTTCCTCCGTCGCGCGTTCTTGAGCGAGTGCTCGTGCTGTTCCAGAGTTCGGGCAAAAGCAGCCGGGCTTGAGAACAGCCTCTTCTTCAGGATCTTGAGGACAAACTCAGTCGCAATTCTCTGCGTGCCGTCTGCTGCTTTCCCCTGGCGAAGCTTGGTGTATTCACGCAAGGCTGCGTGAATACGCTTCTCCTCTTCTGGGTAGTTTACCTCGATGGCTTCAAGAAGCCGTTCGGGAAAGCGCGGCTGGCCGAAGTCGTCTTTCGGCAGCTCCGACTTGAGACGCCTGACCATCACGGCATTCAACTGCTTTCGATCTGGCGAGGTGCCGCGAGCGAACCGCTGATCGTCGAGCAGCTCAAGCAAGGCTGTGAAGCTCTCGGGGTAACCATTGTGCGGGGTGGCTGTCAGAAAGAGTTTGTGCTCGAAATGAGGAGCGAGCATCCGCACCGCTTCAGTGCGCAGCGAATCGGTCGCGTATTTGCCGCGACCCGAAGGCGCGCAGTTGTGGGCTTCATCGAGTACCAGAACATCGTAGCGGCGGGGATAAATAGATTCACCCTCGCTCGGCAGAGTCTCCCGAAAGAGTCGTAGCGGGCGATCCCTCTTGAGAAAGTCGATAGAAGTAATGAGGCGCGGGAAGTGAGTCCAGGGGTTTACGTGGAGCCCGCGCTTGCGTCTGAGGTCCTTCATCAACGCACTATCGACAATGCGGAAGTCGAGTCCGAACTTGTCTCGCATCTGGTCGCGCCATTGAACCTGAAGCGAAGCCGGGCAAACAACCAGCGCCCGTCTTGCTCGATGTCGAATGATCAACTCCAGGATGACCATGCCCGCTTCTATCGTCTTGCCGAGACCAACGTCGTCGGCAATGAGTAGGCTGACGCGCGGCATTTGGACGGAGCGAAAAACAGGATCGAGTTGATAATCCTCGATCGTTATGCCGGCTCGAAATGGCGCTTGGATATTACGGATGTCAGCAGTCGATGACGCCCCCCATCGAACAGCGTCAAGAAACGCGTCGAGCCGACTTGGATCGTCGAAGCCGGTCGGCTCAGGCAACGCAGCTCGCTCAATGATCCGAGCCCCAGGTTCGAGTTCCCAGATGACCTGCAGTTCCTCGCCGAGAGCGTCGTCCTCAATCGAGGCGAGTGTGATGAGATGCTGACCCTGTCCAGTTAACGAGCTGAGCGAGGAAGAAGCGATCGTGCTCTTAACAACCTCGCTAACGACAAACTGCCGCTGACGGACGTTGACGAGTTGACCCTGTTCTGGCGGACTCGGTTGGTTGGCTGTCATTTTCTCAACTTCACTAAAGTCACATCGAACGAGATATTTCCCAACTATTTGAAGCGTCGTGCACGCGAATACAGGCCTTTTTCATTCATCACCCATCTGTACTCGGGAGCCAGTCGTCTGGAACCAACTTCGCACCGCCGCGCCAACGTTCGATCACACAATCCTGGAACCATACCTCGGCGATATCTGCATGATCCGTCATAATGATTTGAAGGCCTGGATTAAGTAGCTGAACCACATCAAGAGCAAGGCGATACATCCGGGCGACTGCTTCCCGATCCTCGTTGGCGATCCCTTCCATGCTGCCGTCGACATCCTTATCCGCGGGAAAATACACTTGCGAGGGCTGGTCAATAAACAAGAATCGAGGTACAGGACGATCTTGTTCCACAAACCACTTGTGTAGTGCGAAGTGCGCTATTAAGTGGTATCCAACCCAGTTCTCGCCACTTCCCATGCGTTCCATTGGTATTGGGCCATTGGGTGTATCGGCGACGACAGTTAGTCGTCTTAGATCGAGTCGCAAAGGATGCTCAGAGTGCTCCAATCTGAGTGTCTGAGCCCAAGCACTCATGTCCCGGCCCAAGATAAATAGAATCGACTGGAGCCGCTCTTGAACTACCTCGTCACTTAACTCTTCCTCAAGTCTCAGGATCTTCTGTTTCAACTCGTCAATCTGCAGCTTAAGGTCGCTCGTGTCTTCGAGGTGAGGAAGGCTCTCCAGATAAAGACCGATCCTTCCCTGAACATGCGCACGTCGGCCGGCACGGTCGCGAATTGTGCGGAGGCGCGCGTTCGAAGCCTGAATTGCCTCGAGTGCTTCCCTATTATCGCGAAGTCGCCGCTTGGCATCGTCCATGCGTTCACTCAGCGTCCGAATCACTCGATCCATCTGCGGCGATCGCTCTTCGACCGTGCGTACCTGCTGTTCCATGAGCCGAATCGAATTCTCTAGATCCGACACCGCAGGCACCACTTCAGAGAGTTGGGACTCGCACAATGGACATCGCGCGGCATCCGCATCGAGACCTTGGTTGAACAGCTGAATACTGCGAAGCCTGTGGAGTTGGGCGCTTGCTTCGTGTGAGTAGTTGTTTCTGTCCGACGAGAGAGCTGCAGCGGCAGCGAATTGATCCTTTATCCGGTGAAGCTCTTCGCTGAGTGCTAGTCGTTCTTGCTGAAGGCGCTCAAATGCATCGCCTTCCCCAGCCAGCTCTTCTTCAGGTTCTACGGTATGGCCTTGCACTCGCCGCAACGCCTCAACGGAGTCTTCCCAAGTAGAAGGTACGATATTAGGATCAGAGAGGCCGATGTCCTGTGCTTCCGAAAGTAATGCCTGCGCACGAGAGATGCCTCCACCGCGAACTGCTTCATGCTCGGCAAGCCTTCTCTCAAATGCACGCAGTTCGTGCCGAAGGTCTCGAAGCTCCGTCATCTTTGCTACGTGAGTATCGTCCACTGCTCCGAGAAAGTACGGCAGGGTGTCCTTAATTGCTTGTGGTACAAATTGCTCACCCTGGCTGTGGAACAAGTATCTGTTGCTAATGACTTCGCTCTGCTGT
>DATMCM010000427.1:0-3826 GCA_035558335.1 Blastocatellia bacterium | reverse complement strand
CGGCTCGAACACCGCTGATCAGCCACGCACTCGATCCTCGGCGAATTTCACGCCTTTCCGCTGCACGCGCCTTTTCGACGATGTTACAATTGCGCCACCTTTGAGAGGTGGAAGATGACGACCCGGATCAAGCTCAACCTGAACGGAACCAATCGTGCGATCGAGGTTGAAGATGGCATTTCGCTGCTCGAGCTATTGAGGGACGGCTGCGGGTTGATCTCACCCAAAGATGGTTGCAGTCCGCAAGGTCAGTGCGGCTGCTGCACGGTCATCGTTGATGGCCGCGCGGTTGTATCGTGCGTAACGCCCGCTGTCCGCGCCGCCGGTAAGAGCGTAACGACGCTCGAAGGCTTTAGCGAGCTTGAGCGCGAGACGTTCGCGGATTCTTTTATCGCCGCGGGCGGACTCCAGTGCGGCTTTTGCACGCCGGGCATAATCGCGCGTGCTAAACACCTCATCGACAAGACTCCCGACCCAAGTAACGACCAAATTAATCGCGTGCTGAGCATGCATCACTGTCGCTGCACGGGTTATGTGAAAATAGTTGACTCAATCAAACTGGCGGCTAGGTCTCTCCGGGGCGAACCGGCGCCCGAGCTCGAGCGCAGCGGTCGCGTCGGAATGAGCACTCCTCGCTATCAAGCTCGCGAGCTTGCGCTGGGTGATCGTCCCTTTATCGATGATATGTCGATTCCCGACATGCTTCACGGCGCCGTGCTGTTATCAGAACACCCTCGCGCGCTGGTGAAGCGTATCGACACCAGCAAGGCCAATGAAATCTCTGGAGTCGTTGCGATCGTCACCGCGGCCGACACGCCAGGTGAACGCAGTCAGGGATTGATCTACAAGGATTGGCCGATGTTCGTCGCCGAAGGCGAGGAGACTCGCTACGTAGGCGATGTCATTGCAGCCGTCGCCGCAGTCGATCGACGCACCGCGCGCAAGGCAGCCAGGGCCATAGTCGTCGACTACGAAGTGCTCGAACCGATAACGACTCCCGATGATGCGCTTAAATCCGATGCGCCGAGACTTCATAAGAAGGGCAATCTGCTCAGCAAGTCCGAGATCAACCGCGGAGACGTAGAGCAAGCTCTTCAAGATTCCGTCTACGTTGCTTCGCACACGTTTCAGACCCAGTTCATCGAACACATGTTCCTCGAACCAGAAGCTTGCATAGCGCTGCCCGAAGGAGATGGACTGCGAGTCTACACCCAGGGCCAGGGTGTGTTTGACGACCGCCGACAGATTGCTTCCTTTCTCGGACTGCCCGAAGAGAAGGTCTACGTCGAACTGGTCACCAACGGCGGCGCGTTCGGCGGCAAAGAGGACATGAGCATTCAAGCTCAGACAGCGTTGCTTGCTCGCGTAACCGATAAGCCGGTCAAGCTCACGCTGAGCCGCGAAGAGAGCCTTCGGCTTCACCCCAAGCGTCACCCGATCAAGATGACTTACACCGTTGGCTGCGACGCAGAGGGACGACTGACCGCGGTGAAAGCCTTCATGGTCGGCGACAAGGGAGCCTATGCATCAGTTGGCACAAAGGTTCTCGAACGCGCGGCCGGTCACTGCACCGGGCCTTACAAGGTGAACAACGTGCACGTCGAATCGCTCGCGGTCTACACCAACAATCCGCCGTGCGGAGCGATGCGCGGGTTCGGCGCCAATCAAGCGGCATTTGGAATTGAGTCGATGCTCGACATTCTTGCCGAGCGAGTCGGGATCGATGGTTGGGAGATCCGCTACCGAAATGCGCTCGATGTTGGCGACACTTTCTGCACCGGTCAACAGCTAGAGTGCAGCGTCGGCTTGAAGAAGACGCTCGAAGCGGTGAAGGAGCGTTACCGGAGTGCGAAGTACGCCGGCATCGCCTGCGGCATCAAGAACGTCGGGATTGGCAACGGTCTTCCCGAGTACGGCAAAGCGATGCTCGAGGTGCGCGATGACGGCTCGGTTGCGATTTATACCGGCTTCACCGAAATGGGTCAGGGGTTGTTCACCGTCCTTCAGCAAACCGCTTGCGAGGAGACCGGGTTGCCGCCTTCCGTATTCTCTCTCGTCTCCGCTGATACAAAATACAGTTTAGACTGCGGGCAGACGACGGCGTCGCGGGGCACCTTCCTTGGTTGTCGCGGCGTGCAGGAAGCTGCTCGCAAACTCAAAGCCGATCTTGATACGAAGAAGACGCTGCGCGATCTTGCCGGGAAGACTTACTACGGCGAAGTGCTGATCGACGACACGACATCGCTTGAAGCCCATGCCGAAACGCCGAAGACGCATTTCGCCTATGGCTTCGCAACTCAAGTGGTGATACTCGATGACGACGGCCGGGTCGCGAAAGTCATAGCCGCCCATGACGTGGGCAAGGTGATGAACCCGGCACTGCTCGAAGGTCAGCTTGAAGGCTCGATTCACATGGGATTGGGCTACGCGTTGACCGAAGAGTTTAAGGTCGAAGGCGGGGTGCCTCAGACGATGACCGTGAACTCGCAGGGCCTGCTGCGCGCGCGGCACATGCCGGAAGTCGAGTTATTCATGATCGAAGAAGAACACCCCGACGGTCCTTACGGCGCGAAGGGGGTCGGCGAGATCGGACTGGTGCCAACCGCTCCCGCCGTTGCCGGGGCGTTGTACAAGTTTGACGGCATTCGGCGGTTCACGCTTCCGATGAAGGACTCGCCGGCCGCGCGGTTCATCCGCGGCGGGGCCGTTTCAAATGAGCAGCGCACTGCTTGAAGTAGATGCCCACGTTTGACTGCGGATCTAGCCGCGTACTTTTGCTCGTCATCGCACCTGTCGCAGCGGTTGTTTTTGCGGCAGCAATGATTGCGACCCAGAACGCTTCTCTTTACTGGTTAAGACACGCTGGAGTGGCCGTCCACAACAACTGATAGATTACGACGAACTTAATTAGGAGAACTCTAATGGACAAACAGAAAGTTCTGGAAACGCTAAACCAACTGCTCGAACGCGAACTGGCCGGGCTGGTTCGATACACTCACTATTCCTTCATGGTGTTTGGGCACACGCGTATTCCAATCATCGGTTGGCTGCGCGGTCTCGCGCGCGAATCGCTTACGCACGCCGAGCTGATTGGCGAGAACATAACCGCGCTCGGCGGCCATCCCTCGCTCAAGATCGCCAGCTTGCTTGAAACCCACAAGCATTCGATCAACGACATTCTCGAGGAAAGCATTGAGCACGAACGGGAACAGGTCGAACTCTTCAAGTCACTTCTTGGTCTGGTTCAGGGTCATAGTGTTTTTCTCGAAGAATTTGCTCGTCAGTTGATCTCAGACGAGGAAACGCACATCTTCGAAGTCGAGAAGATGCTCCGGCAACCAAAATAGCGCCGCATTAAGGGGTTCGCGACTCGATTGTCCGAGATCCTTCTCGGAGCGCGTTCGTTTTCCGTACCTGGTGGCGTCATGCCGCGCGAGTTCTCTTCGCCGATCGGGTTTCTCCAGTTGCCGTCCAGCCCGTAACCCGTCCGGGTGAATTCCTACACCTCCTCCGCCGAAAACACCGTTGACAAATCCTCGAACCCATCCATAATGGCTACATCCTCCGGTTAGATTAGCTTCTACCCCCGAAGAAGAAACCTTACCCTCGCTGTTAAATCTGAGAAGCGCTATGAGAAACTCCGGCCTACTGTCCACTCAAAGGAAAACCAAGGGCGGAACCACAGGTAAACTCATAAGTGCCTATTACCTCGAAGTCGAATACCTCCTGGAGCGAATTGAAGGCGCCACAAATTACTATCAGGCGCTTGGGCTCGAGCGAACAGCCAACCATGAGGAAACCGTTGAAGCTTATCAGCAGGCGGTCT
>DATMCM010000426.1:0-3446 GCA_035558335.1 Blastocatellia bacterium | reverse complement strand
GTAACCGAAGAACAATGACGATGACTGAGACACGAGTTGTTGAGGTGGCGTCGGCGGCGCCCTCTGATTTTAGTTCGACCGGAAAGGCACGAGTTCGAGCTATCGCGCTGAACACATTTCGCGAGTCGATTCGCGACCGCGTGCTTTACAACTTGATTCTTTTCGTGCTGATTCTGGTCGGCGCGTCGGTATTCGTCAGCGACTTGTCGGTCAATATCGAGAGCGAGTTCACCGCCGCGCTCGGGCTTAGCGCGATGCTTGTGTTTGGCGCTTTCATTGCGATATTCATCGGTGTCGGTTTGGTCTATAAAGAGATCGACAAACGCACAATTTATAATCTCCTGTCGAAGCCGGTCCATCGTCGCGAGTTCATTGCCGGCAAATATCTCGGGCTCTGCGTTACGTTGCTGGTCAACTCCGGCGTGATGCTGCTGGCGACTGAGCTCGCAATCCTCTATGTAAACGGGCGGTTCGTCCGTCTCCAGTTGGCGGCGCTGGCCGCGGCGTATCTTGTTTACCTGGAGCTGGCGTTGTTGATCGCGGTGGCGCTGATGTTTTCGAGTTTCTCTACGCCGCTTCTCTCGGCGTTGTTCTCATTCGCAGTTTACATAATCGGTAACTTCAGTCGTGACTTGTTGCAGATGGCCCAGCTATCGGATTCAGTGATCGGCAAAGCTGTACTCAAAGCAATCTACTATCTGGTGCCGCACCTGTCGAACTTTTCCTTCATAACCGAAGGTTCGCATGGGCGTATTGTTCCGGCGCGGATGGCGGTGTCGGCGACCGTCTACGCAATCGTATACATCGGAATCTTGTTGTCGGCGGCGATGCTGATCTTTCAGAAGCGGAATTTCAAGTAGGCTACAGCGATGAAGCGGATTAATCCAGGCTTGATTTTGGTACTTGGTATCTTGTCGCTATACCCGTTGCAGCGCTGGATCGATGGCACAGTGGAGAATTCCGTTAGAACTGAGGAACTGCTTTACCTCTCTTCCGGTGAAACAATACGCAAGCTGAGCCTTGGATTGGAAGGGCTTACTGCTGACATCTACTGGATTCGCACGCTTCAGTATTTCGGGCGCAAGTTGATCGATAGCGGCGAGCCGCTGAATGCCGGGAGCACCGCAAATATCGACATGCCGCTGCTTGCTCCGCTTCTCAACATCGTGACCACTCTCGATCCACATCATCTGCCGGCGTACCGATTTGGTGCAATCTTTCTACCCGAACGAGACGTGCCCGCCGCGATTGCGTTGCTTGAAAAAGGCATTCGCGAAAACCCCAACGAATGGCGGCTTTACCAGGATATTGCCTATACCTACTGGCAGCAAGGCAACGCCGCGAGGGTCGAGAATCGGCCGGCAGACTACGCGAAAGCAGCGGACTGGTACGAGCAAGGCGCGCAGATTCCAGGCACACGATGGTGGATGCGTGATCTCGCCGGATTGATGCGGATCAAGGGCGGGAGCCGCGAAACCGCTCGCGCGATCTACACCGGCTACCTCACCAGTGATGAAAAGAGCATAAGCGCGCAGGCGGTCGAGCGCTTGAAGCAGTTGCGTTCACTGGACGACCTGGACGCAATCAATTCCGCGCTTGCTAAATGGAAGCATGCGAATGGCTCTTGCCCGTCCGATCTGCGATTGATTGCGTCGGCTCTCCGCTCGATCAGTATTTCAGTTGACGACGACTCGATGCCGGTAGACCCGGACGGATTTCCTTACCTATTCGATGCCCTGAACTGTGAGGCGAAGCTAGCCATTCGCTCCTCGATCGCCAGGTGACGACCCTCTCAACGCGGCCGTACGCGAGCAGGACCAGTTCCGGTGGAAGTGATGCGCTTCAGTTCTGCGGTCACCGTAGCGCCCGATGTTTTCACTCGAACACGCACGATCACTCTCTGCGGATCGTCGCTTATCCAGACAAGCATTTCTCCGCTTCGCTTAATGAATCGGCCATCAAACACCTTCGCGTCTAACTGTATGGTCTTGAACGTTCCCAAGGCCACTTTCACTTCTTCGCGTTTTCCGACTACTGCCTCGACTGTGTAAACGGCGCCGGAGTCGCTTATGGGTATGGGGATCACTTCACCTTCTTTGAGCGTGAGCGCGCGAACCAGGTAAATCGCCGAAAGCACGTCCTGTATCCACGGAGGGGATGACGCTTCTTTGACTTTGGGCGTTGCCTTAGGACTGGAGAGGTCGCGATCAGTGTAACTGACTTTTCCTGTCTCCCTGTGGATTATCGCCGTTTGTTCGCGGCGCGTCTTTCCCTCCTCGATCGACCTCTTGTAACTTTGAAGTTCAAAATCAAGCCCCCCTACCGTCGACAAGTAAGTGTCCTTCACTTTGATCCCCAGCAAGGCTGGAAACAACCCGCGCGAGGCAGCTTCGGCTTTTAATTCCAGCATCTTGGAAGCTGGGCCAGCCGGCTGCGAGACTGAGAGTGTTACCTCGCCGAGGGTGCCCGAGAATATCAGCTTGGAAAAACTCACATCATAGATAAGCCTCTCTCCGGGTTGGAAGGGAAGCGGCTGAACCAGTTTCGTAGAAACGGGCGGCGGCGCACCGTTGCTCGGGAGTTTCTCTGAAGTCACCTGCGCGACGCTTACTGCGCAGAAGGCGACAATTGCAGCAATGGTTCGTGATAGTTCGGCCTGCATCGATTTTATTCTCGCAGGAGTCCGCTAAGCCGCTGAAAGAAGGACAAGCTTTGCCGCAAGCAACAGGTAGACGGTTACCAGGCCAACCGCCGCGCGATATTCGCGATGCCGCAAGTAAAGCGACGCATCGAAGCCGCTGCCGGGTGCTGCGTGATCCCTGGCAGCGAATGCCTGGCGGGTTGCGGTTCTTCGGTACGGCGTGACTCGCGGAACAAACAATGCCACATGTTTGCTGTAGTCTTCGTAGTCACGCGGGAACAGCTCGCGCAGGGTCTCCGCTTCGGCCAACATCACCGGCAGGTAGATGAAGAGGTAAAGTCCGATGAAGAGCAACGTGAACCAGAGTGTGCCGGCGCTGATCGCAACCCCGGTCCCTAGAAAGAACGTTCCGAGGTACAGCGGATTGCGGGTGTGTGCGTAAGGTCCGGTGACGGTCAGCTCTTCATTCTTCTTCAGGTAGCCAGACGCCCAAGCGCGAATCGCAAGCCCCAACAGCGCAACTGCCGCCCCTTCCAGCAACGACCTCGCATTGGGCCGCGCCGATATGAACAACAAGGGCGCAAGCACAAACCCTGCAGGCACTCGTACGCGCTGAGCAATTTGTCGAAACGTCACTCGGTCTCCCTTTTATCTGCCTCGGCAAGCCGGGTCGACACCGCTTTTGCGATCAAGCTTACCGGTATGTCCGTACACTCCCAATGCCAACAACTCCGCTGGTGGCAGTTTGAACGGCACCAGAGGTCCAAGCCTACTGAGATGTCTCGAGGGTCGAAGGGACCGTTTC
>DATMCM010000425.1:0-15601 GCA_035558335.1 Blastocatellia bacterium | reverse complement strand
GTTGGTCGAGATTCACGCTTCATGAGGTACGACCAGTTGTAATGAAGCGCGCAAGAGCGCCCTTAGGTTCTGCCACTTCTTTGAGCAAGACTTCGCCAATCTTGTCATCCGTCTGGTTGTCTTCACCGTTCTCGTGGGCTAGAATTCACACGAGCGTTTCGGGTCGTGGCGCGCGGACCACGGGAAGCTGGCCCCGCTCAATTTCTCCCAAAGGGTGTAGCATGAAACTTCGAAATCGAACCTGGTCGCTGGTCGTAGCACTAGTGCTCCCGGTGGCGTTCGCGGGCGCACATTCAGGCCAGCGCCTCGCGACTCGGAGCGAATCCGAGACCGCTAACCGTCAGAAGATCGCAGAGGACTTCGCCTCCGCATTACTGACCGCCAAAGACAACTACGCGGGGCAGGTCGATTACAACAAGATCACCAAGGCATCGATCGTAGGCATGCTTCGAACTCTCGATCCACACTCTATGTACCTCGATCGGCAGCAGTGGGACGAGTTTCAAAACGACCAACGCAGCCGCTACTTCGGTATCGGGTCAACGATTGCGCAACGGAGCAACAAGGTCTACATACTTTCGCCTACCGAGGGCACGCCGTCGTACAAGGCCGGACTGCGATACGGCGACCAGATAACAGAGATTAACGGTGAGGCGACTACCGGCTGGACTGTGACTCAGGTGCGCAGCAAGCTTCTTGGTCCCGAAGGCACGGTCGTCAACTTCAAGGTGGCACGGGCCGGCTCGCCGAACCTCATCGACTTCAAACTCTCGCGCGGATCAGTACCGCTGCCGTCGATTGCCAACTACTTCATGTTCGGGAATGGTGTCGGGTATGTGAACCTGGAGCGGGGCTTCAACACCACGACATACGACGAAACGCGTGCCGCGCTTACGGACTTGCGCAAGCAAGGGATGACCTCGCTGGTGCTCGACCTGCGGGGCAACCACGGCGGGCTGGTCGATCAGGCAAACAAGGTTGTGAACCATTTTACATTCCGCGGTCAGAAGATACTCTCGATGCGCGGCAGGCCCGGAGTCTTTCCTTCCCGTGAGTCTGTTTCGAATAACAACTCGCCGGATGACTATCCAATAGTGGTGCTGGTCGACCGCGGAAGCGCCTCGGCGGCTGAGATCGTAGCGGGCGCGCTGCAGGATCACGACCGCGCAAGAATCGTCGGCGAGAACAGCTTTGGCAAAGGCCTGGTGCAGAATCCGTTTCCTCTGACTGATGGATCGGCGCTGATACTAACGACCGGTCACTACTACACGCCAAGCGGCCGGTTGATCCAGCGCGAGTACAGCGGGCGGTCGTTCTACGATTACTACCTGAAGCGAGGCGACAAAGACGCGGCTAACAAGACAGACGAGAAGCATACGGATTCGGGCCGGCCGGTGTACGGTGGAGGCGGCATCGAGCCGGACGTGCTGGCAAAGGTGAGATTTACGCCGCGCGAGATTGAGCTTCAAAACTATTGGCGCGATCCGGTATTCGCCTTCGTGCAGTCGTTGGTTGCGGGTCAGCTTCCCGCGCTTGCGGGCTTCAAGATCGAACACCCGCCCGACCACCACCACCGGCTCGCGGCCACCGATTACGTCGTCGACGAAAAAATGCTCGGGTCGTTCAAGACGTTTCTAAAAGAACATGGCGAGTTGAAGATTGATTCGTCGCGTGTAGACAATGACGCGGAGTTCGTGAAACGGGGAATACGCTACGAACTTGTTACGGCTGCGTTCGGGATCGAGACTGCTTATCAGGTGTTGCTGGAAGGCGACGAGCAGATGAAGCGAGCGATCGCCGAGATACCGACCGCCAAGATCATGGCTGAAGACATCCGCCGGTTGCGCGCGTCGCGGGACGGAGAGCTTCGAAGGAATTAGCGCTTTCGCACCGACAAAATCGTAAGTATTCCGACTACGGCCCGAGCCTCCCGACTCGGGCCGTCCCTTTTTAGGCACCTTCGATCAGGCAGAACCGGGAGGGCGGCCGAATCCGGCTGGCGGACGGGGAGCTGGTCAGTTGAATCGCCGTTAGGGGTCGTCTCTTACTGCAGTGGGGCGCTATTTTTGCGCGTCGATGCGCTACAGAACCAGGTAAAACAAAGCGCAAAAGGAGCAATCAGGAATATCACACCACCCAGTTGTCCGCATGATCTTTATCAGGTAAGATCAATATTGTGACTGCCGGCGACGAACCGCCCCCTGATCAGCGCTTGCATCACTAGTCAGTTGGGAGATGAACCAAATATATGAGACTGAGGAATCGATACTGGTTGCTTGTAGCCGCTCTGATGATCCCGGTGACGTTCGCCGGTGCGCATCCCGCGCAGCGCTTCTCGAGTCAGGATGACGACGAGATAGTCTCGCGAAAAAAGATCGCGGAAGACTTCGCCGGCGCGCTGCTTGTCGCGAAGGATCACTACGCTGGTCAAATCGACTACGATAAACTCACCAAAGGCTCGATCCTCGGGATGTTGCATACGCTCGACCCACACTCGAACTACTTTGACCGGAAGGAGTGGGAATCGTTCCAGAATGAGCAGCGCAGTCGTTATTCGGGCATCGGTTCTACGATCGGGCAGCGAAACGGCAAGGTCTACATAATGTCCCCGTTCCCGGGCACGCCCGCTCATCGAGGCGGCATCCGCTACGGCGACCAGATCACGGTAATCAACGGCGAGTCAACTGAAGGCTGGAACTCGCAGCAAGTTTCCAACAAGCTGCTCGGCCCAGAAGGCACGCCCGTTACTGTCCAGGTCGAGCGAGCCGGCGTCAAAGATCCGATTGAGTTCAAGTTTACCAGGGAAGCCGTGCCTCTGCCGTCGATAACCAATTATTACCTGCTTGGCAACGGGATCGGCTACATCAACCTCGACCGCGGCTTCAACACCACCACCAGCGACGAGATGAAAGAAGCGATGCAGGACTTGCAGCGTCAGGGAATGACTTCGCTCATCCTGGATCTTCGCAACAACCGCGGCGGTTTGGTTGATCAAGCCAAGAAGATCTCGAACATCTTCCTCTATCGCGGACAGAAGATCGTATCGATGCGCGGCAGGCCTTCGGTGTTTCCCAACCGCGACGAAATGGCCTTCAACAACAACCCTGAAGAGTACCCGCTGGTGGTTCTGATCAATCGCGGATCCGCGTCCGCTTCGGAGATCGTTGCCGGCGCGCTTCAGGATCATGACCGCGCGCGAATCGTAGGCGAGAACAGCTTCGGCAAGGGATTAGTCCAAAGCGTGTTCCCGTTGAGAGACGGCTCCGGTCTGACTCTGACGACGGGGCACTTTTACACTCCCAGCGGGCGGCTGATCCAGCGGGATTACAGCGGGCGCTCGTTCTATGACTATTACCTCCGTCGCGGCGACAAGGGAGGCGACCAGCATACCGAAGAGAAACGCACCGACACGGGTCGCACAGTTTACGGCGGCGGGGGGATCGCGCCGGATGTCGCGCTGAAGATTCCTGCTGCCGAGTTCGAACTTCAGCGGGTATGGACCGAGGCAATCTTCCAGTTCGTTAGAACTCTGGTCGCGGGCCAAGTGTCAGGACTTTCGGAATTCAGAATCGATCACGCGGCGCAGCATGGCCATCGTCTGTCCGCGAGCGAGTATCAGATAAACGACAAAGCGATTGCGGCGTTCAAGACCTATCTGCGAGATCACAAAGAACTGAAGGCGGACGAAGCACGAGTAGACAAAGACGCGGAATGGCTCAAACGGCAAATTCGCTTCGAGGTGGTGACTGCCGCTTATGGCCAGGAAGTGGCTCGTGGAGCGCTGGCGCCGGGGGACGTGCAGTTGCAGCGCGCAATTGCGGAGATTCCAAACGCGAAGGCTCTGGTTGATGATATCCGCAAGATGCGAGCCTCGTCTCGCGGCTCCGACAACCGACGCAACTAACTTGAAGTCAAACCCGGAGGCCGCTTGTAGCTTCCGGTCGCAAAAATGAAGCAAAGGCTCGGGCCTCAGGTTCGAGCCTTTTCCTTTTGAAAGGGATAATCCGCGTTACCGCAATCCGTAGATGTGGGCTCAAAATGGGCCCCGATTTGATGTGTTATACTGCCCGTATCAATTGGCAAGCCCCGTTGTGAGAGGCGATGGGTTGAAAAAGAAGTCGCGAGAAAAGTCTGAGCTGAGCCGCGTTTGGACGGTAGTAATAGTCCGAGTTCTGTTCGCGTTAGTAGGTCTGCTGATAGCCGGCTGGCTGCTCTACCAGGTCAGAACCCTGCTGCTGTTGCTGGTGTTGTCCGTCTTCTTCTGCTATTTGATCGCGCCGGTCGTGCATCTGTTCCAACAACCTCTCTATCTTGGTCGGCGTGAGATCAAGCTGCCGCGCAGCGTCGCTATAGCTCTCGTCTACCTGATCATAGGCGTGTCGCTCTTTGTCCTTGTCCGATGGCTCGGGGGACAGTTGTACGAGCAAGTCACCGATCTGACACGGAGCATGCCGGGTTACATAAAATCGGGCTCGGATGCCGTGAACAACGTCGTCAACGGCGCGAATAGCTGGATGCGCCATCTCAAGCTCCCGCAGCAATGGCGCGACTACGTGGCGGATCGAACGAAAGACTCTGTGAGCGCTCTGGGGTTGCGCCTCGAGACTTTTATCCCGGTGTTGCTTGGTTACCTGGGATATCTTCCCTGGCTCATACTGGTACCGGTGCTGTCGTTCTTCATGCTCCGCGATGCCGAATCATTCGAGCAAGCAGTCGTGAAGCTGGTTTCCAGCGAGAGGCTGCGAAGACGAATCCACTGGCTCTTACGCGACGTCAGCCGGACGATGGCTGCTTATACTCGCGCGCAGGTCATAGCTTGTGCAGAGATCGGCGTGCTCGTGACCATTGGCCTCGGAATCATAGGCGCGCCTTACGCCGGAGTCGTAGGAACGGTCGCAGGCCTGCTGGAATTCATCCCGCTGATCGGCCCTTTGATTGCCGCTTGCATAGCTATCTCGCTCGCGATGACGGTATCCTTCAAGAGCGCGTTGATCGTCGCGTTGTTCTTGGTCGTGCTTCGCATTGCGCAAGACTATGTGATCTATCCCCGAATAGTCGGGCGCGGAATACATATGCACCCGCTGATCGTCATCGTCGCGATTCTTGCCGGTTACGAGGTTGCGGGGCTGATCGGTATCTTTCTAGCGATCCCGGTTGTCGGGATGACGATCGTCATTTACAACCATTACCTCGCCCATCGCGGCTTGGAGAATCTTCGGGCGGTCGGCGTACCAAGTCAGTCCGAGCCCGATCTCTCCACAACCGGCGCTTCGATCTCACACGATTGAGATGCCGACTTCCCTTATGACATTTCGTTAGTGATTAATTATTGAAGTGGGCGCCGTCTCACTTCCCTGCGTGTCAGCCTTTGTTCAATGAACCGCTCCGCTTCTGATTGAATCATCTCACCGGAAACAGTAAAGACGCGCCGTGCGAGCGGGGCCTTCCCGGCAGTGACTTCGATGTCTTGCGTATCGATGATCACATAAAACGGCGTGCCCCACTTGCGCTTGTCGCCAACGGCTCGGCGATACTTGAAGTGTGTCGAGTCTTTCCGATTTCCCCGCTTTTTGGTCTCGATAACAACAGGATAGTCAGCTCCTATCCGGTTGATGTGAATGCGTAGTTCATCCGCGTCTGAGTACTCGGCAACTGCAATAACACCGAGACCTCGCTCGCGGTATTTCGTCCACAACCGTTCCAGCACGTGGCCGTTCCGGTTACTGTTCGGACACCAGCCGGCGAAGTACGCGACGATGACAACCGGCTTACCTGCGGCATATTCTCGAAAGTTGAGAAGGCGGTCTTCAGGCGTCTTGTAGGTGAAATCCCAAAAGTCGAGTTTGCGCTCAACTATCGGGGCGTAGTCGGGTTTCTCGTCCTCGTCAGTTCCGATCGCCGGCGTTAATCGGCAGTCAATTGTGCGAGTAGCGGGACCAGCGGGTGTAACAAGCACTAAAATAAGGGCGGCTAATCGAACCATAACTTGTTGGCCGAACCTCGGTATTTGTCTATACTTAACCCTATGCCAATGTTCGGAGAGCATCAGTTTCCGGGTAAGTTGTTCATCGTCGAAGGCATCGACGGTTCCGGCAAATCCACACAGCTTAGCTTACTTCAACAATGGCTGAGGCGCGAAGGCTATATGGTCTTCTTTAGCGAGTGGAACTCGTCACCGCTGGTCAAAGAAACCAGCCGGCGCGGTAAGAAAAAGCAGATGCTCACCCCGACGACGTTCTCGCTGATTCACGCGACCGACCTCGCGGATCGCATCGAGCGCCACATAATCCCGCCGCTAAAGGCGGGAGCGATCGTTCTGGCTGACCGGTACATTTACACCGCATTCGGGCGCGACACCGCGAGAGGAGTAAATCCTCATTGGGTGCGGCAGCTTTACAGGTTCGCGGTGAAGCCGACGATCGCGTTCTACTTTCGCGTTCCGCTCGAAGTTTCACTCAAGCGAATACTCGGCGGTCGAGCGGGCTTGAAACACTACGAAGCAGGCATGGATCTTGGACTGAGCGACGACATCGAAGAGAGCTTCAAACAGTTCCAGGGCATGATTCTGAATCGCTACGAAGAGATGATCGACGAGTTCGACTTGACCGTCATCGATGCAACCCGGTCAATCGAAGAACAGCAAAACGAAGTGCGCGGGATAGTCGAACGCGAACTTCGAGACGTACCCAAGCATCCACTTCCAATGATCGAGTTCTGACGGAGACCAGCGTGGCGGATCGAATAGACACTCACCGGTTCGAGTTCTATGGCGAGGGACTGCCGGGCGTCGACCTCGGCGAGTTGCACGGCCGGTTGATCGTGATCGAAGGGTCCGACGGTATCGGGCGCTCGACCCAGGTCGCCATGCTCAAGCCGTGGCTCGAGTCGAACGGTCACGCAGTGCTCGACACTGGAATGACGCGATCGGCGCTTGCGGGAAAAGGAATCAAGCAGGCGAAGGCAGGGATCACGCTCGGTCCGATCTCGCTCACACTCTTCTACGCGACTGACTTCGCCGATCGCCTGGAAAACGAGATGATCCCCGCTTTACGGGCCGGGTTTATCGTCCTGACCGATCGTTACATCTACTCGCTGATTGCGCGAGCCATCGTGCGCGGGCTCGACGCGGCCTGGGTCAAGTCGTTTTACGAATTGGCGCTAAAACCCGACGCGGTGTTCTATCTACGCGGCGACGTAAGAGACATAATCCCTCGCGTTCTGAGAAGCCCTCTGGGGTTCGATTACTGGGAGTCCGGGATGGACATGCATCTGGGGCCCGACTTGTTCGATAGCTTTGTTGAATACCAGACCAGAATGCTGGGCGTCTTCGACTCGATGGTTGGTGAGTACGGCTTCGAAGTTGTCGACGCGACGCAACCCATCGACTTGATATATCGGAACCTTCAGCGTCGGATCGGTCAGCTTCTAAGAGCGATGCGATAGAGTCCTCAGTCCTTCTCCGCAAGGATTTCATTCAAGTCGGCGGCGGTGAGTCGATAGGACTCGTTGCAAAAGTGGCAGGTCAGTTCAGCTCCCTTATCCTTCTCAAGCATGTCTTCAACTTCATCGCGTCCAAGCGCCGACACGATAAGCAACGCCCTTTCGCGCGAACACTGACAAAGAAAGCGCGGTTCTCTTTCTTCAAGCACTGTCAAACCTGTCTTGCCCACGACTGTTTCCAGTATTTGCAAAGGCGTCAGTCCAGCGCGAATCATCTCAGTTGTATGCGGGGCACGCTTGATGTTGTGTTCGATCTGAGCGATCAGGCTTTCCTCAGCGCCAGGCAGCATTTGAACCATAAACCCACCCACGGCTGACACTCGAAGCCGGTCTAGAGAGAACTCCGGTTGGTGATCGCCGCCATCGCTCGATGGATCCACCGTCATCAGCACGCCGATTCCCACCGCTGAGTTAATCTGCTCGGACTTCGCCAGGTAATAGGCGAGGTCCTCGCCGATCTCGCCTGAGACTATCGGGACCGAGCCGCGATAAGGTTCCTTGAACAAACCGATCTCAAAGCCTGCGTCGCGCGTGACGTAAAGAGTGCCGCCTCCGACAACCGCACGAACATCAAATTTGCCGTGCGCGTTCATCGCCGTGGTGTCGGCTTCGGGATTGCTGACATAGCCGCGCACGTTTCCGCGAGGGTCCGCCTGGGCGATGATATTGCCTATCGGACCGTCACAGTGAAAATGTACCGTTATCTTTTCCAGGTCTTTCAGTCCGCTTCCGAGGAGCAATCCGCCAGTGAGCGTCCTGCCAAGCGCGACGGATGAAGTTGGGAACGTGCGATGCCGGCGACAGGCTTCGGCGACGAGGTTGGTCGTCACCGCAGCTACGCAGCGAAGTTGGTTGCCGGCTCCTGTCGCGTAAATTAGTTGGTCAGGCATTGGTTAGGAGTCAGTAGTCCGTAGTCAGTAGTCCGTAGTCAGTAGTCCGTAGTCAGTAGTCCGTAGTCAGTAGTCCGCAGTCAGTAGTCCGTAGTCAGTAGTCCGCAGTCCGTAGTCAGTAGTCCGCAGTCAGTAGTTCGTAGTCAGTAGCTCGTGAGTCGGTTGTAGTCTGGCGGATGAACCGGTGTCAGGGGGCTTCAAGATCCGGGCTACGGACTACTGGCTACGGACTACGGGCTAATTAGCACACTTGGGTGACTGGTCCGAGAGCAAGCCAACGGCGTGAGGTATCGAGCTTCGAATCGCGTTGAAGTTTTGTACCGCGCCGCGCACGCTTCCAGGCAGGTTCACTATCAGCGTTCGGCCTCGAATTCCGCAGACCGCGCGAGAAAGCGACGCCAGCGGAGTCTGATCCAGGCTCCTCAGCCGCATCAGCTCCGCAAGTCCCGGCGCCTCCTTCTCGATCACATCTCGCGTAGCTTCGGGTGTGTTATCGCGCTCCGCAAAGCCTGTTCCGCCCGTCGTGCAGATCAAATTCACATCATTTCGCTCGGCATAGTAGCGAAGCCGCGCGGCGATCTCTTCTCGGTCGTCTGAGATGATTTCAGTTGCCAGGATGTGGCAGCCGAGCTTCTCCAGCTCCGCGATAAGCGCAGGACCGGACTCGTCCCTCTTCTCCCCACGCGACCTCGAATCGCTGATCGTGAGCACGACTGCTGTTATTTCTACCCTCGCCATATTGCTCAAACCAGGTGGCCGTCTTGTTTCTCGTTGCACTCTAGTAATTGATAGTATCTCAGCCGCTCGTTTGATTTGTAAACATGAGCGGCTAGACGGTAGGGGTCAGTTTGAGATAGCTCAGCGCTGGGCGGAAAGCGCCGCGGAGCGGCGACGGAATTTAGCCGGTTCAACGTGGTTCGAAGGAGCCCGCACCAGCGTCATTTCCATTCGCAACCTCCTGATGCGCATCCAACACGGAGCTCGCGCCCGCCAGCTTGATTTTCAGCATGTTATTTCTGCTCAAGGTTCAAGCGACAATTTGTAAAGCGGAGAATAGATCGAGCCTCTGGGATTCAGCTCGCTGCGCATCACGATGACTTCCGTAGCTTGAAAGCTCTCGGGTTCAAACCCCGTTGCGATCAAGTCCTCCGCAACACGGGTCGCGTTCTGTGGCGATCGCACGCGTCCTATCGTCAGGTGCGGCGAGAACTTTCGATCGTCGGGCGCAAAGCCTTCGCGAGCAAGCTCCTTTTCAACCAGGACGTGGAGCTTTGAGAGTGCATTTGGTACTGCGGTCAATCCAACCCAAAACACGCGCGGTCGCTTCGCCGAGGGGAAACAACCTGCCGTGCCGACTTCGATCTCAAAAGCCTGGCTTAGACGCGCGGCTCGCGTGACCGCCGCGCCGACGGCCGGAATATGACTCGTTGCAACGTCTCCGAGAAATCTGAGTGTCAGGTGAACGTTGGAAGGCTTGACCCAGCTTATCTTCGCGTCGTGTTGTCGAAGTCCCTGCTGCAATTCCGCTACGCGGTCCTTGATCGAAGCGGGTATTTCGATGCAGATAAAAACGCGAACAGAATTCGAGTTTCCAGGATTGGTTTCAAGTTCTGTGCTGCTGGTCATTGATTGAAGTCGATGATCTAAACGCAGGTTCAAATAGAAGCGTAAGAACTCAAGAATCGGCTTTGAGTGTCGACCCGTTCCTCGCCTTCCAGCGCAACAACGCGCTCATAAGCGCCGCTGGGCAGAAGCAGTCGCGCCTTAACGTTGTCGTGCAAGCATGTGTCGAGAATATCCTCTTTTAGACGCTTCTTGAGCCGGGGGTCTTCGATCGGCGTTACCAACTCGACGCGCCGGTCCAGATTCCGCTGCATCCAGTCCGCGCTTCCGATAGACACATCCGCGTCGCCGCCGTTCTCGAAGTAATAGATCCGGGTGTGCTCGAGAAAGCGGCCGACTATGCTGCGAACCGTGATCTTATCGGACAACCCGGGCACTCCCGGCCTGAGCGAACACACACCGCGAACGATCAGGTCTATAGGGACTCCTGCCTGCGATGCCTCGTAAAGCTCTCGAATAATCTTGGTGTCAGTCAGGCTGTTGAGCTTTGCGATTATCCGCGCAGGACGCCCTGCTTTGTGGTGCTCGACTTCTCGTTCGATAAGCGCGCTTGTTTGCTCTCTTAGATTAACCGGCGCTACCAGCAATCGCCGGTAACGCGTCTGGCGTGAAAACCCGGTCAGGTAGTTGAACAACTCGGATGCGTCTGAACCGATATGATCGTTCGCAGTAAATAGGCCAAGATCGGTATAGATTTTCGCCGTCGAGGGATTGTAGTTCCCGGTCCCGATGTGCAGATATCGCCGAAGCGCACCTGCCTCGCGTCGCACTACCAGCGCAAGCTTGCAGTGAGTCTTGAGCCCCAGCAGTCCATAGACAACGTGAACGCCAGCCCGCTCCAGCCGTCGTGCCCATTCTATGTTGTTCTCCTCGTCGAACCGCGCTTTCAACTCGACCAGCACTGCTACCTGCTTGCCTCGTTCGCTTGCTTCCATCAGGGCTTTGACGATCGGGGAGTCCGGCCCGGTCCTGTAGAGCGTCATCTTTATCGCAAGCACATCTGGATCGGTGGCCGATGTCTTGATGAAGTCCACGACGCTTGAAAAGGAATCGTACGGATGATGGACGAGCACGTCCTGGCGCTTGATCAGATCGAAAATCGAATCGTTGGAGCGCAGCACTGCGGGTACCGAGGCTACAAGCGGCTTGTCCTTCAACTCGGGCAAGTCCAGCTTGTAAAGAGACATCAAGTCCGGCAGATTCAGCGGCCCGTCGATTGTGTAAACGTCGTCGGCCGCCAGCCTCAGCGAACTCGCGAGGTAGCGCACCATCTCACCCGGCATCGAGGAGCTGACTTCGAGACGCACCGCGGTGCCGAACCTTCGCTTCCGCACCTCCTGCTCTACTGTTCGCAAGAGGTCGTTTGCTTCGTCTTCACGGATCTCGATGTCAGCATCGCGAGTCACGCGAAAAACATGATGCTCGCCGACGCGCATACCCGGAAACAACACGCTGACGTTGGCTGCGATCAACTCCTCAAGAAGGATGAACGAGTTTCCGGAGCCCGCTATCGGCACCAGGCGAGGAACCAGCGGCGGGACTTTGACGCGGGCAAAGCGTGACCCGTCGAACGGCGTGGGTTCCCCGTCGCCGGTTTCGGGCTCTATCATCACACAGACGTTCAGGCTCAAGTTCGAGATGTAGGGAAAGGGATGCGCCGGATCGACGGCTTGAGGTGTGAGCACCGGGAACACGTTGTCCATGAAGTATTCGTTCAGCGCACGGCGCTCGCGATCCGACAGCGCCCGGTACGGCGTGATGTTGATACCGGCGGAGCTGAGCTGGGGCAGCAAGTGCTCTTTCAAACAGCGCACCTGGTCGGCGAGCAGGGGTCGAAGCCGTTCGTGGATCAGCTTGAGTTGCGCGGATGGCGTCATGCCGTCCAGCGAAAGCTCAGTCACTCCTTCTTCCAACTGTTCCTTCAAACCGGAGACCCGGATCATGAAGAACTCATCCAGATTGGTTGAGAAGATCGAAATGAACTTGACTCGTTCGAGCAGTGGATGTGAGTGATCCAGCGCCTCTTCCAGCACTCGACCGTTAAACTCCAGCCAGCTTGCTTCGCGATTAAAGAGTAGTTGGCGGTTCAGGAATAGCGTCGGCGGGAGCGTAACGTTGTGCCGCTGTCCGCTTTCGTCCGTTTCTTGCTTGAGTGCATCTGTCATCGCACGCTCTCCAACTGCTGCGCAATCTCGATCCGATTCGCGCCGGGGTCGCGCACATAGAATCGCTGCCATCCATCAATCGGCCGATCGTCGGGGATGATCTCGATGCCGGCCCCTCTCAACCGGAACGCTGCTTCAGCGAGATCAGCCACGAGGTAGCAGATGTGACGGCGGCTGGAATGATTCTCGATGGCTCCGTCTTCGACCGAAAGATGGAGCTCAACGGAGCCGTGGCGGAACCACGCGCCGCCTCGACCTTTCGAATCGCCAGGCTTCGGGACTTCTTCCATACCGAGGACATCCCGGTAGAACCGTTTAGACGGTTCCTCGGCCGATGCGGGAACGGTTATTTGGATGTGGCTGATCCCGACGATTCCTATTCCCATAGTGGCTTTGTCTGGCTTGCGGCGCGTGACCAAACGTTGCGCCGCCTCTACAGTATAGCAGCGGAGCGTAGACGGCTCTAGTTTGACAAACTACGGTAGAACCTCACCGCGGCTTCTACTCCGGACGGGCACGAGAAGCCCTCCGCCTCGAGCGCCCGATGCAGCGCGTCGAGCACGAGCGTTACATTCTCGCGAGTGCTGCCTGACCCCATCAGTCCGATCCGCCAGATCCGGCCCTTCAGCGGTCCGAGTCCCCCACCTATCTCTATGTTCGAGTCTTCAAGCAACCGAGAGCGCACCCGCGCATCGTCCACTCCATCGGGAACGCGAACCGCATTCAAGCTCCAGAGCCGTTCTTCTGGCGCCACGTTCATTGAAAGCCCCATCGATTCCACCCCGGCTACCAGTGCTCGGTGGTTCGCCTCGTGTCGTTGCCAGCGAGCTTCAAGACCCTCCTGGTAGGCAAGCCTCAGCGCTTCTCGCAGCGCGTAGTTCATCGAGATCGGCGCGGTGTGATGATATGTTCGCTCATTGCCCCAGTACTTCTCGACCATGCTGACGTCCAGATACCAGCTTTGCACCTTTGAGTGACGCGCGCGGATTATTTCGAGCGCGCGGTCGGAGAACGTAATCGGCGCAAGCCCTGGCGGCGCGCCCAGACACTTTTGCGTGCCGGAGTAACAGACATCTATTCCGTTTCGATCGACTCCCACAGGATGTCCTCCGAGCGAGGTCACCGCATCGACGATGAGCAACGCTCCGTGTTGATGCGCCAGCTCTGACAGTCCCGAGAGGTCTTGCAACACGCCGGTCGAAGTTTCAGCTTGAACGATCGCGAGCGCGCGCGGCTTGCACGACTTCAACGCGGCGTCGATAGCCGCCGGATCAATCGCTTTTCCCCACTCCGCTCGAACCGAGATCGATTTGCCGCCCGCGCGACTTACGATGTCTTGCATCCGCTCGCCGAAGACTCCGTGTATGCAAACGACTACCTCGTCGCCGGGCTCGATGACATTGACCAGCGCGGCTTCCATGCCGGCGCTGCCGGTCGCCGAGATGGGAATCGTCAAGCGATTCTCTGTCTCGAAGACGTACCGGAGCAATTCTTGAATGTCGTCCATACAGCGCAGGAAGAGGGGGTCGAGATGGCCGAGTAGCGGAGCCGACATCGCCTTCAGCACGCGGGCGTCTACCGGGCTTGGACCTGGCCCCAACAAAATTCGCTTTGGCGGTTGAAACTCTTCGTACGCATTGATGTTCCTGGCTTGCAACGTTGGATTCGACATAGAACTCCTTGTCTAGCGATTTTTGATTAACTCCAGTGCCACAGCGATCGGCGTGCATAGCGTGATGTCCGGCGCGGCGCCGATGTTCGCGGTGACGATTCCGAATACTTCTCCTCGTCGGTTTAGAGCCGGGCCCCCGCTGTTGCCGTGGTTTGCACGAAGACTGAGCTGAATTGCGTCGTGGCCTACTCTGCTGACAACCCCGGTTGCAAGTGAGGGCTCGATCCTTGTGTCCCGCGTAAGGTTGAGAAGATCCATTCCAAGCGGATAGCCGATCACCGCTGCCTCGTCGCCTTGATTGATTCGATCGAGCTGGTCCTCGACGGCATGAACGGCGGCCAATCCCCGATGATCGATCTTGAGAACTGCGATATCAATATTTCTGTCCGCAGAAAGCCTATAGACCTCTGCAGGAACGCCGTCGTCTTTTGTTTTGCCCTGAAAGATGATCTGGATGCTTGTGGTGCGACCTGAATTCATCGACGGGTCAAACTCCCAGGCGCGCACGATGTGGCGATTGGTCACGATCAACCCGTTTCCGTCAATCACAAAGCCCGATCCAGTCTTGGCTTCCGTTGTGATCGGGCGCCCGCCGGCATCCAGCGTTTCAAACTCGACGCGAATAAGAACAACGGCGGGGCTGTTAAGTTCCGCGACCTGGGCCCAGGTCATTTCGTCATCGCCGAGGCCGAGCGAGGATGAAGCGAGTATACCAGCTAAGGCGCCGACGGCCATTGCAGCTACGAGTGCGATAATGAGCGCGGCGTTGCTACGCTGATTGCCGTCTTTGCGACGAGAGGCCACTTCGGCTCTGCCAGCCTCGGGTTGCGAAGTTTCCCCTATACTCGCAGTCGTTTGCTGGTCGGCTTCGCTTTCGATGCCGAACCTGACAAGCGGGCCGCCTGCACCAAATTCAATCAGATCTTCGTGATGAATCTCGGTGGCTATGACTCGCCGACCGTTGACCATCGTTCCGTTAGTCGAGCCCAGATCCAGCAGCACATATTGGTCGCCCCTGCGTGTGACCCGGGCGTGATGTGACGAAACACGGCGTTCGTTATCTCTGAAGCGCAGTTCGTTATCGGAAGCACGCCCGATCGAAATCACCCGGTTATCGAAGCCGGAGCGTTCTCCTTTGTTGGGGCCGACTAGGTAAGTAAAGGTGGCACGCATGGGTTATTGGGATTGAAGAGCCAAGGCCGCCTTTCTTATCAATGATCGCATTTTCGGTTTGGTGTCTCCACCAGTCGCTGCTTTCAAAGCTTGTTCACCGATTTCGTCTTGGACGTTCTTATGACGCTTCAAGTCGCCCCTGACAATTGCAAGCGTGCTACCATCGGGAGAAAAGGCCATCGTTCTTACCACAATCTCCGCTTCTTCAGAAGCTCGCTGCGACGGTCCCGTCGTCTCACTCATCGCGATATCGCACAATAACGCCACGGCTGAAAGAGCTATCAATTGCCCTCCCATTCGAAGCACCTGACAGTTGGTCGCATTGTCATAGGGTTCAAAAGTAAGCCGGTGTGATCAACAACGTATGACTTCGTCCGAATCAGGATTCTAGGACGCAGTTCCGGGTTGAGCAAGATACGCGTTTCATTCGAGCGGAGTCAGCGTGACGATTGACTTGTGGATGTCTGGCATGTCTAACTCATCCGGAATCGAACAGCTCAGGTGAATCAAGAACTCGCGGTTCCCTTCCCCACCGAGAATCGGCGATTCGGTCAGGCCAAGCACAAAAAAGCCGTTGG
>DATMCM010000424.1:0-5270 GCA_035558335.1 Blastocatellia bacterium | reverse complement strand
TTTCGTAGCCCTCCGGCAACAAGACGTTGTACTCAACCGGCGACGGCACGAGCCTGGTTTGGATCTTTCCTTCGATCAACTGGCCCGCGCGAGCGGTCGATCCTGTAGCGCTCGCAATTACTATTAGCAGGGCACAGCGGGCGTAGTGACCTCGACTCATGACAGTTTCCTCCTCGAAGCTGCTGGCCATCTCTGCGAAACGTTCGGAGTCTCAGCGCCTCCGCGTTTGATCACTATCTCGCAAGCATCACTTTGAGCTCTTGTAGACGAACCCGCCTTTCATCACAAACGCGACGTTCATGAATCGCGAAAGGTCGGCCATCGCGTCGCCCTCCACGGCGATGATGTCGGCGTACTTGCCCGGAGTTATAGAGCCTACGCGGTCTTCCGAGCCGATGTTGCGGGCGGCGTTGATCGTAGCCGCTTGAATCGCGGACATCGGCGTCATCCCGTATTTGACCATGTAAGGAAGCTGACGCGCGTTGTCGCCGTGGGGATAGACTGCTGCATCCGTGCCGTAAGCGATCTTCACCCCCGCGGCAACCGCTTTTCTAAACCCGTTGCGTTGAGCTTCAGTAGTTTCGTCGTTCTTGTGAAGAAACTCTTCAGGGTAGCCCAACCGGCGATACTCGGCCGCGATGTAGTCGCCGTTGTAGATATCTGCGACAAGGAAAGTGCCGCGCTCCTTCATCAAGCGGATGCCTTCCTCGTCAATCAAAGACCCGTGCTCGATCGATTGAACGCCGGCCCGCACCGCGTTCTTGATTCCTTCGGCGCCGTGAGCGTGCGCGGTAACCTTCGCACCGTACTTTGCCGCCTCTTCAACGGCCGCGCGGATTTCCTCCTCTGTGAACTCCGATACGCCTGGCTTTGTTCCGCGAGTCAGCACAGCGCCGGTCGCAATGATCTTGATAAAGTCGGCCCCGCGGTGAAGTATCTCACGCACCCGCTGTCGAACCTCGTTAGCCGAGTTCGCGATGCCCGCTCGAAGGTCAGGAGGAAGCGTGATGTCGGGGCTCAAACCGGCGATGTCCCCTCCGCCCGAGCTGACGGTAATGTAAGCTCCGGCAACCGCCATCCGCGGTCCGACGACCGTTCCGTCGTTGATCGCGTCTCGCAAGGCTATGTCTACAAACGCGCGATACGTTCCAACGTCGCGGACCGAGGTGAAACCGGCAAGCAACGTCTTGCGCGCGTTTCTTGCCCCGTTGAACGCCATCTGAGCAGGCGACTGTTCAAGCGGCGCGCCCGCCCCCGACGACTGGGGAAGGTCGATCAGGTGAGTGTGACAGTCGATCAATCCCGGAAGCACCGTGTAGTTTGAAAGGTCGACGACTCGCGCTGCCGGAGGCACTTGCACGCCCTGAGCCGGCGTCACTCGCTCGACCTTCTCGCCGCGAACAAAGATCAACTGGTCTCGCAGCACTTCGCCGCGTTCCACGTCGACAAAGCGTCCCGCGCGAATGACGGTGAGGTCTTGTGCGTGAGCGGTGCCGAACAGCAGCAGAAGCAGCAGCGGTGCCCCGACAAATCGATTCATTGGAAACTCCTTCAAGCCACTCCGATGCCACGAAGACACGAAGGCCCAAAGCCGCACCAAGGCTTGGTGCGCCTTCGTGCCTTTGTGACTTGGTGGCGATCTTCTTCTTTTTGAGCCGCGCTAGACGACTCGAACAACTATCACCGTCATATCATCGTGCTGAGGAGCACCGGCTGCAAATTCATCCGCGCGTTGAACGAGTCTCGCGAGCGTATCGGCGGCGCTCATTCCGTCGCAGCCCTTCGCCGTTTCAATCAATCGCTCTTCGCCCCACTCTTCGTCCATCGGATTCATCGCTTCGCTTATTCCGTCGGTGAAGGCCAGCAGCACGTCTCCCGCTTCAAGCTGCACCGTCGCCTGTGTGTAGGGGAAATTGGGCAGCAGCCCAACCACCGCTCCGCCTTCTTCCAACCTGACGATTTGCCATTCACCTTGCGGCTTGCGGAGAATCATCGGCGCGTTGTGACCCGCATTCACGTAAGTCAATCGCCGCGTCGCCGGTTCGTACTGCGCGTAGAAGAACGTAGCGTAACGATTCTCGGACGAGGCTTGATACACGAGCAGGTTTACGTTGCGCATCATCTCTGCCAGATTGTTGGTGCCTTGCATGGCTTGCCCGCGCAAGCTCGCCTGCAAGCTGGCCATCAACAACGCCGCTGCGATTCCCTTGCCCGACACGTCGCCGATCGCAATTCCAAACACGTCTTCCGAGAGCGGCAGGAAGTCGTAGTAATCGCCGCCGACCGCAAGGGCTGGCCGGCAAGCGCCGAAGTAATCCAGCCCGGCCACCGGCACGAGCTTCTGCGGAAACAATCGCTCCTGCACTTCCCGCGCGATTTCAACTTCGCGATTCAGCCGCTCGCGCTGGGCGACCTCGCCGGCGATCGCGACAATCAACCGGCTGTTCTCGATCGCGAGCCCGGTCTGGGCCGCCACCGATTGGAGCATTTTTAGATCGCTCGGCGAGTAGGGCGCTTCGGACTGCTTGGGCCCGAGGCTTATGAAACCTGACAGTTGGTCTTTCACCGTGAGTGGGAGCAGTAATTCGGCACTGAGCGCTTCCAGGAGCTCCCGTTCGTTGCCGCTTGCTGTCCTCTCCACCCATCCGTCTCTGTCATCAAGATAGACTCGAATCGGCTGTTTCTTTTGTCTGAGCTTCTCGACGGTCTGAGCGGTCGCCGGAAACGCGGCCTTTGGCGGGTCGGGATAGCCCATTGCGTAAGACGGCCTGTAAGCGCCCCCTTCATTCAGCAGGAAGGCGATGCGCGGCACATGCAGCGAGTCGCTGATGGTCCGGGCTACGGTCTCGATCAGCGGCTTTGTCTCAACCATCGTGCGGACGTTCTCACTCAGGTCGCTCAAGACCTGCTCGGCGTCGACTGCTTCGCGGAAGAACCGCCGGTCGGTCCACTTAATCAGCCGCCCACCCAATCTCGCGATCGCGAAGATCAGAGTCACCCCGATAAACAGAATCGCGCTGATCTCCAACGGACTAGTCGACTCTTTCTTGATCTCCCAGATCATCAAGAACACGATTGCGTTGAATATCAGGAAGCCGAGCGTCATCACCCCGCCCCTCGCGAATGCGTATCGAACTCCCTGCCTGATCACCACGCTGACGTCCATTGCGCGCTGAACAACTATGACGTGCGCCAGCGTGAGCGGGAACAGAAACAGCAACAGCAGAGTGGGAAGCAACAGCCCCGCGTGAAGGCCTTCAAGCGGGGCCTTGCCCTGCACCAAAGAGACAATCACCAGGATGAAGATTGGAGTAAGGCTGATCTGCGCCCCGAACAGCAGCATGCGAAGTCGGCGGCGCGCATCAGGATTGGTAGCTGTGCCCATCTTGGTACCGATAAAGGCGAAGAAGAGGCCCGTTGTCAGCAGCTGCAGAATGACTGAGAGAATCCTCCAACGCTCGAGCAGGTTGTTTAGCGATTGCGCTGAAGCGAAGTTCCTGGCCTCACCGATCTCCGAAACCACGTTGGCCACCGCGAAGCCACAGAGCGGCACGATCAAGATCCATTTCGCCCAGGGCCAGCGACGGTCGAGGCGTAGCCGCTTGGGAAAGTAAATGCCAAACAGCAGCATGAATACCGCCCACAAACTCCTGATCCCGAAGTGATACACAATAGCGATGTCGCGCATCAATCCTTTCCACGCGATCATGTCGAAGCCCGTCGGCATCTGGGCGAAACTCAACAGCAATACGAGAAGCAACCACGCAAGCGGGTCTCGCGGTCTGAGCGCGGCCACCCAAAAACCGACAAGCAGGCAAAAGATCGGCATCACTATCGTTATCACGATGACGAACAGCCACTTGCTGAGAGCAGACAAGCTGTCGCTGTCCCCCTTGACGAGACCGATCGGAAACGTGATTGATTCCGGCTCTGATGCCTGACCCTCTCGGCTGATCGTAACCGTGAGCGGGTCACCAATTCGCTTCCCGACCAGCGCATCGGTTAGAACTCCGCGACCGGTGTAGGGCCGGCCGTTAACTGCAAGCAGCAAATCGCCGTTGCGAACGCCGGCATCCTTTGGCGTTTCGCTGACGAACGTTATCCGACCGGTAGAGGTAGTCTGGATTTGGTTGAGAACAAAGGTCTCCGGATGGGTCAAGGCTTGCAGCCGGCGCTGGATGAACCGGATCTGGTAGACAGATGCAACAAGAAACAACCCAGCCAGGAGAAGGTATAGAATGGCACGCTTGCTCATTCGGTCTCAAACGGACGAATTGGTTTTGGCGCCAGGAGACCAAGAACAATATCAGAACGACTCGAAAGCTCAAGTGCATCCAGGGGATGTGTCCTGACGTTGTGTTGGTGAGCGTGGGGACCTACCGGAGTTGCGTCGAAACGTGAGTGCGAAGCTTGCTGAGCGCGTCTCTCACTAACACTCAACTTTTAGGTGGGTGAGGAAGGAGCCCGCAGAGAATCGTTGAACCGTTTCAACGGTTTTACTGACGACCCGGCTCAAACTGTTGAAACAGTTTGCGTGCAGGACCAGCCCAGGGCACCTCACTGAAGTGAGGTTAATGATACGGACCGCGCGTTTGTCACCGCCCTGTGAAGCTGGTAAGAGACTCCGAGCAATCATTTACCACACCACCCAGCGGCGCTGGGAGCGCGACCGTTCGCGCCGCTATCCGGTTGCCGCGATGCTCTCTATCTCGATCTTGAATCCGTAGTGAAGGTCCTTGACCGGCACGACCGCGCGAGCTGGACGATGCTCGCCCATCACTTGCGAGTAAACCGAATTCACAGGGCCCCATAGCTCGATGTCTGAAATGTAGATCGTCATCTTGAGCACCCGGCTCAAGCTGCTGCCGGCGGCTTCAAGAATGGCAGCGGTGTTCTTCAGACACTGCTCGGTCTGTTCTTCGATTGAGCCGGTGAGTCGATCTCCAGTCTTTGGATCGATAGCGAGTTGACCCGCGACGAACACGAGCCCGTTGTAGACGACTGCTTGCGAATAGTGCCCCCCGGGCGCAGGCGCGTCGGGACTGAGGACCGTTCGAATGTCCATGGTTAATAACCTCCTCGAGCAACCTGTATGGGCGTCCCTGGGTGGGCGCCTCTTGTCGAAAGGGTAGTGTCCTAATTTGGAATGTTTTCTCCGCGTAACCTCTGCGGCTCAGCGTCTCCGCGGTTAGATAGCATCGAAACCCTGCTAACCTATAAGGCGCCGAGACGCAGAGACCGCGCTGAGAACTGAAATTAGGACACCACCG
>DATMCM010000423.1:0-26138 GCA_035558335.1 Blastocatellia bacterium | reverse complement strand
CGACCGCGCCTCCAGGTTATCAAGTAGCTTCAAACGGAGTGCTCGATCGTACGGAGACCAACTCCGACCAGACAACGACTTTCTTCTGGCGCGAGAGCTTCCCGATCGCCACGTATCTTATCTCAGTAGCCGCAACCAACTATTCGAGGTTCGAGGACACCTACACAGCGATGGACGGCGTAACTCAGATGCCGCTCGTTTATTACGTCTACCCTGAGCATCTGAGTCTCGCGCGGCAGAAGTTTGGCGTGACGCGTCGCGCGCTGGAGATATTCGCTCCGCTGTACGGCGAGTATCCGTTTCTCTCTGAGAAATATGGGATGGCGGAGTTCCCGTGGAGCGGCGCAATGGAACATCAGACGATGACCAGCATGGGGTCGAACGTCGTCGGCTCCGAGACCAGCAACGGCGAGCTTATTATCGCCCACGAGCTGGCGCATCACTGGTGGGGCGATCTGGTTACGATGAAGACCTGGGACGACATCTGGCTAAACGAAGGCTTCGCGACCTATTCCGAGGTCTTGTTCTTTGAGCGATACTGGAACATCGATCCCGGCAAGCTGATGAGCGAAAGCTACGACGATGGCAAGCCGACAGGGAGGCTTGGCGGGACTGTGACCGCCGAGAATCTGGACGACCCTTTTGATGACACCGGCGCGATCTACATAAAGGGCGCCTGGGTGCTTCATATGCTCAGGCATCTGCTTGGCGACCAGGCGTTCTTCGATTCACTGAAAGACTATCGACAGCGCTTCGCGTTTGGGAATGCTTCGACCAGAGACCTGCAGCAGGTCTTCGAGGAGCATTACGGGTCGCCGCTGGATTGGTTTTTCCAGCAGTGGATCTATGCGCCGGGCCGCCCGGTTTATAAGGTGTCGACTGACGTCGCTCCGTGTGATATCGGTTTGTGTTACAGCGTGACAGTTTCGATCAAGCAGAAGCAATCGCAAGCTATTCCCGGTCGCAACCAATCGGTTTACATTATGCCGCTGGACGTGACCGTTCATTTTGCGGACGGAGGCACGTACACGCAGCAGATCAGAAATGACTCACGGAAGCAGACGTTCTCGTTTGCTGTTTCGAAGCGGCCAGTCGACGTTGTCCTTGACGAAGGCAACTGGGTCTTAAAAAAGATCAAGTGAGCAATTGAAAGTCCACCCTATCCCGGAGCGATGGCGGCTCAAGTCATCTCTTCATTAGTAACTAACGGACGCCTTGCCTGATAGCGCGTACCGTACCGCTGGGGGTTATCGCGGACTCGACTTGCCTTCTAAGTTCGGACGGAATCGCCTTATTGAAACAGAATCGGCCCGAAAAGCGCGTCACCAGGCCTTCATTTGCCAGCCGCTCAAGGGTCTGTTTAAGTTCGATCCGCCCGAGAAGCGGCACTCCGTTTGCGATCTCTTCGAGGCTCAGCACGCGATACGCGTGGCTCAGCCCGAATCCCAGAACAATTAACTTCGAGTAGTCCGGCGGTACACCGTTCTCAAACATCCTGGCTGCCATTTCAAGCTCCTGCTGCTCCTGGGCTCGTAAACAAAGAACAAATGCAGCCTCTACAACGGAAGAGGGCTACAAAGAAGCAATCCTATTTCTAAATGACGTTCCTATCTATTCATGACGAGGTTCAGACGCGGTTCTATGCCGATGACGCCCGATTCGCAACAACTGTTTCACGGAAGGTGCCAGGCAATCGAACTTGAAAGCTCCTGTAGCGGGTTGCTAAGATGCTCAATCGCTCGCTACGACAGTTATTTGACTGTGCGGCTGCGGCCAATGGGGGGTAAATGCCGGAGTTCATAAAGGTGGCTAACACGTCGGATCTGGCGTCAGGCCAGGCAATGGTAGTGGAGCTGAACGGCCGCCCGATCGCGCTGTTCAATGTGAATGGCGAGTTCTACGCGCTGGATAACACGTGCATGCATCGCGGGGGACCCCTGGGTGAAGGCTTTGTGGATAAAAGCAATCTAACCGTCCAGTGCCCCTGGCACGGATGGGTTTACAGCCTGACAAACGGCGTCTCGCCAATGAACGCGATGGCCAAGGTCGAAAAGTTCGACGTAATGATCGAGGGCGACGAAATTAGAGTCTCCCTGGAGTAGTAGATTACGCTGATGTCGGGCTTGCTTATTTCTCGAACCAGCAATGAGAAGGTTAAAGTTTAACGTTACTATCTGCCCGGCCAATGCGTGCGATATGCTGAGAATGCGAAACGCCCCCTTGCGGGAGGGAGTCTAGTCAATTGAGTTCAAACGAGATGTTTGACGTTACGGTGATCGGGTCAGGGCCGGGCGGCTACGTAGCCGCGATTCGAGCCGCGCAGTTGGGCTTGCGCACCGCGATCATTGAAAGAGATAAGAACCTGGGCGGAACTTGCTTACTTCGCGGGTGCATTCCCACCAAAGCGCTGCTTCACACGGCTGACGTATTCAACGAACTCAAACACGCCAAGAGCGTCGGCGTCGTAGCAGACAGCGTCACCCTGGACTTTGGTCAAGCTCAGAAGAACAAAAGCAAAATCGTCCTGAAGGGGGCAAAAGGCGTCGAGTTCCTGATGAAGAAGAATAAGATTCAGGTATTCAAGGGAACCGCGCATATCGACGGACCGGGCCGTTTGACCGTCGCTGGAGAAGACGGCGCAACCCAAGCCGTTCAGACAAAAAACATCATCATCGCGACGGGCTCGATCCCGCGCTCGCTTCCGAACCTTGCAATCGACGGCAAACAAATCATTACGAGCGACGAGATTCTGGAGTTGCCCGAGATCCCCAAATCGCTGATCGTGCTTGGCGCGGGAGCGGTCGGTGTTGAGTTTGCTTCGATGTTCGCCCGTTTCGGCTCGGACACAACCATCATCGAGCTGTTGCCGCATTTGCTTCCCATCGAGGACGAAGACATAAGCGTGGAGCTTGAAAAATCATTCAAGAAGCAGGGCATCAAGGCGTTCACCTCGGCGCAGTTTCAGTCGGCGAAGGTTGAGGATGGTCACGTCACGGTAGCCGCTCGCATTGGAGAGGAAACCCGCGAGTTCACCGCCGAGAAGTTCCTCGTCGCTGTCGGCCGCGGCGCCTACACGAACGGGCTTGGACTCGATAATACCCGAGTCGAAATGGAACGCGGTTACATCAAGGTCGATGACCATATGCGCACGGCCGAGCCGAATGTGTACGCGATAGGTGACGTGATACCTACTCCGTGGCTTGCTCACGTTGCGAGCGCCGAAGGGATTCTCGCCGTCGAAACGATCGCGGGCAAGGATCCGCGGCCGATCAACTATGACCGCGTACCCGGCTGCACATATTGCCAGCCGGAAGTGGCAAGCATCGGACTGACCGAAGCAAAGGCTCGAGAGCGCGGCTTCGACGTGCAGATCGGGAAGTTCTCGCTTCCGGTTCTTGCGAAGACGCAGATCGTGGGCGCGACCGAGGGTTTGGTCAAGATCGTGAGCGATAAGAAGTATGACGAAGTGCTCGGAGTTCACATCATCGGCCCGAGCGCAACCGAGATGATTGTCGAAGGCGGCGCGGCGCTTCAGATGGAGGCTACGGTCGCGGAGATGATCAACATGATTCACGCGCACCCAACCGTCTCCGAGGGCTTGCACGAAGCGTTTGAAGACGCGCACGGGATGGTGATACACGGAGCCTAAGGGAAGAGATCAGAAAGGGAAGAGATCAGAAAGTCAGAGGTCAGATTGACTTCTGACTTCTGACTTCTGACTACTGACTTCCAAGATGGAACTCAACAAGACCCAACAACTCGAGCTGCTCTACTTCATGCGGCTCACTCGCTCGCTTGAAGACCGGCTCGACAATCTCTACAAGCAGGGAAAAATAGTTGGCGGTTTGTTTCGAAGTCTCGGGCAGGAGGGCACCGCTGTTGGTTCGGCTTATGCTCTGGACAAGAACCAGGGGGACATACTCTCTCCCTTGACTCGCGACCTCGGAGCAATGCTTGTGATGGGCGCGCTGCCGCGCGAGGTATTTGCCAGTTACTTGTGGCGCGCAAGCTCGTTATCGCAGGGACGCGATCAGAACATTCACATCACCGACCTCAACCGCGGCTTCATCGGCACCATAAGCCCACTGGGAACGCTTGTCGCGGTGATGAACGGCGTGTTGGTCGCCACCCGGATGCAGAAGAAAAAAACGGCCGGCATGGTCTATATCGGCGACGGAGCCACAAGCACCGGGGCATTTCACGAAGCGGCGAACTTCGCAGCCGTGCAGAATTTGCCGTTGGTGATCATCGGCGAGAACAACGGCTACGCGTATACCACACCGACCAGCAAACAGATGCGGATCTTGAATCTCGCCGATCGCGCCAAGGCATATGGTATGCCGAGCGAAATCGTCGACGGCAATGACGTGCTCGCGGTATACGGGTCGGCACAGCGGGCGGTTGACCGCGCTAGGAACGGCGGCGGACCCAGCTTTATCGAGTGCAAGACGTTTCGAATGCGGGGCCATGCGGCGCACGACAACCAGTCGTATGTGGCGAAGGAAACGATCGAGCAGTGGCGGAAGCGCGACCCGATTGCCCATTTCGAAAAGCAACTCGAAGACAAGAAAGTGGCAAGTTTGGGCGAGATCAAACAGGTAACCGCCAGGGTGAACGCATTGCTCGACGAACATCTCGCCTGGGCCGAGGAACAGCCCCCGGCCGCGCCCGAAGCCGCGCTCGGCGGAGTGTACGCTGGTGATGTGAACGCAAAAACCGCAGGCTCTTAGGATGAGAGGGAAAGTGATACGTGCGCTGCTTGAGTTGTTTGCCGATCACGAATCGCAAATCACGAATCAGGTATGGCTCAACTAACACTCCTTGAAGCGATACGCCAGGGACTCTGGGAAGAGATGGAGCGCGACCCGCGCGTGTTCATCCTTGGCGAAGACGTCGGCGCGTATGGCGGCGCCTTCAAAATGACCGAGGGCTTTATCAAACGCTTCGGAGAAGAACGAGTCATCGACACTCCCATCTCGGAAAGCGCAATTGTAGGCGCGGCTTGCGGCGCGGCGATGATGGGGATGCGGCCGGTAGCCGAGATGCAATTCATCGACTTCATCTCGTGCTGCTTCGACATACTTACCAACTACGCTGCGAAGAGCCGCTATCGACAGGGCATCGGCATACCGATGGTGGTGCGCGGGCCTTGCGGCGGCGGCGTGCACGGCGGTCCGTTCCACTCGCAGAACGTCGAGTCGTTTTTCTTGAACACCCCGGGCTTGAAGATGGTCGAACCTTCGACGCCTTACGATGCGAAGGGGTTGATCAAGGCGGCGATTCGCGACGAGGACCCGGTGCTGTTCTTCGAGCACAAACTCCTCTATCGAAACCCCAAGATCAAACAGGAAGTACCCGAGGACGATTACATCGTGCCGATCGGCAAGGCGGCGGTTCGGCGCGAGGGGCGCGATCTCTCGATCATCACCTATGGAGCGATGGTCTATACGGCGCTAGACGCGGCTGAGAAGCTTCAGCAGGAAAGTATCGATGCAGAGGTGATGGACCTGAGGACCCTGCTGCCGCTGGACCGGGAAGCGATCGCCGAGACGGTGAAGAAGACCAGCAAGGTGATCCTACTTCATGAGGCAACGCGGACTGGCGGGATGGCCGGCGAGCTGACGGCGATCATCAACGAAGATGCGTTCGAGTATTTGGACGCGCCGATCACGCGCGTCACCTCGATTGACACACCGGTGCCGTACGCGCCGCCGCTCGAGGAGTTTTTCTTGCCACAGGTTGACGATGTGGTGACAGCCGCTCGCAAGCTGGCAGCATACTGAAACAGTTGTCAGTGGTCAGTTGTCAGTTGCCAGTGATCAGTGGCCAGTTGGGACTCAGCAATCACCGAAAACTGACCACTGGCAACTGACCACTGGCAACTGACCACTGGCAACTGGCTACTGACCACTGACTAAGGGAGAGCTATGAGTGAAGAAGTGAAAATGCCCCAGATGGGCGAGTCGATCGCGGAAGGCACAATCGTTCGCTGGCTGAAGCAGGTTGGTGACTCGGTCAAACGCGATGAGCCGCTTTTCGAGATCTCGACCGACAAGGTCGACGCCGAGATACCTGCGCCTGCGTCGGGTGTGCTGACCGAGATCAAAGCCAAGGAAGGCGAGACGGTTGCGGTGAACAGCGTAGTCGCGGTGATCGACGGCGACGGCGCAAAGCCGGCAGCCGCAGAACCGGCTCCAGAAACCGCTCCTGAGGCGCCGCCAGCTCCAGCCGCAAAGGAACCGTCCAAGTCGGCCGCGCCCGCTCCAACCGCGCCTCCCCCGGAAAAGGAGCAACCCGGCGAAGCCGCCGCGCCTCAACCGGCTGCAGCCGAACAGCCCGCCGCGCCCCAGGCCGCCGCTCCGTCGCCACCGCCAGCCCCACAAAGTCGCGCCGAAGCCGGTTCAGTTGAAGAACTGCGGCAGACGCGATCTTCGCCGCTTGTGCGGAAGATTGCCGAAGAACATGGCGTTGACATCTCAAAGATCGAAGGCACAGGCATCAGCGGACGCGTGACCAAGAACGACATCTTGAGCTTTATCGAGAATCGGGGCGCGGCGCCACAGGCCGTTCCGGTTTCACCCGAAGCGAAGCCCGCGGCTGCGGCTGCGCCCGCAACCCCGGTTCGGCCGCCTCAACCGCTTCGCGCGCCCGCTGCTGTTGACACCGAAGTCGGCCCGCCGCCCTTCGCAGAAGGCGATCGCTATGAGATTGAGCCGATGTCGCTCATGCGGCGAAAGATCGCCGAGCGGATGGTCGAGAGCCGGCGAATGTCGGCCCACGTGACTTCGTTTATGGAAGTCGACTTCACCGCAACGGCCAAGGTGCGCGATCAGTTGAAAGGCGAATACCTGAAGCGCGATGGCGTGAAACTTACTTTCATGCCGTTCATCATCAAAGCGGTCATCGAAGGCATCAAGAAGTGGCCCATCGTCAACGCGTCGGTGTGGGGAGATCAGATCGTCTATAAGAAGGACATCAACGTCGGCGTGGCCGTGGCGCTGGACTGGGGCCTTATCGTTCCGGTCGTTCGCAACGTTGACGAGAAGTCACTGCTTGGCATCGCTCGAGCCGTCAACGATCTGGGCGAGCGCGCCAGGTCGAAGCACCTCAGACCCGACGAGGTGCAGGGCGGGACTTTCACTATCACGAATCCCGGCGTGTTTGGCGGACTGACCGGCACGCCGATCATCAATCAGCCGCAAGTTGCGATACTCGGCGTGGGCGTGATCAAGAAACGTCCGGTTGTGATCGAAGACGCAATTGCAATCCGCCAGATGTGCATCCTCGGATTGAGCTTTGACCACCGAGTTATCGACGGCGCCGTCGCGGACCAGTTTCTCGCCGATGTGCGGGAGGTTATTGAGGCGGCGGAATATACGAGTTAGACCTGTGTAACCCCACTGACCCACAGACCGGTTGGCTGAATGCAGCGCACGCCCGCTCAGGATCAGGTTGCAAAGGAGAAGTGGAAAGAGTACAGTGTGTGTGGGAAAATACAAAAGTGAGCACGATGAAGTTTCCGACCGTCCCAGGGCCTCACTCATCTTAAGTCTCTAGTGGTTCCACTAGAACCAGAAGGAAATATCAATGAAAAGATTATTACTGCCGCTCGCGGCGATTGCCTTTTTTGTGCTTATACTTCCCTATCCGCTTGTGCAAGGACAAGACGAGGCAGTTGCTGCAAAGTTCCGCAAAGTGGGAAGATCAATTCCAAATCAGTATAAAGTGGGAAGATCAATTCCAAATCAGTATATTGTTGTTTTCAAAGACGACGTCCCGGATGTTGACATTGATTCGCTAGCATCTAACATGGCAAGCGTTAACCTCAGAAATCCGAAGGCCATCTACAGATATGCGCTCAAGGGTTTTTCGATTCATGGCATTTCTGAAAGACAGGCAATTGCCCTCAGCAACGACCCTAGAATTGAATTTGTTGAGGAGAATTGTCTTGGTACGACAGGAAGCATCCAAAGTATCGACTATTCCTCGCCCCATGCAGGCTTGGCACCTTGACCGGATAGACCAACTGGACTCTGTTCCTCAAGGGCCCCCTGGTACTGGCACGTATACTTACAACCAAACAGGGACCGGTGTGCATGCTTACGTGCTCGATTCGGGAATCCTATCAACTCAACCGAATTCGGTGGTCGAGTTGTATTTGGCGCTGACTTCGGCGCGACGGACCCGACTTTCCATCCAGTTTTAGACGGCAGTGATTGCGAGGTCGTAGAGGGCTCAAATCAAGGGCACGGGACACAGGTCGCTGGCGCTGTTGGGGCAGCTACATATGGTGTTGCTAAGAATGTGACGATTCACAATGTTCGCGTTTGCAATTGTGATCGAACTTGTCCTGCCGATGTCGTGACTCAAGGGGTAGATTGGGTAACCGGACAACACATAAAGCCGGCAGTGGCTAATATGAGTATCCAGTTATTGTCCATTTCTACGGCTGTCGAAAAAGCCATAAAGAAGTCCATCGCAGAAGGAGTCATCTATGTCGTTATCGCGGGTAATCGTGGTAGTGATCTCGATCTGAATAATCGCAATGCGGGAAATTTCACACCGTCCCGGGTGTCGCAAGTCATAACAGTTGCTTCAAGCACCCGCGCAGACTCAAGAGAATCAACTTCGAGCACTGGTTCCGTCGTGGACATGTTCTCTCCTGGCGAAAACACTCCGTCCCCGGTTCGGACCGGCACTTCTGACATAAATGACTTTTTCCGTGGCACGTCTTCTGCTGCTCCCAAGGTGGCTGGCGCCGTAGCAATGTATCTGGAAACAGACCCTACCGCTTGTCCGTGCACCGTAAGCAGAGTCCTCGCAGACAAAGCGACCGGTGGCGCGATAAGCGATTACGATCCTAACGGCTTTAACACTCCTAACAAGCTGTTATACGTCCCTTCGTCCTGGCCGAGCCCCACTTACTACTCCTTGTCTCTCAACGGCACGAGCGGATATGTTCAAGTACCGACGGATTCTGGAGTAGTAGGGCTCAACATCACAGGATGGATCACCATAGAAGGCTGGATCAAGCTTAACAGTAACACTGTTGAACAAGGGATAATCGAGCGATACGGCACTTCAGATGGCGGTTATGCGCTTCGCGTGACGAGTCAGGGCAAGTTGCAGTTTAGCAATCTCATCACTAGTTCCAACTTCGATTCGGTAACGGGAGGCATCACACTTCAGACAGGCCAGTGGTATCATGTTGCAGGCGTGTGGGGCGGCCTCACGATGAGGGTTTACGTAAATGGCCAACTTGATACCTCGAAGTCATCCACGTTCGCTCCCGGCTCAGGCGCCAGTCCCTTGTATATAGGGAGGCGCGCGAGTGGAGGAGGTTACTTCAACGGGTTGATAGACGAGGCGGGGGTAACGGCAACCTGGCTCTACAATCCTAATTTTACTCCCCAGCATCGACTCACGGGCACTACCAAGACAAAAGCGGTGTGGCGATTTGATGATCAAACTGCAAAGGAATGCGGGGGATTTAACGATGGCACACTTAATGGTGGCGCTGTGTTTTCGACCGACGTGCCCTAACTACGACGGAAATCGAGTCAACCAGACGCCCAAATCAAATTGCTAGCTGCACGGTGCGGAGGCCAAGCTTACGAAACTCATTGCTTACTTTCTGCTGATTTGTCTAATGGTTTTGCCTCACGGCTTTGCCAGTACTTTGATTACAACTGAAACCCAGGACGTCGACGAGGGCTATTCGTTTGAAAATGACTTTCAAGGATGGACCGTGCACGCGACGCAAGTGAATCCTGATCTTCCCCCGCCGATAACGCTAAGCCAGGAGAGGGCGAAAGACGGTGCTACTTCGTTAAGGTTTCTGGTAAATCGAGACGATTCCTTTCAATTCATCTGGATCGAAAGAGTCTTAGATGTAGAACCGAATCAAGTCTACGATGTTAACATTGACTATGCTCTGGGCACTGCCGATTGTTGCTCTAACCCTTTTTTCAATCTAGCCGGAGTATTGAAAAAGACACCCGTAACGCTGAACGACTTCTTCCCTGTGTTGCAAGACGTCGTTGACACCAAAGAGAACACGACGGTGGGTTACAAGTGGGTGGATAAGCAATATGCATTCACTACTCGCTCAGACGACCAAGGAAAGTTTCATATCATCATCGGCTTTTACGGGGCGGATCCAGTACGCCGAATCGAATTCATTGACGACGTACATTTGAAGGTCACTAAGAGAACTGAGCCGTGCGAATTTTTCTCCTTCGAGCAAGACCTGGAAGGCTGGACACCGGAAGCGATTGATATGAGCGTGAGCGATGGCGGCTTTAAGGCGTGGTCCATCGCACCTAGTCCGCTGGTGGCGCAGGATGGATACTATTCTCTCAAATTCTTCACAACCAATTCCAACAAGGAGGCCAAGGTTTTCATAGTCCGGCCTTTCAACGTGGAGCGCAAGAAGACCTATCGAGTTACAGTTGAGTATGGATTTGACAACGGTTCTGTGACTTCTGGCGCGAGGCTTATAACAGGTGTCCTTAAGGACAAGCCAGAAACAGCGGAAGACTTGGTTGCTTCTTATCAAGACAAGGCCAAAAAGTCCCCTGAAGTGCAGGGATGGCAGCGTAAGCGATACGAGTTTACACTACAGTCAAAGAAGAGCGATGTGTTATACGTGATTATTGGCATTGCAGCGAAGAAGAGCGGCCATCATTTGTATTGCTTTGACAGTGCCTGCATCACAATAACAGCGAAGTAGCCCTGGGTTGCCCACGTTCATTTTGAACAGCTCCGTTGACTCTGGGAGCCGCGGAATAGGCCCAGTTAGCAGATTCACATGCCTTTTGAGGCGCCTCGTCCCTGTCCAGTTTGCGAAGCCACATGGCTGGGGCAGGTTAGCTATTCCGAGGGGCTCGCGCTTCAGGAACAAGCCGTCGAGGAGCTTCGCTCAGGCGCGGGCAACGAACAACTCCTGCTTCTCGAGCATCCTCACGTGTTCACGCTTGGGCGCGGAGCTGACGGCGCTCACATCTTGGCCGGCAAAGAACAACTTGAATCGAGTTCGATCGAAGTCCACGAAACCGGCCGTGGCGGAGACGTGACCTATCACGGACCGGGACAGCTTGTCGGTTATCCAATCATCAATTTAAAACCGGACCGCTGCGACGTTCACCGCTACGTACGCGACCTCGAAGAAGTGCTGATCAGGACGATCGCGGATTTTGGCGTCGCCGGCAAGCTGATCACCGGGCTTACCGGTGTGTGGGTTGGCAACGAAAAGATCGGGGCAATCGGAGTGAGGATCGCTCGATGGATCACGAGTCACGGATTTGCGCTGAATGTCAGCACTGATTTGAGCTACTTTCAGATGATCGTGCCCTGTGGCATTTCGGATAAGGGGGTGACTTCCCTTTCGCGCTTGACTGGCCGTCAGATTGATATGGTCCAGATCGCCGAGTCCGCCGCGAAGCACTTCGGCGAAGTGTTCGCTCGCGAGGTTTTGCTTCGCGACATGCCCAGGTAACGAAGCACTTCGTGAGCATTTCTCCGCGGCGGGCTCTGCGTCTCGGCGTCTTTGCGGTTAGCCGGGGTTTCGAGGTTGACTAACCGCAAAGACGCGGAGACGCAGAGCCCGACGCGGAGAAGAGGGGCAGTCAACACATGCAGCGAATAAATCTCAGGTCGTGCGAATGAAGGTCGCCGGGCTAACCGAAGACGACCTCTAAGAGTTCAGGTTCTTCCTTGTCGTTACTTCCTCGCGAGCCTCAACGCTAGCTCCATATCCTTGTCTCTTCCGGCAATCAAATCCGCAATCGTGTGCTCGACCGGATAATCCGGAATCACTCCGTGCGAAGCCTGTTTGTAGCCGCTGACCGCCATGTAATAAGTCATCAGCGGCACTCGAAGCGTGAGTCCGGTGTTCGGCAACGTCAACGACGGCATGAATCCTGAACTGTTGCCATAGTAGCCACCGCCAGACTCTTCTCCGATAAAAGTTGCAAGTTTGTGAAAGTGGGCTTGTGACAAGAACTCGGAAGTGGTGGAGAAGCTCCCGCCGTCGATCAGGATGAACACCTTGCCTGCGAAGTGGGGCTGGCTCGGCTGCTTGATTCCCCAGTTTGGATGCCCAATCGCGTGAACCTTTCCGTCATCGCGTTTCTCGACGCGATTCTCAGGAATCTGCACCTTCGACTGCGTGTACTTGCCGAAGCTGAAAGTCATCGCATTGATCACGAGGTCGTTGTAATACTTGAACGGTTCGTTAATGAGGTATGAGACCAGCAACTGTCCCAACTCATCCTCGCCGCCTCCGTTGCCTCTGAGGTCGATGATAAGCGCCTTCGAACCCTTAGTTTGAAGCGCTTCAAAGGACTCTTTGTAGAAGTCCCGGATGCCCTTCTTCTTTTCCGCATCAACAAACCCGCCAAAGCCCAGAATCGTCATCTGCGCGATCTTGCCGTCGTCGGCGAACTTCAAAGTAGCTGCCGGACCCGATTGCTCGTCCTGCGGGTATCGAGCCTTGGAAGCTTCTCTGAGCTTTGGCAGATCGACTCCGTTGAGACGAACCTTCTGTTGCTGCTTCGAACCAGGATCCGACACGACCAGATCATAAGGGCTTGTCAGCCCCAACAACGAGATGAGATTAACCGAGAACTGCGGGCCGCTTATGCGAACCTCGCGCGCAGTCTGGACGTCACCGTCCGCCCCTACTGCAGCGAGCATCGTGGCGACGATCCGCGAAGCGGGGACGCCGTTGATCGATTGGATTTCTTTGCCTGCTAAGCTGCCGGCGCCCGACGGGCTCGCAAGGTCAGAGAAATCGCGAAAGGCGTACGCCCGCTTGTTGATCACTCTGATCCGGAGCGGCAGCAACGGTGTTGAGTTGTTCAGATCCTTTCGGGTTGCGTCGGGCAGCCACACTCCGGTGTGGCCGCACTTGATCGTGGCGACCACCGGCGCCAATACGCGATAAAACTCGAATGCGTCCATTGGCCGGTCTATGGACTTGAGCGCAGCGTCGAAGACTCGATCTAGCTCGGCCTTATTGGTGTAGCGATAGATCCCGCTGTGACCTTCTTCGAGAGCCTGTCGCGCGATTTGAAAGTCTTCGACGAGCTTGTCGCGTTCAAACTTTTGCGGGACGGGTTGGCTGCTCTGAGCAACCGTAAGAAGTGAAAACGCAAGAGCGAATACGATGGTCAATACTAACCGGGCGGCCGAAGTCATTTTCATCCTTATCTCCGTTAGAAGCTGTTACCTTGAAGCTTGGAGTTCGTCGACAGAACCGTTGCCCGAAAGTTGAGTCGTACGACTTTATTGGTACGATACTTCCCTCAAGTCTGTTCTGCAGTAATAGGACGGCGACAGCAGACACTACATTGGCCCATGAGGATTTCTACGCGTTATTGGATAGTGTCCTAAATGGGTGTTGGTGGTAGTTCGAAATTGGTTCGATGGACCACGGATTGGGCGGATTAGACGGATTTGCGCGGATCTGGATCTGTAAGAATCGGTCTAACCTGCTCAATCCGTGGTCAATTCACTTGGCAACACAGATTCAGGGCACTACTCGTTCTTGAACGTTCCGGAGGATGTTACGAGAGCGAAGAGAACAGATTAAACCGAACGCTGCGAGCAACTTATGAGGCTGCAGCGGTGTTTATTGCTCGCCGCGTGTGATCAGGATGTTGGTTCCGCTCTCGGTGCCGTTGATGACGACTCCGATATCACCCGAATGCAGAATTGAATTTCCAAACGGCAGCTTCACGACGTTGGTCGGTTTTAGTTTGGCGGTGTACCATTCAACTACTTTGCTGGTTGCGTCCCTGGTCTGTAATTGAAGCACGCCCTTCCCCTTGGCGCTTTGGATATTCATCAGCTCCTCGGCTCCCGGGTACCTCAGCGATTCGTCGATAACTTGCTCACCGACGTGCGGGGGTGGTGGCGGCGGAGGAGGCGGGTCTACGGGCGCGCCCGGGGGAGGAGGCGGCACGGGAATCCCGGTTCCGGCCACCGGACCGGCGGAGGTGCCGCCGTAAAATCTCACCATGGACACCGCAAAAAGCAAGAACAACAGCAGCCCCACCGTAGCCGCGAGCAAGACAATCACGGTGCGATTCTTAGAATTCGTGACCAGGTCATTAGTCGCAGGCACCGCCGGCATTTGAACCGGTGACACATATGCCGGCGTTGTCGGCGATTGATTGACGGCTTGAGTCGGTGCGTGGAACCGCACATCCGGTTCGAGCTTCCGAGTCGTAAGCTCGGACGGATCAAAAGGCCGGCCGCAGGTTCGGCAGAACCTCGATGTCTCGTCGATTTGAGCTCCACAACTCGGACAGGAGACGATTGCCATACGCTTTCAAGCTTAGTGGGCCGAGAGCGATTCTCGCAAGGCTGATCGCATTCCCGAACCGACGCAAGCCGCCAGCCTAAGGTCGCGTGTAACTGCCGGCCGCCTGATCTCGTAAACATGAATCAGCGCTCGCGAACCAAAGGCCGCTGAGCTATTATCTTTGGCGCCCAGCGACATCATTTATTGTTTCTTTGGAAGGACTCTAATGCCCCGGGAAATGAGGCGAAATGCCCGCCTCACATCTAGTTTGTCATCCGTGTTGATTGCGGCGATCTTATGCCCTTTTATTCTCTTTACAGCTTCTTGCTCGAAGGGCGCGTCGGGCAAACAGGTGGACGGCGGTTCAGCGTCCAAGCCGGTTTCGGCCCGAGTGATTCCCGCCGATCTACGAGCGATTCGCAGAAATGTTGAATCGGTTGGCTCACTGTTTCCTCTCGAAGAAGTCACCGTCAGTTCGGAAGTCGAAGGTAAAGTCGATCAGGTCCTGGTTGACGTAGGCGATCGGGTGACGGCGGGACAGGCCATTGTCAAAGTTTCGCCGACGGAGCTTCAACTCACGCTGGATCAACAGCGCGCGAGTATGCGGCAGGCGCGAGCGCGGTTAGGATTGCCGGAAGACAGTGAGGACCTGAAGGACGTGCGAGCCGCGGCGGAAGTGAAAAAAGCGGCGGCGGACCTGGCGGACGCCGAACAGAAGTTCCAGCGCGCCAAGACGCTTTTCGAGCAAGGGCTGGTGCCGAAGCAGAGCTTCGACGAAGCCGAGTCGCGCTACAACGCCGCCCGCGCCGCCTACGATCTGTCGGTTCAGACCATCGAGAATCTTCGCGCGCAGCTCGTCCAGTCGCGCGCGTCGTCTCAGCTTGCGCAGAAAAAAGTAAACGATGCCGTTATTCGCGCGCCCTTCGCCGGACAGGTCAAAGAACGAACGGTAACTCAAGGCCAATACTTGAAAGTGCAAACTCCGGTGATGGTGATCGTCAACGTGAACCCGATTCGGGTACGGCTGAAAGTCCCGGAGAAGATGGCTTCGTGGGTGCACGCCGGACAAGAAGTCACCGTTACGGTCGAGGCCTATGCCGACCGCTCCTTCACCGGAAAAATCACGCGCATCAACCCTTCAGTCGATCAACAGACTCGCGCGTTCGAAGTCGAAGCGCTGATCGAGAACCACGATGGCTTGCTAAAGCCCGGCTTCTTCGTCAAGGCGCGAATCCCATCCAGCTATTCCGAAAACGCGTTGTTCGTTCCGCAAGACGCGCTGCTGTATGTCTACGGCGTCTACAAAGTGTTCGTGGTCGAGGAAAATACGCTCAAGGAACGAGAAGTAAAGATCGGCGAGCGAGCGGGCGACGAGGTGGAGATTGTGGAAGGCGTCAAGCAGGGCGAGCGAATAGCGGTCGCGGTCAAGGGCCAGGAGCTGAAGGACGGCGCGACGGTTGAAGTCGTGCAGTAATCCTGCTTGTACGGGCGGCCCTCGGTGGCCGCCCCTCTTAGCGCGTTAATGGATTTCTCAGACCAGCGAGGGGTGGCCACGGAGGGCCACCCGTACAGGGGCTTATGACACTTGCGGAGCTTTGCGTTAAGCGGCCTGTGTTTGCCGTGATGCTGATCAGTTTTCTGGTCGTGCTGGGGGTGTTCTCTTTTCGAGACCTCGGAGTCGATCTGTTCCCCAAGGCCGATCCGGCAACCGTCACCATCAACGTTCGTCTCCCGGGTGCAACGTCGGAAGAAGTTACAACCCAGGTCGTGCTTCCGCTTGAAGAATCAGTCAGCACGATCAGCGGTCTGGATGAGCTGAACTCACAAGCCTCGGAAGGCAGCGCGCGAATCACCTGCAAGTTCTTTCTGGAACGCGAGATCGAAAGCGCCGCTCAAGACGTGCGCGAAAAAGTCGCCGGCGCGCTTCGCAACCTCCCGCCCAACATTCTTCCGCCAATCATCCAAAAAGCCGACCCCGATTCCGACCCGGTCATCTCATTGGTGGTTGCCGGGGACAAAAGTCTTCGCGAAACGACCGAAATCGCCGACAAGCAGATCAAGCGAGTGCTCGAAACCGTGGACGGCGTTGGCGAAGTGAGCATGACCGGGGCGCGCGAGCGCCAGATTCGGATCTACGCCGACGCGGAAAAGCTTAACGCTCATAACCTGACCATCAGCCAGCTCGAACAGGCGATTCAAAACGAGAACGTCGAGATTCCGGGCGGCCGCATCATACGCGGCGAATCCGAGATGGGAGTTCGCACGCTGGGCCGCATTGACGCGATCAGCGAATTCGGCGACATCATCGTCGCCAACGTGAACGGAACTCCTATTCGAGTCAACGATGTCGGTCGCGTTGAAGACAGCTTCGCGGAGCCGCGCACATGGAATTCGATCGACGGCAAGCAGGCAGTCTCGCTCGACGTGCGCCGCCAGTCGGGGACCAACACGGTCAAGATCATCGATGCGGTGAAGACCAAACTCGGGCAGATCCAAAGAACTCTTCCACAAGGCGTGTCCGTGCGAATCATCCGGGATCAATCGGTATTCATAAACGCGTCGGTCGCTTCGCTCGAGGAACATCTTCTGTTTGGCAGCCTGCTGGCCAGCCTGGTCGTGTTGCTGTTCATTCGCAACCTTCGGTCGGTGATCATTGCGGCGGTCGCGATACCGACTTCGATTATCGCTACGTTCACGCTGCTCAAGGCGATGGACTTCACCCTCAACAACATGACGCTTCTGGCGTTGACGCTCGCGGTAGGGATCGTGATCGACGACGCGATAGTCGTGTTGGAAAACATAGTCCGGTACATCGAAGAGAAACACTACGAGCCGAAGCTTGCCGCGATCGAGGCGACGAAAGAGATCACTCTGGCGGTTGTGGCGACGACGATCTCGCTGGTGATCATCTTTGTGCCGATCGCGTTTATGAACGGTTATGCGCGGCGCTACGTGAACCAATTCGGCTGGACGATGGCGTTCTCGGTTATGGTCTCGATGCTTGTGAGCTTTACGTTGACGCCGATGCTCAGCTCGAAGATGTTGAAGCGCCTCGCCCGGAAAGCTGAGGATCGAGAATCGACAATGGAAGATAGCGCAGGCCCGATCCTCGATCATCCATCCTCGGGCCCTGATTCACCAGCCCCTGCACCGCAACACGCGCATACATCAAAGGACTCGCGTTTCTTTGGATGGATTGACCGGCTCTACGGCCGCTTGCTCGAATGGTCGCTCGATCATCGAGCGGTCGTTATTGCAGTCGCCCTTGCGACGTTTGCGCTGACCTTCCCGCTCAACGCAGCGGTCGGGCGCGATTGGATTCCTCCGGACGATCAGAGCGAATTCCAAGTATCGATGAACTGGCCCGAAGGGACTTCGATTGAAGGTACGTCGAAGATGGCCCTGGAGATCACCGATAAAATCAAACAAATCCTCGAGGTCGATTTCGTCAACCCGTACATCCACGAAGGTACTTCGAGCCATAATCACATCTACGTCCGCCTGGTCGACGTGTCTCAGCGTAAGATCTCGAATCTTGAAGTCGCCGCCAAGGTTCGCATGATCACCGCCGAATACAAGAACCTCCGCAGCAAAATCATCATTCCGTCGGCGCTGGGCGGCGGGGAGTTGTACTTCCCGGTTCGCGCGCTGATCCTTGGTCCCGACTTCCTCAAAGCAGCGGAACTCTCAAAAGACGTCGCGGATCGAATGCGAAAGATTCCCGGCCTGCTGGATGTGGAAGCGAGCCTGAATCTCAACAACCCGGAACTTCAGGTGAAGATCGACCGCCAGCGCGCATCGGATCTTGGCGTTCGCGCCGCTGACGTTGCAAGCGCGGTTCGATTGATGATTTCGGGCGAAGATCAAATCTCGACCTACAAAGAAGGCGACGAACAGTACCAGGTTACGATGCAGTTGCTTCCCGAGCAGCAACGAGACCGCGAAGTTCTCTCGCGGCTGATGATCCCCTCATCCAAAGTCGGGCAGGTGCGCTTGGACAATCTCGCGACGATCGAGCACGGGCTGGGTCCCTCTCGCATCGAGCGGTTCAATCGACAGTTTCAAGTCTCGGTGAATGCCAACAACGCGCCCGACTTCGCGCTGGATGTGGCCGCGAGAACGGTCGGGGACGAGATCAGGAAGGTGGGCCTGCCTGCCGGGTACACCTATCGCTTCATCGGCTCGGTCAAGATACTGGACGAGACTACTTCGAACCTGATCCTGGCGTTCCTGCTGGCTTCGATTTTCATGTATATGGTGCTGGCCGCGCAGTTCGAGAGCTTCCTGCACCCGTTCACGATCATGCTCAGCCTTCCTCTTTCGATTCCGTTCGCGCTGCTATCGTTATGGCTGACGGGTCGAACTCTGAATCTCTGGAGCGCGCTCGGAGTGCTATTGCTGCTGGGAATCGTGAAGAAGAACGGAATCCTGCAGGTCGACTACACCAATAAGCTTCGGCGAGAGGGCGTGCCGTTGCGCGAGGCGATCGTTCAAGCGAATCATGTGAGGCTGCGCCCAATCTTGATGACGACTCTCTCGATCATAGCTGGATTGATTCCGACTGCCATCGGAATCGGCGCGGGCTCTGCTCAACGGTCGGCGATCGCGGTGACAATCATCGGCGGCCAGAGTCTATGCCTAGTGCTTACCTTGCTTGTGACTCCGGTTGCGTACTCGATGTTCGCCGAGCTTGAAGAGAAGCGCTTCTTCGCGTCGGCGAAGTCCAGGCTTAAGAGATTGAGGCTCAGCGTGAGTAGGTTGTTTACCTTCCTGATTCGATGATTAGAGTCTGGTCGTCCGGATCGCTTTCGATTGCCGGTTATTCCGGTCGACGGGCGGCCTCGCAACTCGACTTCCCAACAGTGGAAACTCAAACGCATCTGAGGTCCTTATGAGAAAACCGCGGCTTCATCTTGCTTCAGTTGTTGTCGTCGTTTCGTTATTGGCATCCGCAGCAACATTCGCACAAACACGAATCACCACGCCGAAAGAACAGCTCGGCTTCAACTTCGGCGACGATTATCAACTCGCCAACTACGTTCAGCTTGTCGACTACTGGAAGAAGCTCGACCAGCAGTCCGATCGCATGAGCCTTGTCGAAATCGGCAAGACGGCTGAAGGGCGGATGATGCTTATGGCGATCATCACTGCGCCGGAGAATCACAAGAAGCTGGATCGCTACAGGGAAATCGCGCGGCAGCTCGCGACAGCCGAAGGACTCACCGATGAGCAGGCGCACGCGCTCGCCGCCGAAGGCAAGGCCGTCGTATGGATCGACGGCGGATTGCACGCGACTGAAGTCCTCGGCGCTCAGCAACTTATGGAGCTGGTGTATCAGATGGTCAGCATGAATGACACGGAGACCAACCGAATTCTCAAGGACGTGATTCTGTTGGCGACTTGCGTCAATCCCGATGGACTCGATCTGGTTTCGAACTGGTATATGCGCGAGCAGGACCCGCTGAAGCGATCGACGGCCGGGCTCCCGCGGCTTTATCAGAAGTACATCGGGCACGACAACAATCGCGACTTCTATATGGTCAACCAGCCCGAGACCGAAGCTATCAACAGGGTCTTCTTCCACGACTGGTTTCCTCAGATCGTATACAACCATCATCAGACCGGGCCGGTCGGGACGGTGTTGTTCGCGCCGCCGTTTCGCGATCCGTTCAATTATTACCTTGATCCTCTCGTCCCGCTTGGAATCGATCTGGTGGGGGCGGCTATGCACAGCCGTTTCGTAGCCGAAGACAAACCGGGAGCAACGATGCGATCGGGCTCTTCGTATTCGACCTGGTGGAACGGCGGGCTGCGTACCGTGACCTACTTTCACAACATGATCGGCTTGCTGACCGAGGCGATCGGCAATCCGACGCCGATGGAGATTCCTTTTTTGCCAACCCGGCAACTGGCCAAGGGCGACTTGCCGTATCCGATCGCGCCGCAGAAGTGGCACTTCCGCCAATCGATCGACTACTCAATCACCGCGAATCGGGCAGTGCTCGATTTAGCCTCAAAGCATCGCGAAGATTTCCTGTTCAACATCTACCGAATGGGCAAGAACTCGATTGAGCGAGGCAGTCGGGATTGTTGGACGATCACTCCGAAACGAATTGCCGAAGTACAAGCGGCGATTGCAAAAGACGCTCCTCAAGGCGGACCAGCCGGAGGCCCCGAAGGCCGAGACCGGCGCGCGGCAGGGGTAGCTTCGGATGCTGCGCCCGCAGACAGCCCGCTGGCCCTTGCCGGTGTGCTTGCCCGCGGCGTTTCGCTGAAGTACTACGATATGCTGCGAGCGCCGGACAAGCGCGACCCGCGAGGCTACATCATTCCGTCCGACCAGGCGGACTTCCTGACCGCGACAAAGTTCGTCAACACGCTTATCAAGACCGGCATCACGATCCATCGCGCAACGAGCGCGTTTCAAGTCGCCGGCAAAACCTATCCTGCAGGCTCGTACGTGGTGAAGACCGCGCAGGCATTCCGTCCTCACGTACTCGACATGTTCGAACCGCAAGATCACCCGGACGACATTCCGTATCCGGGTGGTCCTCCGACTCCGCCTTACGATAACGCGGGCTATACGCTGGCTTTTCAGATGGGAGTCGCGTTTGATCGGATTCTTGACGGGTTCGATGGCCCTTTTGAAAAGATCCACGGACTTGTGAAGCCCGCGCCGGGGAATATCAACACCGTCGCCAACGCCGTCGGGTTCCTGCTCGATCATCGAGTCAACGACTCAATCATCGCCGTCAACCGTCTGCTCTCGAGCGGTGAAGACGTGTACTGGTTGAAGCAGTCGCTGAATGCTAACGGCAAGGCTTTCGGACCTGGAGCGATCTTCATTCCGTCGAAACCATCGACTCTTCCAAAGCTCCAGAAGCTCGCTGCTGAAATAGGCTTGAGCTTCGACGCGGTCGCTTCAAAGCCGACTGGTGAGGCGTACAAGTTACGGCCGCTGCGAATTGGCTTGTGGGATCGGTACGGCGGATCGATGCCTTCGGGTTGGGTGCGCTGGCTGCTTGAGCAATACGAGTTCGGGTTCACCGTGGTCTATCCCCCGACGCTTGACGCCGGCGGTCTGGCCGGCAAGTTCGACGTCTTGATCTTTGTGGACGGGGGCATTCCTGCCCGAGACGCTCGCCCGGGCCAGGCCGGGGGAGGTGGCGGGGGCTTCGGCGCAATGCCCGAACCGGAGAGCATACCTGCCGAGTTTCGCGAGCGGCTTGGCAACGTGACTGTCGCCAGAACTATCCCGCAGTTAAGGCAGTTCCTCGAAGCCGGAGGAACAATGCTCACCATCGGCAGCTCGAACAGCTTTGCTTACAACGCAGGTCTGCCCATCGCAAATGCTTTGATGGAGAAACAGCCGGACGGCGTCGAGCGCGCGCTGCCGCGCGAAAAGTTCTACGTCCCTGGATCAATTCTTCAGGTCCGGGTTGATAACACGAATCCGCTCGCTTACGGCATGAGCGAGAAGCTGGACGTGTTCTTCGACAACAGCCCAGTGTTTCGAATGAAGCCTGAGGCCTCGATAAAAGGTGTAAAGCCGGTTGCCTGGTTCGACAGTGACAAACCGCTCAGAAGCGGCTGGGCCTGGGGGCAGAAGTATCTTCAGGACGGAGTAGCGGTAGCAGAGGCGAGCGTTGGTAAAGGCAAGCTGTTTCTGTTCGGTCCTGAGATCACCTTCCGCGCACAACCACACGGGACGTTTAAGTATCTGTTCAATGGGGTCTATTATGGAGGCGCTGAGTTGGTGAGCTTCAGGTGAGCAAAGGGATTGGGCCACCGGCCGGAAGCAATCCGGCTCTCGGAGCCGGATCCTTATTCTGAACTCGAGCGGCAAAGGCGGGGGAGTCAACGCAGCTGGCTAGCGGCTTAAGCTCAAGCCCGACCTTGCTCAATAGGAGGGACAAAATGAGTGAAACGACCGTGCAAGAAATACTTGATTTGGAGGAGCGTCTGCGACAAGCGGAGATGCGGGTTGACCTTGCCGCACTCGATGCTTTTTTTGCCGAAGAAGTCATGGTTACAGCGCCGATCGGGATAGTGGTCGACAAAGCGGCATGCACTTCGGAGTTTGAGCGAGCCGCGAGCCTGAAGGTCGAAGCATACGACAAGGAAGACATCAACGTTCGCGTATTTGGCGACACCGCCGTTACGAGCTACCGGGTCCATGCCAAAGCCGAGCATGAGGGAACTTCGATCGATCATCGCTTCCGGATCACCAACGTCTGGCTCAAGCGAGAGGGTCGATGGCAGGTAGTTGCGCGCCACACGGCGATGCTCGAACAACCAAAAGCAGAGCAGCATTCAGCCTGACCAGGAACTCCGGCTAACCGTCTCTTCAGGCGGATCGGCGCCTCGTGCGCCAACGATGGCCTTGCGAACGACGACCGACATCAAGGAGACAGGTTCATTCGCCGAAGCAGGTTCCCGAATCGCGGGTCCGAGTGGAGGCTGTCGAACCACGGTTCGACTTTGAGGTTGGCGATAAATGAAGCGCGTTCATTGATGGCTTTGTCGAGCCATTGAAGGGCCTGCTCCTTCTCCCCGAGCGCGGTGTCGGCCATCGCAAACGCGTATGGTGAGATATCCGCGTGCTTCTAACGCTCCGCCAACTGAGCGCGCCATTGGGTCATCGCCCCTCGATATCCTGCATGCGAATAGCCTGCTCTTAGGGCCGATGCCAATTGAGGATCTCCCTCAAGGACAAGAGATTCTTCCCGCTCGGCGAGGCCCTCTTCATACCGCCCCTTAGCGTCGTACGCCATCGCCAGTTTGTAGTGAGCCCCCCAGAAATTCGGATCCATCTCCAGCGTTCTCTTCAGTTGGCTGATCGCTTGATCATATTCCCGCGCGAAGTACAGGACTCTCCCAAGATTTGATCCGATAATCAGCGAAAGCGGATCGAGCTCCTGCGCCCGCCTTGTAACTGGAAAGACCATCGACTTGCCGAAGTGACTGCGATCAGGGCTCGAGGTTCACGCGCCTCAGCAAATCCCGGAATTGCGCATCGCTGCGTAGCCGGTCCAGCCTCGGATCAACTTTCAGCTTTTGGAAAAGGATTGAGCGCTCATCGTAAGCCTTTTCCAGCCAGGTCAGCGCCTGCTCCTTTTCGCCAAGTCCAAGGTAAATCACTGCCACGTCATAAGCGAAACCACCCTGTGATCTCGCAAGGTCGGTGATTTCGTGAAGCAACGCCCGAGCTTCACTTTTCCGGCCGGAGACTGCATAGGCATAAGCTAGATCGGATCGAATCTGAGCGGCGCCTCGCGAGAGGTCCACCGCTTTGCGAAGTTCGGTGTTTGCATCGTCAAGCTTATTTCTCTCTATGTCCGTGAGCCCGAGAAACCAGTGCAAGGTCACAAAGTTCGGATCCAGTTCGGATACTCTTTGGGATTGTTCCACAGCGCGGTCGTATTGCCGGTCATAGTAATAGCCGAATCCTGCCCACGAATTGATCACCAGCGACGTTGGATCGAGTTCCTGGGCAATCCTGAGCTCTGCGAACGCTTCATCTCGCCGCCCAACATCCAACAAATACTCCGAATACCACTGGCGGGCTGGGGCGTAGGCAGGACTGATCTCAACCGCCCGCTTGTGCTCGTAGTCGGCCTCGGCCCAATTCCAGGACCATCCTTGAACGACGCCCATAACGCTATGCGCCTCGGCGAGCGTATCGTCCATGTCGAGAGCCTTTCGCGCCGCAGCACTTGCCCTTGCACGCGCTTCATTAGGCGACATATAGCCGTAACGTCCTAATGGAATGTAAGACTGAGCGATGCCCGAATAGGCCAGCGCGTAGGTTGGATCTCGATCGATCGCTTGCTGAAAGTACTCGATTCCTTTCTCCAGCCCCTCTGCTGTCCTCTTGTTCCAGAAGTAGCGGCCGGTCATGTAGAGCTGATACGCTTGAGGGTTCTCTGTGTAGTGTTTCGTCAGGAGCTTCTGCTCCTCGCCCGACAGCTTTAGCGCCAGAGCCCCTGCCACCCTTTCAGCAATCGAGTCCTGCGCTGTGAATATGTCCGGGCAATAGCCGTCGCACTTATATGCCCATAGTGGTGATCCATCCTGGGTGTTCAGAAGCCGCACAGTGACTCTCAAGCGGTCGCCCAGCCTAGTTATGCTGCCATCAAGGACGGCTTCAACCTTCAACTCCCGGCCTGCCGCGATCGGATCTTGATCGAGTCCTGTGTACTTGCGCACCGCGCCGGTCGGTCGGACGATGACTTGCTTCAGACTGGTGAGTTTGGTTATCAAAGTGTCAGCCATGCCAAGCTCAAGGTATTCGTCGCGGCCCTCTTGACTGATCGGCTTGAATGGCAGCACTGCGATCGACTTGATCGTCGGCCCGGCTTCAACAGGGTGTGGACTGCTGGATCGCCACAAATACGTACCGGCTATAGCAAGCGCAGTTGCCGCGGCCAAAACCGCGGTGACCGTTCTCCACCTCCACCGGTCCCTGACCAACGCGGTCAGCACCCGCGGATTGTTTTGGATGAGGCGGTCGACTAGTTTGGCTGCGCTGTTTGTCGCTTCATACTCCTCGATAATGACGCGGGACTTTGAACGCTCTTCAACAATCAGGTCATTCTCGGTCTCGCTTATCTCGCGCACCGTTGCCGCAAACCGATAACCTCGCCATGGAATCGTCTCTATGTACCGAGTCTGTTCTGAATTCTCGCCCAGGGCCTTTCTGAGCGAGGAGACATTGCGCGTCAGATTGCCTTCTTCGACGGCTGAGTCGGGCCAGACCACCTTCATCATCTCTTCTTTTCCCAGAATGTGCCCGGAGTTTTGGACTAGCACAAACAGGACATCGAATAACTTAGGCGTCAGCGGCACAACCTCGCTTCCGCGGAACAGCAAGCGCTCAGCAGAGTCCAGTCGGAACGGGCCGAACTCGTAATAGATTCTTGGTTGACGGGCCATAATGCTACGGCCTCTTCCCGGACCTTTCCGAAACTTTTCCTAACTTCCGAAGGACTTGCAAACCACGTGGGGAGTATTGTCTGCCGCGTTTGATAGTCGTGACAGACGACGTTCGGCTCATAAGCCCAATTGAGCGCACTCATTCTAGTCGAGTGTTAGAACTGGAGCAATGCAGGTTGATGCCTTGGCAGCGGGCGAAAACGGAGTGCGCTGGTGTCGTGGATAGCTCAGCGAGATTCGCCCAAACGCGGACTCGCGACTCACAAAGGCGATCACAGCAGGCGGGGATTGGTTGCGACCCGCGAGAGAGGGGAAGACTATGTCAAGAAGGAATTTGTGTAGACTCGTTCTGGTTGGATTTGCTCTGGCTCTAATGGTTGGCTCGGCCTCAGCTATTTCCACCTTCTTCAGCGTGCAAGGAAGGATCGACTCTTTCTCCTTCCCTGCCTTCCCGGGCTTCCCTGGCTTCGATGGTCCGGCGAACACCGAGATGGTGGGCCTCACGTTGAAACCGGGTGACGTCATACCGTGGCACTATCATCAGGGACCCGCATACGTCATTGTGTCGCGCGGAACGTTGACCGAGGACGACGGTTGCGGCCAGGTGCGTCAGTTCCGAGCGGGCTCGGCTTTCGGGGAAGAACCGGGGCACGTTCACCAGGTCAGCAACCAGGGCCACGGAGTTGTCGTGCTCTATTTCGCGGCTGTCTATCCAGCCAATTCGGAAGACGCGATCTTTGTTGACGGCCCAAATTGTCCCTAAAACGGGTTGTTGGCGGCGAGGAACTGAAAGGGACTGGGGGGCGATGCTCCCCTCCTGACTTGGCACCAATTTGCAACCACAGTGCGGTAACCCCGCTCGGCGATACTGCAATGCGAGCAAACGCCGTTACTT
>DATMCM010000422.1:0-12628 GCA_035558335.1 Blastocatellia bacterium | reverse complement strand
CTGGTATCGGCAGAATACAAAGCAGCGTGAAGATGAACAAGTGTCGCATGGTCGCAGCAACACTGACGAAAGAGTTTAGTTGCTTGACGGTCGCATTTTGGAGCGGCACCCGACGACGAAGCGCTGCCATTTTATACATCCGACGTGCCCCACATTCAATAGATAGCCCTCGGACCATATTTGCATCCTAACACCCGAAGCCGGGGCGCCAACTCCGGAGGAGTGCGACAGTTGTTTACCACTGCTGAAAGGGGATTGCCGCCATTCTTATCACTTGACCTTGCTGCCTGCTAGATCCGTTCAGAGAGACGGCGAAGCTTGCGACGAAACTCGCGCGGGTCGACGCGGTGTTTGAAGGCCTTTGTTCCGTTGATAAAGACGATCGGGATGTCTTCGCCATATAGCTCGCGCAACTGCGGGTCCGCGTCGATGTTGATTTCTTCAAGGGTGAACTCATCGTCGCAACCGGCGGCGCGAATCGATGCTTTGGCCTCGTCACATAGATGGCAACCAGGCCGGGTATAGAGCACGACAGAGACTATTGGTTTCATCGAAATCATCTTAGACGAACGTAACCCGACGGTCACGTGCCGCCTGAATCTCTCCTTTGGTCATGCGTAAGTCTTGATGCGAAACTTCGTTCAGATGCGTTGCTTGACAAAGGTTTGAACAGCGTGATAAATACGTGTCACTTCATATTAACGCAGTAACCAAGCAGGCTCAGTACAAGCAGGTCTCGGGTAGAAATGCGAAACGTGCAGCACCATTCATACAGTATAAATCGACGAGGCGCGGCGCGCGCCTCCGGTCATAAACTTTGTAATAATCGTCTTCCTTTTGATGGACGCGATCGTGGAGACCTCCCGCATGGACATCGTTCAGGATTCAAACCAGAAGGTTGAGAGCGAGGAGAAGCCGAAAGAAGCTCCGACGGCGGAGCCAAAGCCGAAATCACCATCCGTTCAGAAGGCATCAGTATCCGCAGACAAACCAGCAGTGTCTCCCAAAGCTGCCGTAGGCAGCTCGGCTGGAGCTAAGACCAAAACGGTCGAGAGCAAACCGGATGATCCGGTCAACAAGATGCGTCGCCGCCTCATCTGGACGGCTGTCGGCGGATTTCTCGCCACCAACTTCCTGATGTTCCTTCGCTTCTTCCTTCCCAGAACAATCTTCGAACCCAGCACCGTCTTTCGAGTCGGCTACCCCAGCGACTTCGGCTTTGGGGTAGACACAAAGTTCCAGCAGCAGTATCGCGTCTGGGTCGTTCGCAACGCTGAACGGTTGTTCGTGATCTACGCCCGCTGTACTCACCTGGGTTGCACGCCGGACTGGAAGCCAAGCGAGAACAAGTTCAAGTGTCCCTGCCACGGAAGCGGCTATACCAGCGAAGGGATCAACTTCGAAGGCCCGGCGCCGCGGCCGATGGACCGCGCCAAGGTCGAGCTTGACCCGACCGGTCAGATAGTCGTGGACACAAGCAAGCTGTACGAGTGGCCGAAGGGCGATGTCGCTCCCGGTCATTTCGATGATCCCGGCGCGTTCCTGTCCGTCTGATCGCAAGACAGTATCCTTCTGTTTTCTGTGACATCTTGAACTGGGAGCTTCGATGGAACCTGACAAGCCTGATACTCCAAAAGTCACAAGCAGCACGGGTGTGGCCGTCACCGACGAGGCCCCGCCCAGCTTCAAAGAGAACGTGCGCGAAGAGCTCGACCTGCTCAAGAAGAAGGTCCAGAAGGACGCTGTCCTCGAGGAGGTCGAAGCGCTCAAGGATCCAACTCGCTCTCAAATCTACAAGTCGATGTTCCGCGTCAAGCACGAGCCTACGCCGCGCGCGCGGTCGCTGGGTGTGCTGACAAATGTCTTTCTGCATCTTCACCCGGCGAAGATCAATCGGGACGCGGTTCGCTTCAGCTATACCTGGGGAATGGGCGGGATCACGTTTTATCTGTTCATCGTTCTGACGTTCACCGGCATCCTGCTGATGTTTTACTACCACCCTTCAAAGGGTCAGGCGTTTCAGGACATCATCTATCTGGAGAACGACGTTCCGTTCGGCAAGCTGCTTCGGAACATGCACCGATGGGGCGCGCACTTGATGGTCATCACGACTTGGCTGCACATGCTGCGAGTCGTGCTGACCGGCTCATACAAGACTCCCCGCGAGTTCAACTGGTCGGTTGGTGTAGTGCTGTTGGTGCTGACGCTGCTGTTGAGCTTCACCGGTTATCTGTTGCCGGACGATCAACTCGGGTTTTGGGCGGTGACGGTCGGGACGAACATGGCTCGCGCCACTCCGGGGCTCGGGCACGAAGGGCCGTTCGGCGCGCAGCTTGGAATGACGCCTTACAACGACGTGAGGTTCGCGTTGCTTGGCGGCTCGATAGTAGACGCGAACGCGCTGCTGCGGAGCTACATCTGGCACTGCATAGCGATACCGGTGATCGTGAGCGTGCTGCTCGCGGTGCATTTCTGGCGAGTGCGAAAAGATGGCGGCATATCGGGCCCGGCGCCCGTTCAGCTTGAGTCCGAGATGCGAGCGGCCGGCGCAAGAGCAGTGAAACAGCAAGTGAAGTGATTGCGGATTGCGGATTGCGGATTGACGATGCTCCGCAATCCGCAGTCCGCAATCCTTAATCCGCAATTGAGAGGGTCTATGGATTGGGGTCAACTCTGGACAATCGTCTCGGCGCCTGACAACGTGCCCATCGTTGCGATGCTCTTCCTGGTGCCGTTCTTTCTGTGGATGGGCTTCAAACAGGCAAAGGCAAATGACCGGCTGATAGAGGAACTCGAGGCCGATCCAAAGCTCGCAAAGACACACCATCGCAAGACGCTGCCTTGGAAGCCGCACTGGGCACGAGAGCTTCACGTTTGGCCGTACTTGTTGCGGATCGAATTCCTGGCGGTCATCATCGTGACGGTGGTGCTGTTCGTCTGGTCGATCACGCTCAACGCGCCACTGGAAGAGCCTTCAAACCCGAACCTTACGATGAACCCTTCGAAAGCGCCGTGGTACTTCCTCGGGCTTCAGGAAATGCTGGTTTACTTCGATCCGTGGATTGCAGGGGTGGTAATGCCCAGCCTGATACTGGTTGGGTTGATGGCGTTTCCCTACGTCGATTCGAATCCGTTGGGCTCAGGCTACTACTCTTGGAAGCAGCGCAGGATCGCGGTGGGATCGTTCATGGTTGGCTTTATCATGTGGATCTCACTGATCTTCATCGGCACGTTTATCCGCGGTCCGGGGTGGGTATGGTTCTGGCCGGGTCAGACCTGGGACCACAACGTTCAGCTTTACGAGATCAATCGCGATTTACCGGACATCTTTGGAATAACTGGTCAGCCGTGGAAGGGGCTGTTTGGGCTGATAGTGGTTGGATTGTTTTATGTCGTCGCGGGCTTGATCATTCACGTGATCATCACCTGGACGAAGTTCGACAAGAAGATCTTTCAGCGGACAACGTTGCTTCAGTACCTGGTCTTTCAGTTTTTCGCGATAACGATTCTGGTGAGCATGCCGGTAAAGCTGCTGCTCAGGCTGGGGTTTCGGATCAAATACGTAATGGTCACACCGTGGTTCAACATATGAAGGACTGAGGACTGAGGACTGAAGACTGAGAGACCTGAACTCAGTCCTCAGCACTCAGTCCTCAGTCCTGCCTTCGAGGGGATAGATGGCAGAGAACACTCAGAGCGAGCAGTTAGAGAAGAGGGCTCCGGAAGAGCCGGAAGCTGACCCGATTGCTGAAAGCTCGATGAGCGGGCTGTTGTTGTTTTTTTCGCTCCTGCTGGTCGTGACGCTTGTTTGGGCGGTGTGGGACGAAGTTCTGGGTCAACGGCCCTGGAAGGGCTATCAGAAGGAGTTCGTTTCCCGGTATTCCGACTATCTGGAACGGGCGGAGAAGGACCAGGGCAAGTCAGAGGATGAAGTGAAGAGTTCGGCCGAGTATGAAGAACTCGACGGGGCTTACAAAGAGGCCGCTGCCGCCGCAAAGAAAGAAACCGATCCCATCGACGCGCAGGTCAAGAAGATCGATGACAAGATAACCGCTGTAACGCCGCCCTTCCAGGATGTGCGATCCTGGGTCGTCGCCAAGACATATCAGATTGAAGTGACCGAAAGCGCATCGAAGAAGAAGAGCCTGCGCGACGCCATTGAAGAGAAGAAACAAGAGAAGGTCGACTTTGAGATGCCAAACGATGAAGGCGTCAAGGAAGAGAAGTCGCTCACTTTTCCGGAACTCGAGAGCCTGTACAACGGCTTGAGAGACGAAAAGGCCCGTTTGCTTGCCGACCGAGTGCAGATCACCCAGCCTCGCGACGCCGCCCAGAAGAAGCGCGACGAGTACATGCAAGACCACCTTGGCGGCTTGACCAAGCAACAGGTCGAAGGCTTGCAGAAAAAAGTCAAAGACTTCAAATTCGACATCAAGCAAATCAACGTCGGCTCCGGAGTTGTGATCGATCGCTGCGAGTCGTGCCATCTGGGCGTCCGCGAGCCTATCAAGATCACAAAGAAGGATATGACTCCGGAAGGTGAGAAACCGGACGAAGCTGCCGCAGCCTTCGTATCGCACCCGAACAAAGACCTGTTCGGGATTCACGACCCGGACCGCTTCGGGTGTTCCACCTGTCACGGCGGCAACGGTCGCGGCACGACTTCGGTTGATAAGGGTCACGGGCGCTACAAGCACTGGCTTTGGCCGCTGTACTACAAGGAGAACGTCCAGGCGGGCTGCAACCAGTGTCACGGCAAGGATCGCGTGCTTTCTGGCGCCGATGTGTTGAACCGCGGCAAGAATCTCTTCCAGAATCGCGGCTGCGTCGGCTGCCATCGCTACGAAGGCTTTGATCGCGAAGCGGACGCTTTGAGCAACGCACGGCAGAGCATCAAGACGTTGGACCTTCAGCGTCAGGACCGCCAGCGCGAGATCGCCCAAACCAGCGTCGCGGCTGACACCGCTGAATCCGACGAAGAAGCCGTGGCGTTGCGCAAGCGCGCCGAAGCGCTTCGCCAGGTGATCTCTCAGCTCGATGCCCGCATCGACGAGTTTGATACTCAGTCGAAGTACTTGATGCAGGATCAGAAGAAGGTTGGTCCCAACCTGAAGGAGATTCGGGCAAAGCTTCGAAAAGAATGGCTTCCCGTGTGGTTGGCGGATCCTCAGGCGTTCAGACCGGGAACAAAGATGCCAACCTTCAGGATGGCCGAAGACGAAGTCAAAGCCATCACGGCGTTTCTCTGGCAGTCCGCGCTTGACGTGAAGCTGCCGGCTCAGCAACCTGGCGATGCCAGCCACGGCAAAGAGCTGTTCAAATCGCTCGGGTGTCTCGGCTGCCATTCGATTAACGGCGGCGCGATCGATATGCGCAACCAGCCCATCGGGGGCGACTTCGCGGCGAACCTGTCGCGAGTCGGAGAAAAGGCGAACTACGAGTACATCGTGCGCTGGGTGCACAACCCTCGTCAGAGACTTGCCCCATACTCACCCAGCGGAAAGCGCGATCTGACGCCGGCCGACTACAAGAAGAAAGGGCTCCCGTTCGTCTTTGACGATGAGCACTCGAAGAGCCCACTCGACGGTCGCGAGATTCAAGTTCAAAACATGACCGTGATGCCTAACTTCCGTTTGTCGGAAGACGAGGCGCGCGACATCGCCTCGTTCTTGATGACACAGAAGCGCGAGGGGATACAGTATCCGGATGCTTCGTACCTGGACGACTCGACGCTTAAGACGCGAGGCGAGCAACTCGTGAAGCGTTACGGGTGCGCGGGTTGTCACGAGATCAAGGGGCTTGAAGAAGAACAGCGCATCGGCACCGAGCTGACCGTGGAGGGGAGCAAGCCGATCGAGCGGCTCGACTTCGCTTTGCTCCAGGAGCCGGCGATGAAGGGGGACGACCCGATCACCGGCGAGAGTATTGAACGTCCGGGGCGTGAGTCCTGGTACGACCACAAGGGCTTCTTCGAAAACAAGCTACGCAGTCCCGGGATTTACGATCGCGGCAAAGAAAGAGCGCCGGAAGAACGGCTGCGAATGCCTAACATCTACCTGCCGGAGAGCGATGTGACCGCTCTTACAACGTTCTTGCTGGGAAGCGTCGAGACAGCCCTGCCTGAGGCGATACGCTACAGTCCTGCGGGTTCGAAGAAAGCGGTACAAGACGGCTGGTGGGTCGCGCAAAAGTACAACTGCATGGGTTGTCACAACGTGCTGATCGGGCAAGATTCGGTTCTGATGGGGCTCGAAATGTACCAGAGCGCGGATGGGCAGGAGCAGTTGCCGCCTCGTTTGACTAGCGAAGGCGCGCGCGTCAATCCCGACTGGCTGCTGCGGTTCTTGAAGGATCCGTCGATTGCTACTCCGGCTGAACGCGCTTTGATGGAGCAGGCATTAAAGGCTCACGCTGCAGCGCCGAGCGATGCGTCATCCGGCGGCAATGAGTGGCAGGGGAGTTTTCAGCTTCGGGCGCAGCCGGGGATGGATCGCAACGGAGTGCGGAGATATTTGAAGGCTCGAATGCCGACCTTCAACTTCTCGCCAAACGAGCTTCAAGCGCTGGTGAATTTTTTCATGGGCGCGTCAGCGCAGCAACAGCCTTACATCGCGGAACGGCTTGATCCGCTGGCTACCGAAGAGCAAAGTCTGGCGCGCGCGTTGTTCACTTCGAACGCAGCGCCGTGTTTGAAGTGTCACATGACTGGCGACCCGGGTCATGACGCGAAGGCGACGGCGCCGAATTTCCTGCTTGCGCCGGACCGATTGAAGCCGGCATGGACTCGGCGGTGGCTTCTGGACCCGTCGTTGATCTCGCCCGGCACGTCGATGCCGTCCGGGCTCTTCAAGCGCGACACGGCGCACGATCGGTGGGTGTTCAGCGGGCCGACGCCGCCGGCGTTCCAAACTTACGACAAGGACCATGTGGACTTGCTGGTTCGCTACATGTTTCAGATTACGCCGGACGAGCAGAAGCGTTTGGGGGTCGGAGGCTCGGCGCCTCCGGCGGCTTCGACGGCCCCTGCCAAGACTGCTAGAAACTCGCAGTCCCGAGGAGATCGAGGATCAATCGGGGCCGGCCGCGCGCCTTAGTTGGGTGACGATGTTCGGGACACGCAGCGATGGCGCGCAGACAGGTTTGATGTCAGAATCATATGTTTCAACGAACTAGATTAATCCTGACTGAGAGACAGGATACGGAGACAAAGCTATGTTAAGAAAAGTGGGTACTATCTGCGTGATGCTTACGCTGGCGTTGTTCTTGATCATCGCGGGCTGCAAAAAGAAACCTGAGAAGGGGGCGGAAGATACGAAGTCCAAGCCGGAGTACAAATCGAAGGGCGACGAGGGAACTATCACTGGGAAGATCGCCTTTGACGGAACTCCGCCTGTTGGCAAAAAGATCGATATGAGCCAGGATGCCCAATGCGCGTCGGCGGCCACCGATAAGACTGTAGACGACATCGTGGTCACCGACGGTAAGCTTCAAAACGTCTTTGTTTACGTGAAAGGCGGCGGCGTCGAGAAGTTCAGCTACGATGTTCCGTCGGATCCGGTTGTGCTTGATCAACAGGGCTGCCGGTACCATCCTCGCGTGATGGGAATACAGACTCAGCAAACTCTCAAAATCGTCAACAGCGATCCGACGACTCACAACATTCATCCCTCGCCGAAGCTGAATCCGGAGTTCAATCAATCTCAGCCGCAAGGCGCGCCGCCGATCGAAAAGAAGTTCAATCGCAAAGAGATATTGATCCCGGTCAAATGCAATCAGCATCCGTGGATGAAGGCGAACATCGCCGTGCTTGACCATCCATACTTCGCAGTGAGCGCGAAGGACGGATCGTACACGATCAAGAATGTTCCACCGGGGACTTATACGATCGTGTTCTGGCACGAGACCCTGGGCGAGCAGACCGCGTCGATCACGGTTGCCGCCAAGGAGTCTAAGACCCAGGACATGACTTACAAGGCGGGGGCCGCGGCGGCGCCGGCTTCGATGGAGATCGCTCCGACGCTGGTACTGCCGTAGCGCGGAATAGAGTCTTGATGCCGATTACCGCGGAGGGCCGTCGCCGGTGAACGATCGGCCGGCCTCTACATCGAGGCAAAGAAGTTTGAAAGACCAAGTGGGTAACCGTGAAACGGTGAAGTCCAACCTCGGCATTCATCGCTTTGCAATCACAGTAGCTTGTTTGACCGTCGTGCTTCTGGCCGCGGGCGCGCTTGTAACCAGCAACGAAGCTGGGGACTCGGTGCCGGATTGGCCGCTGTCATTTGGACGGTGGCTGGTCAGCAAGGATCACTTTGTCGCCAACGTTCGCTACGAGTATTCGCACCGGTTCCTTGCCGGAATCGTCGGTGTAACGACTCTTCTGCTTGCGGTGTGGGCCTGGTTTGCGGAACGCCGCGCCTGGGTGCGCAAGCTGGCGTTGCTTGCTTTCGCAGGCGTTGTGGCTCAGGCGATCATCGGCGGGGTGAGGGTGCACTTCCCCGAGTACAAAGCGCTGATCGCGGTGCCTCACGCGCTTGTGGCACAGAGTTTTTTCGGCGCCGTTGTAGCTATCGCGGTTTTCACTTCGCGAGGCTGGCTCGCTCAACGCGAAGTTCGGCTGGACGCCGGCAATCCTTCGTTGAGAACACTCAGTGCAATCACGGTAGCTGCGGTGTTGGTTCAGTTGGTGCTCGGCGCGGGATTCCGCCATCAGGCTTTCGGCATCGCGCCGCACATCGTCGGCGCTGTAGCCGTCGCGAGCTTGATCATCTGGACGTCGGTCGTTGTGTTCAGGCGTCACAAGGGCGACGCATATCTCACTCGGCCGGCGCGACTCGCAGCGATCTTGGTTGTGCTCCAACTCGGTTTGGGAATCGCGGCCTACTTCGCGCGGCTGGCTTCGGCCGGAGATCCTCAACCGCTCGAGCCGATGATTTCGTTGACGGTCGCTCATCTTATGGTCGGTGCACTGACTCTGGCGACAATGATAGTGCTTACCCTCAGAAGTCATAAGGCGCTTGCAGCATTGAACGTCACCGGTAATCGAGCGCCGGCGTCCCCGGTTAGAAGGGCAATTATTTAGACCTTATGGAATCAATTGCGGCACCAGTTGCGGCAAGTGTAGCGGGCCCGGCGACCAAGCCGGGCATCTCAGCCACCGCGTACGCCTATCTCGAGCTTACAAAACCTCGAATTACTCTTCTGGTCGTGCTGACGGCGGCCGCTGGCTTCTGTCTAGCGTCGGATCGGATCGATTTCCTAGAGCTGTTCAATATGGCGCTTGGCGTTGCGCTTCTGTCATCGGGGATCTCCACGCTCAATCAGCACATCGAACGCGACCTCGACGGGCGGATGAGGCGGACCCGGGATCGGCCGCTGCCTTCGGGAAGACTGACCGCGCGCGAAGCTCTGTTGTTCGGCATAGCGCTTTCGGTCATCGCCCTCGCGTATCTTGCGATAGCGGTGAACCCGCTCACGGCAGTGCTAGGGTTTGCGACGCTCGCGGGCTACCTCTTGATCTACACCCCGTTGAAGACTCGGACGTCGCTCTCTACTGTGTTGGGAGCTTTTCCCGGCGCGATGCCTCCGTTTATAGGATGGGTTGCGGCACGCGGGGAAGTGACCGTCGAAGCATGGGTGCTTTTTGCGATTTTGTTCCTGTGGCAGTTCCCACACTTCCTTGCGATTGCATGGATGTATCGCGATGACTACGCGCGAGCGGGAATCAAGATGTTGCCGGTGGTCGAGCCCGAGGGCCGGGTGACTGGACAACAGATCGTGATCTATACGTTGTTGCTGATCCCGGTAAGCTTGCTGCCGGTGCTTGTGAACCTGGCAGGCTCATTCTACCTGGTTGGAGCTTTGTTGATCGGTGTTGTCTTTTTGTACTACAGCATACGTGCGGCCGTCGTTCGAACCACCTGGCAGGCGCGAAAGCTGCTGCTGGCTTCTGTGCTGTATCTACCGATTCTTTTTGCGTTGATGGTGATCAAAAAATAAAGGTTTCTGGTTCCGGGTTTCTGGTTTCTAGTTTGCGGGCGTAGAACGAACCAGAAACCACAAACCATAACCAGAAACTAGAGGGCTTTATGGGCAAGATCGTAGGTTTGTTGCTCGTGATTCTGGCGGTTGCGTCCATCTGGATGTTCGTTGGGCAGCATACGTGGTGGTTTCCTCACAACATCTCGGAACATGGCAAGGCAATTGATGCTCAGTTCATGCGCACTCTGGTGGTAGTGGGCATCGCGTTCACCCTCGCTCAACTGGCGCTTGGTTATGCGGTCGTAAAGTTCGGACGCCGCGGTAACGATCGCGCGCTCTACACCCACGGCAGCAACAGACTCGAAGTGACCTGGACGATGATCACCGCGATAGTCTTTGTCGTACTGGCAATTCTGGGACAGAGAGTCTGGGCTGACCTCCATTTGCACTCCGCGCCCGACGGGGCAGTCAAAGTCGAAGTCGTCGCTCAGCAGTTTCAGTTTAATTTCCACTACGCCGGCAAAGACGGGGTATTTGGAAAGACGGATGCGAAGTACATGGACGACTCGGCGTTGAACTACGTGGGACTCGACCCGAGTGACCCCAACGCTAAAGACGATGTTCAACTTACGACCCTGGTGATACCAGAGAACCGCCCGGTCGAGCTAACCCTGAAGTCCAAGGATGTCATTCACAGCTTCTTCGTGCCGGTGCTTCGATTCAAGCAAGACACGGTACCGGGACTCGCGATCAAGGTCCACTTTACGGCGCTCGAGAAAGGCAAGTTTGAAATCCCGTGCGCCGAGTTGTGCGGCCAGCTTCACTCAACGATGAAGGGGAACCTGATAGTGGTATCCGGTGAGGACTACGACGCGATGGCTGCGATGACCGAAGATAAGTTCAAAGAACGAATGGGCGAGTTGCTGAAGCAGTACGAGTAGACCCACAGGAGGGGACCAAGAATGGCAGATGTAGTTCATCCGATTCACGACGAGGTTCATCGCCACCCTGCGCCGACCGGCTGGATCCGCAAGTACGTCTTTAGCACGGATCATAAGGTCATCGGCATTCAGTACTGGATGCTGGCGCTGGTCTCGGTGTTCATAGGGATGGCGCTTTCGTTACTTATGCGGTTGCAGCTTGCGTGGCCGGGTCAGGAGTGGGGCTTCCTCAGAACCATTTTCCCGAACGCTGCCGAGAACGGAACTATTTCGCCGGAACTTTATCTGTCTCTGGTCACGATGCACGGTACGATAATGGTCTTTTTCGTGCTCACCACGGCGCCGCAAGGGGGATTCGGCAACTACTTTCTGCCCATTCAGATCGGCGCCGACGACATGGCGTTCCCCGTGCTCAACATGCTCTCGTTCTGGATAACGTTCCTCTCGCTGGCCGTGATGCTTACGGCGTTTGGCGCGAACTTCATAGACCCAGACGCGGCGATTGGGGTGCTCGGTCCGATCGGCGGTTGGACGGGATACGCGCCATTGAGCGCGCTCGGTGAACGAGCCGGACCTGGTCAGGGAACCGCGGTGGTTCTTTGGATCACCAGCATTGCGCTGTTCTGCATAGCTTCGCTGTTGGGCGCTCTGAACTTCATCACCACGATGTTGAACATGCGCGCGAAGGGTCTGTCGCTGATGCGGCTGCCGCTTACGTGCTGGGCATGGTTTACGACGGCGGTGCTGGCGCTGCTTTCGTTTCCGGTGCTGTTGGCCGGAGGCATTCTGCTGTTGCTTGATCATCTGGCCTACACCAGCTTCTTCATTCCGGGAAACGAGTACGTAAATGGAAAGCTGGTGACGGAGCATAACGGCGGCTCGCCGATTCTATGGCAGCACTTGTTCTGGTTCTTCGGCCATCCAGAAGTTTATATAGCGATTCTGCCCGGGATGGGATTGACCTCGCACGTGCTGGCGACGTTCGCGCGCAAGCCGGTGTTTGGTTATCGGGCAATGGTTTACGCGCTGTTTGCGATCGGACTGTTGGGCTTTTTCGTCTGGGGACACCACATGTTCATCAGCGGGATGAACCCGAAGACCGCCATCGCGTTTTCAGTCGTGACGCTGACGATAGGCGTTCCATCTGCGATCAAGACCTTCAACTGGCTTGGCACGTTGTGGAACGGGCAGATTCGTTTTACGACCCCGATGCTTTTTGCGATCGGTTTCGTCTCGTTGTTCGTCTCCGGAGGAATAACCGGCCTGTTCCTCGGTCAGACGTCGGTTGACATCCAACTCCACGACACTTACTTCGTGGTCGGGCACTTCCATCTGATTATGGGAGTGGCGGCCATCTTCGGCATGTTCGCCGGGACTTACTTCTGGTTCCCGAAGATGTTCGGCCGGATGATGAACGAAGGGCTTGGCAAGCTGCACTTCCTCATCACGTTTATCGGCGTCAACGCGATCTTCGTTCCGATGCACATCATGGGAATTGCCGGCGCGACACGACGATATTCGACGCACGGAGGGCTGCTCTACTTCAAGGATGCGATGCCGCTGCACACTTTTGTTTCGATAGCGGCATTCATCACGATTGGCGCACAGTTTTTGTTCGTGATCAATCTCTTATGGAGCTGGTTCAAGGGGCCGAAGGCGGCGGACAATCCGTGGGAGGCTACGACGCTGGAGTGGTCGATTCCGTCGCC
>DATMCM010000421.1:0-7573 GCA_035558335.1 Blastocatellia bacterium | reverse complement strand
ATGCCGCCGTCCTGCTCGTCGAACATCAATCCAGTCCAGCCTTGCTCGACAAGCTTCTGCCAGAGCTCGTCGGAGTAAGCCTGGCCGCTTTCGATCATCTCTCGCACCACCGCCGGCGGGCACTCTTGCGCGAACAACTCGCGCGCAGAATCCTTGAACAGCTTTTGTGTTTCGGTTAGCTCAAAGTCCATCTTTTCTCCTGGGTGTCTCCTCGTTCCTTGCGACTTCGCGTCTTTGCGTAAAAGCATTGCTCGCAAAGACCCAAAGACGCCAAGCCGCAAAGTCAATAACTCTTCGGCAAGCCGAGCACGAAGTGGCCGATGATATTGCGCTGAATCTCGGAAGTGCCCGCCTCGATTGTGTTGCCGCGGGAGCGGAGATACGCGTGAGCCCACTGTCCGTGATCGACCGCGTAACCGCTCTCTCGGGTAAGCTGACCGTACGGCCCGAGCATCTCCATAGCGACTTGCTGCATCCGCTGATTCATCTCGCTCCAGAAGATCTTCTGGATGGAGCCTTCGGGTCCCGGCACCCCGGTCTTGCTCATTCGTGTGAGCGTACGCATTTGATTGAGCCGAAAAATCTCGGTCTCGGTGTAAATCTGCGCCAGCTTCTGGCGGATGATGGGATCCTCGCTTGCCGGCTTGCCATTGCGGTTGACCTTGTGCGAAAGCTCGATCAGCCGCTCGATCTGACGCTTGAATGTAATTTGAAGGCTGGCCCCAAGAGTTCCGCGCTCGAACATAAGCGTTGCGATTGCGATTTCCCATCCGCCGTTGACCTTGCCGACTACGTTTTCCGCCGGGACAGCGACGTTCTGAAACACGACTTCGTTGAACTCCGAGTCGCCGGTCATCTGCTTGAGCGGTCGCACGCTGACTCCGGGACTGTGCATGTCAATCAGCATGTACGTCAGGCCCTTGTGCTTAGCAGCGTTCGGATCGGTGCGAACAACGGCGAAGCACCAGTCGGCGTGATGCCCAAAGCTGGTCCAGGTCTTCTGGCCGTTCACGATGAAGTGATCGCCTTCAAGCACCGCTTCCGATCTCAAGGCAGCTAGATCGGATCCGGCGTTCGGTTCAGAGTAGCCCTGACACCAGATTTCATCCGCGCTCAGGATGTTCGGGAGGAATCGCTTCTTTTGAGCTTCGGTGCCGTAGGCGATCAGCGTCGGCGCAAGCAGCGAGAGCCCGAGTACGTTGACGAGCGGCGGAGCTTGCGCGCGAGCCATTTCTGAAATGAAGATCGTCTGTTCGATAAGTGTCGCGCCGCGGCCGCCGTACTCCTTCGGCCAATGAATGCCGACCCATCTGGACTCGTTCATTTTCTTCTGCCACGCGCGGGCAAACTCGAAGCGCTCCTGCGAATCTTCATCCTGGTAGCCGGATGCATCCCACCCCTCAGGAATGTTTTGCTGGAGCCAGCTTCGAAACTCGTCGCGAAGACTTTGCTCGGTAGGTGTAAGGTTCAGATCCATTATTTCTCCTGGCGATTTTGGGGATGGCCCAGTCGGCCCCGGCCAATGTGGTTCGTGATTATACAATGCGAGTTCACTAGAGCCAAACTGGAATTGCAGGGAAGAAGAATGCATCGACCTCCGTCTAACCGGTGAACTGACAAATACCGGAGGAGGATCAACTAAATGACAGGTTCTCTAAAGTGCTATCTGTGGCCGCTGCTTCTGCAGCTTCTGTTTTCTTGTGACAGCTTTGAACCGGACAAGACTCCAACCGAAGTCGAAGGCTCGGTAACTCCAGCGGCAAGCATGAACACCGCTCGCTCCGGTCAGACCGCGACGGTCCTGCCGTCGGGGCAGGTCTTGATTGCCGGCGGAATGAACGGCAACGGGAACTACTTCGACACTACCGAAATCTACGATCCATCATCGAATCGATTTGTTGAAGGTAGCAAGATGAGCGAGCGGCGCATTGGCCACACCGCGACGCGTTTGCCGAGCGGAAAGGTCTTGATAGCTGGCGGCTTTAACGGCGACTATCTCCAGAGTGCCGAAGTCTACGACCCCTCGACCGGTCGGTTTTCTCCCACAGGACGGCTTACCGTGCCTCGTAGCGAACACCTGGCGGTGCTCTTGAACGACGGAAGAGTCCTTCTCGTCGGAGGCGTGGGTGGCGGCTACAGCTTTCTCGCGAGCTGCGAAGTTTTCGATCCGGCGACCGGAAGGTTCTCGCCAACCGGGAGCATGACTATGCCTCGCGAAGGCCACACTGCCACTTTGCTCAAGAACGGCAAAGTGCTGATCACCGGAGGACACCAGGGCAGACGAGAAGCGATGACGGTCTATTCGAGCGCGGAGCTTTACGATCCTTCGATCGGCCGGTTCACGACTGGCGGGGAGATGACGGTCGTTCGTCACAAACACGCTGCTGCGTTGTTGCCTGACGGCAACGTGTTGATCGTTGGCGGTTCGGACAACCGGGATTTCCAAGGCCAATACGCCAGCGCGGAAATCTATGACGCGGACAAATCGACCTTTAAGGCGATCGCCAACATGACCTCGGCGCGGTACAAGCTGACCGGCGCGGTAGCGGTGCTGAAAGATGGACGAGTACTGATCGGCGGCGGCGCTTCTCGAGTGGAGATCTACGATCCCGCAAAGAACAGCTTCACCGCGATCTCCGGGGAGCTTGACGCTGCGCGCTTCTTCTCATCGGCGACTTTGCTTGCGGATGGTCGAGTGTTGATAGCCGGCGGCTACGACAATCACGGTGCCTCCAGTGTAAAGGCGTGGCTGTGTGATTCTCGAAAATCCTAATTCGCACAGGGCCGAGAAACCCAATTCGTCGTCACGTTAGACGCGAGGCCAACAGAACACAAAACCAGGTAGTGGTTCAGTTTGACCTGTACGGGCGTCCCTCTGTGGGCGCCCCTCATGAAACGGCGGCGATCAACCGGCGTAGTGAGGGGCGCCCACGGAGGGACGCCCGTACAGGCTGACACACTTTCAAATGAACCACTACCCAAACCCACAGCAAACCGTGTTCATCGACTTGGTGCGGCTTTGTGCCTTTGTGGCGAACTTCCATTCTCCCGGCCTGCTGGAGGACTGAACCCGGAACCGCATATCATCAATGCCTCGAGAGCCACGCCCCGATCGCCTCTTTGAACTGCGGCTTGACGATGCAATTCAAGTGACCCGCACCCTTGATCTCGACAACCGGCCAGTCCGTTAGGACCTGCTGGAGAGGCGTGACGTATAGTCGCTTTGTCGGATCGCGATCGCCGACGATTATTCCGACAGGAGCCTTGATTGCTCTCAGCTCCGCTTCAGTCAACGCCAGCTTGCCTAGACTGTGCGCGCAAACCGACGGAGTCCTGCTGCGCGCCGAGGTCGTGCCGCTGCTTTGTCGCTCCGGGATTCGCTCCCAGAAGCGTTGCAGGCCGCTGCCGTCGCGCAGCCATCCCATGCCACCAACTATCCCGCTCAGCACGCGGTCTTGATGCGTAGCCATGAGCCTCATCGCGATCATGCCCCCCATCGAATAGCCGACCATGTGCGCCCTTTTGATGTTGAGGTGATCCAGCAACCTGACCACGTCTTCGACCATCTCGGTTCCATATGCTGCTTCGTTAGTCGGCTTGTCAGACTCGCCGTGCCCGGGCAAGTCCAAGGCGATGACCTGATAGTTCTTTGAGAGAATGCTGATGACGCCGGGCAGTTGCCAGTTCATCCTGATGTTCGAGCCGAGTCCGTGAATAAGCACTATCGGCTGGCCTTTGCCTTCGACGATGTAATGGAGTTTGACGCCGTTGGAGTCAAACGATTGCGCTGATGCAGGCGGGCTTGGAAAAGTAACCAGAAACAAGAAACCAGAGACCAGAAACCGTTTCAGTATTGGCGGCATCGCTCGCTTATGATGGTATTTGCGCATGGCCGGAAATAAGACGGCGCCGTCACCCGGACGGTCTGTTTTATCTCCCCGAAACCGGGATGCTAGAATGGCCAGGCTTGCTTGAGAAGGGCGATCTCAAGACTCAGTTGACCAGGTCTAGAGTACCAAGACCAGAAGGGACATTGCGTGAAGAAAACCGTTCTTGTCGTGTTGGTTCTGATGCTGTGTCAGCCGGTGCTTTCTCAACAGCCGGCGACGGATACAAACTGGGAATCGATGAACCGGCTCCTGGGGAAATGGGTGGGAGAGGGAAGCAGCGAGTTAGGATCGGGCTCGGGTTATTTTAGCTTTGAGCAGGACCTGAGAGGTAAGGTTCTGATCCGCAGGAATCACTCGGAGTATCCCGCCACCAAGGACCGTCCCGCCTACGTCCATGAGGATCTGATGACTGTTTACGCGGACCCCGCAACAAAGCGGACTCGCGCCTTCTACGTTGATACCGAAGGGCACGTGATTAACTATGAACTGAGCTTCTCCAAGGACGGAAACAGGATCACGTTCTTGAGCGAGGCGCAGCCTGCCGCGCCGCGGTACCGGCTCAGTTACATCTATTCCGCACCTGGTCGGATGACAGTGACCCTCGAAATGGCTCAGCCCGGTAAGCCCGATGAGTTCCAAAGAATTGTCGAGGGTAAGGTTCGGAAGGTATCGCCGTAAGCCGAGCCCGGTGAAGCTGAGCTCTTGTGACACACACCGTCGCTTCGACTCCGACCCCTCGACGAATCCCCGCGTGATCACCTGTCTCTAGCAAGGATCGGCGCCGATCTCAGTAGTCAAGAATATCTCGCTCCTCCATAACTCTTAACTCTCAAACCGGGACAGAAATTGGCGGTCGTGGGATTCTCCGATCCCGGAAGCGAGCAGCCCTCAACAGCCGAGAGACCGGAAGCTCCAAGTCAAGCCTCGTCGCTTCAACAACCTGTAAGCGCCGACGAAGATGGCACGACGATTGGTAATACGGCAAAAGGCCTGGAGCTAAGCGCGAACGGCGACAGGAAACGCAATGGGGAGGAGGAGTTAATGAACTGTAGACTAGTGCTAATACTCAGTCTCGTGGTTCTCGCGGCGGTGGAGCTCGCCGGTAAGCCCGTAAATCGAGATGCCTTCGCTGCAGTACCTCCACAAGATGATAAGCCCGCTGAACAAGCCAACAGGAACATTCAAGTACTCAAAGGGGTCCCCAATTCTCAGTTGCTCACCGTGATGCATATTATGCGGACTTCGCTCGGCGTGCGGTGCGACTACTGTCACGTGGCCGAGAACGGCAAGTACTGGATGGACGATAAGCCTCCCAAGCAAGTCGCTCGACGCATGATTGAGATGGTGTCCGAGATCAACAAAGCTAACTTCGGCGGTCAGCCGGTAGTCTCGTGTAACACCTGTCATCGAGGACAGACAAAACCTGTTGCGGTTCCCGCCATCGGGCAGGGGACCTTTTCGAATACCACCAGAGAAAAACCAGGCAACAAGCCGCCTGATCCGCTGCCAACCATTGATCAGATATTGGACCGATACTACCGGGCACTCGGTGGCCAGGCCGCGGCTCAGAAGATCACGACCCGTGTCAGCAAGCTCTCGTGGCTGAGGCCAAAGCTGGTGAACGGCGGCACTCCCAACGCGACCATCATTGCCAGGGGAGATACGTGGGCGATGGAGGTCTATCAAAAAGCACCGAGCAAGTACCTGGCCGTGATCACTTCACCAACCGGAGTCATTTATCAAGGCTTCAACGGGACGACCGGCTGGGTCAAAACCCCGCAAGGACAACGTGAGATGAACAGTGCCGAGCTTGCTCGCGTAGCTGGTCAGGCTGATCTCCTCGGGGACTTCAACCTAAAAGGTCAGTACTCGCAGATGTCAGTTAAGGGCAAAGAGGAGATTGACGGTCGTGAAGTGTATGTTGTTGAGGCTCAGCCCCTGGGAGTCCCGACTGCTACGACCCGTCGTACTGAGAAGTTGTTCTTCGATGCCGGGAATGGATTACTCCTGCGGCGGACGGTGTTGACCGCGACCGCATTGGGACCGGATCCGGAGCAAACGGACTTCAAGGACTATACGGACGTGGACGGCTTAAAGCTGCCATTCACAACCGTCGTGTCGTATTTGGACGATAGCCATTTCGGTACGACTCGAAAGTATGTCGAGATCAAACAGAACGTGCCGATCGAAGACGCAAGGTTCGAAGTGCCGGTGAAGTGAGCAGAAGTTGTCAGTTGTCAGTTGTCAGTTGTCAGTTGTCTGCAGGTTCGAGGGACACCATAGCTGGGGGAAAAATAAACGAAACCATTAGGTGGTCGTTGGCACCAACTCATTGTGAAACAATCATCGCCGATGGGTCGGTCCGACGTTCGTATTTCGCGCCATGAGTTGCGCCTATGCCGAAACAACCGAAATCGATGGTCGGACATAATATTGGAGCCAAGAAGACTCGCTAAATGCACAAACAATCCAGTACTAGCAGATTTCTCAAGGCTGGCCGCTTCCGGGATAGGCATTCCCATTCCCGAGACGGTTGCTTTCCGCATTTTGCACCTTGCCCTTTTCTCTTCTACAACCTCCAAGCAACTCCAACGTGGCACGACGATTGGTATCAAGAACCAAACACCGCGGCCATTTTCGAACGTCGAGGTCGAATGGCGGATCTGAGAGGAAGGGGTGGCTATGATTCGTGATCTCTTGCAAGACACCAGGTACGGCGCGAGGATGCTCCGGAGGAGTCCCGGGTTGACTTCAGTGGCGGTGCTCTCACTGGCGCTCGGAATCGGGGCCATCAGCACCATCTTCAGCTTTGTAAACGGCGTCATGCTCAGGCCGCTGCCGTATCCAGAACCTGAACGGCTGGTATTGCTCGACGAGACTGCGTTCAAGCGAGGCATGCCCTCGATGAGCGTCTCGTACCCGAACTTTCTCGACTGGCGCGAGCAGAATCATTCCTTCGAAGACATCGCTTCTTACGACACAGCAGGGTTGGCGATTGCCGGAGGTGGATCCGGCGGAGGAGCAGAGCCCGAACAACTCAAGGGTGCGTTTGTGTCTCACGGCTTGTTTGAAATTCTGGGCGTAGCTCCGATCCTGGGCCGAACCTTCACTGCCGACGAAGATCAGCCCGATCACGATTTGGTAGTCATTTTGAGCTACGGCCTGTGGCAGCGCCGATTCGGAGCTGATCCAAAGATACTCGGTAAAACCCTCTCGCTCAACAACCGATCGCGGGTGGTGATAGGCGTGATGCCGCCAGGCTTTCAATTTCCCGAGGTGGCGGACGCATGGGGCCCGCTGGCCCTCACCCCGAAGTCGTTTACTCGAACCGATCACGGCTTGGAAGCGATCGCCCGAATGAAGCCCGGAGTCACACTCGAACAAGCTCAAGCGGAGATGACCGCCATCGCCTCGAACATCGAGCAGCAGAATCCGGTGACTAACGAAGGCCTCGGCGTAAACGTCATCAGTCTACGCGCGTCGTTGATCGGTGACTACAAGAAGGCGCTCTTGATCCTGCTTGGAGTAGTCGGGTTCGTCTTGCTGATTGCCTGTGTGAACGTAGCGAACTTGTTGCTCGCCCGGGCGACGGCTCGACAGAAAGAGATCGCGATTCGCGCGGCGCTCGGCGCAAACCGCAGACGCATCTTTCGGCAACTGCTGACCGAGAGCTTGCTGCTGGG
>DATMCM010000420.1:0-7752 GCA_035558335.1 Blastocatellia bacterium | reverse complement strand
CGATTCGAACAGGCGGGCATCACAGACTTCTCACGTGACGGCGACTCCTGGAAGATCCAAACAGATAAGGGGCAAGTGTGGCGCGCGCAGTTTCTGGTTGGAGCGGACGGCGCGGCGAGCTTCGTGCGCCGGCGGCTGCTGGGCATCTTTTCAAAACGGGACCTCGCTCTGGCGTTTGGTTACAACGTGAAGGACGAAGCAGACGGCGTTCATTCGCGTGGTCGTCAAGCGGCCAATGGTGCGGCCGACGAAGTAATCGTTCGTTTCCCAAAGGATTTCACAGGTTATCTGTGGGCGTTTCCACGGCCGGGTGTAATGAACTTCGGCGTCGCCTCAAAACTTGGCGAGCGAACCTCGGACGACCTGCGCGAGCTGTTAACGAGGTTTGTTCGCGATTACTACGGCGGGCAAATGCCCGAGCCGGACCGGTTAAGCTTCTTTGGCGCGAAGATACCGACGCTCGACTTCGCCACCTGGAAGCGACTTCAGGCGACCGGCGACGGCTGGGCATTGATCGGCGACGCTGCCGGCTTTTGCGATCCGATAACCGGTGAAGGAATCTATTACGCGTTCAAGTCGGCGGACCTTCTTGCAGACGCGATCGAGGCGGCTGGCGCACCCGCGTCAGCGCAGGCAAATTGCTCAGCCGCTAAATCCGAACCCCGCGCTGCCGGGTCGAACCAGGGTGCGCGAGGCTCGATGGCCGCAGTCTATTCACAGGCGAACGCAACCTACGCCGAACGATGGCGTGACTCATTCGGCCGCGACCTGGAAAATGCGTCGCGCCGGCTGCCTCGCTTCTACCGCGGTTTCTTTTTCGGCCACATCTTCACCGACGCGATGATCGCGCTGGCCCGTCATCATCGCGGCATTCGCAAGGTGCTGGCGCGAGCGATAACGGGCGATCAGAGCTACATAACATTGAAACGAGATTTGCTGCTAAGCGCTTGGCAGGTGTTTTAGGGTAGTTCGTAGTACCGCCTTCAGGCGGAAGTTCGTTAGCAGCCGTATGCGAGTACTTGCGCTTAGAAACTTCCGCCTGAAGGCGCACTACAGACTTCTAACTTATGAAGAGCTATCGCAAAGAGCTTTGGTTCAACGTGCCCGCCCGGCGTGGGTTCGTAAACATCACGCCGCAAGTCGAAACGTGCTTGCGAGAAAGCGGCGTTCGCGAAGGTCTCGCGCTGGTTAACGCGATGCACATAACGGCTTCGGTCTTTATCAACGATGACGAGACCGGACTGCACCACGACTACGAAGTCTGGCTCGAGAGGATCGCACCGCACGAACCAATCGGGGCCTATCATCACAACAGGACGGGTGAGGACAACGCCGATGCGCACATCAAACGCCAGGTCATGGGCCGCGAAGTGGTCGTTGCGGTGACCGCCGGCAAGCTCGACTTCGGGCCCTGGGAGCAAATCTTCTATGGTGAGTTCGACGGCCGACGCAAGAAGCGAGTCCTGGTAAAAATCATCGGCGAGTAAAACTGGCTCCCGCTCACGGGTGTCGGTCGGGCGCCCAGTCAGACTCGCACTTACTTCCGCTGTTACGTTTTGCGCGTTTCGGTAAGACGCAATCTGGTCTAGTATTTAGTCTGCCTACTCGAAGGACGATGAAAGAGGTCGTGCTGTATGGATCGAGTGGCTTGCTTCTTCATGATTTCGTTCCTTGCGAGTGCTTTGGGTTCGATCAGGGTGTTCCCGGATTCATCGCGTCAATCAGCGGATCCACGAACCTCAACCGCTCAGGAGAGTCCGAAACAGGATTCAGACACACACAGACCCGTTTCAGGAGGACAGGAGCCGCACGATAAGATCCAGCTCAAAGCCAAGCTGGTCAGCACTACGGTCACTGTGTGTGATTCGCTTGGAAGGTTTGTGAGCGGACTGGCAAAAAAGAACTTCGAGGTCTTCGATGACGGGGTCAAACAGGAGATAGCGCACTTCAGCGATGAAGATGCGCCTGTGACTCTCGGGATTATCTATGACGTTTCCGGTTCGATGTCGGACCTGACGTCGAGCTCGTTTCAGGCGCTGCGGAGGTTGTTCGAGACTTCTCACCCGGACGACGAGTACTTCATAATCGCGTTCAATGACAAAGCCAGGCTGGTTCAAGATTTCACGACCTCGCCCGGTGATATCTTGAGCCGAGTGATCTTCGTCAAGGCAAAGGGTAGCACGGCGCTCTACGATGGAGTCTATCTTGGCATCGAGAAGGCTCGGCAGGGGAGGCATCCCAAGAAAGCCCTTCTGATCATCTCGGACGGCGAGGAAAACAGCAGCAGGTACAGCGGAAACGAGCTTCAGCAAATGCTGAAAGAGTCGGATGTGCCAGTGTACGGCATCGGAATAAGCCAGTTGTATATGGGTATTGGGACGCTGGCGAACCTTTCAGGCTGGAGCGGCGGAATGACCTTTTCCCCCGCCGACGAACCCGCGACGCGTGACATCTATACCAGGATCGCGATAATGCTCCGTCATCAGTACGTTGTGGGCTTCTATCCTACCGATGTCACGAGCAATGTTGACTGGCACAAGGTGCGAATTGATGTCCGCGCGCCAAAGTCGCTCGGCCGACTGTCTCTGAAGTACAAAAAGGTATACAGATCCTTTGGCAAATAGGGGTTGATTGAAAGATCCGACTTCTGCTTGTGAAAGGGACTCAGACGCGAAGCCCGAGTTTGCAATTTCAGTTTGCAATTCTCAGTTGCCCAATTCAATATCACTGGCGTCCTACAATGGCAAAGACCCGCTCACCTCTCGTCATCATCTTCATCACTATCTTCATAGACCTGATCGGGTTTGGCATCGTCATTCCGGTGTTGCCGCTTTACGCTGAACGCTATGGCGCTTCGGAAGCGACGGTAGGAATTCTGGTGGCGATGTACTCGGCGATGCAGTTTGTGTTTGCGCCGATACTCGGCAGGCTCTCGGATCGAGTCGGACGCAGACCGGTCCTGCTTGTCAGCCTTATCGGAACTTCGATCGGCTTTCTGCTCATGGGTTTCGCGCCTTTGATGCCGGTTGGGATTGCGCTTTTTGGGTTAGCGCCGACTCTGGTCTGGCTGTTTGCAGCCCGCATGATCGATGGGATTAGCGGCGGAAACATCTCGACCGCGCAGGCGTACATCGCCGACGTTACGCCGCCGGATCAGCGATCAAAGGGAATGGGCTTGATTGGCGCCGCGTTCGGATTGGGTTTTGTCTTCGGACCCTTGATCGGTGGAGTTCTTAGTCGCATTTCGCCCGAAGCACCATTCTTTTTCGCCGCGGCGATGGCCGCCGCGAATGCGACGGCGCTTTACTTTCTTTTGCCCGAAAGTCTTTCGGCTGAGCATCGAAGTCAGGCTCGACGAGGCGGAATAATCGAAGTCGTGCAACAGTCCGGAAGCTGGCAGCTAAGCGCGATCCTGGCGACTTACTTCTTCTCCACCGTTGCGTTTGCGATGATGACCACGACCTTCGCGTTGTTCGCGGCGCATAGATTCAACTTTGATGCTTGGCATACCGGTTTGCTGTTCGGTTACGTCGGAGTGATCGGCGCGGTGATACAGGGCGGCTTGCTGGGCCGCCTCGTAAAGGTGTTCGGAGACAAGCCGCTTGCGGTAACGGGGACGGCTATCTTCGCCGCGAGCGTGTTTTGTTTTCCGCTGGGCCATTCAGTGGCGGCGTTGATTATCGCCAGCACCGGATTTGCGATTGGCAACAGCTTGATGACGCCGACACTGAACGCGCTTGCGTCGAAGAGCGTGAGCGCGGCGTGGCAAGGCCGAGTCCTCGGGGTGCTCGCCTCGGTGGCAAGCCTCGCGAGGATCATCGGGCCGGTGCTTGGCGGCTGGCTCCTGAGCCGCGATTCCGAGGCAAGCGCCCACTACGGGCGAACGCCTTACTGGACCAGCGCCGCGATAATGCTGATAGCCTTTCTGCTGGCGCTTACGGTTCGTACGAGCGAACTACACGCGAGCACCAAGGCCCCAGCGCTTGAAGTGGAACGCACTGGGGAGGTGTAGTCCGCTCAGCCGCATCCCGGCTCGAATGGCGATAATGGCGAAATCATGTACTTCATAAACGTCTGGATTCACATTTTGGCGGCGGCGGTTTGGGTCGGCGGATTGATCTACACGGCTGCGGTAGTCGTCCCTTTTGCGCTTTCACATCAAGGCGAAGAACGTCAGCGAATCTTGCGCGGTGTGGCGCGCCGATTTCGATGGATAGCCTGGGGGTCGATCGTCGTCTCGATTCTGACCGGCATAGGTAATTTGGTGCTTCGGCTAACTCCGATCAGCCTCTCGCAAATCTTCAACGGGGAGGTGTTTGATCCCTCGAAGGTGGAGCGCCTTATTGCTATCTGGCTTCCCTGGAAGCTGATGCTGGTGATTGTGATGATCGGGCTTATGGCATTCCACGATGTCACAAGCATCCGCGCTGCGAAGCGATATCAAGGCTCGCCTGATAGCGCGCCGGGAAACCGCGCCGGGTCGCAAGCCGCGGCCCTCGCGACGCTGGTCGCGATTCTGGTGCTGTATGTATCAGTCAGGTTGGTTCGGGGATGACGGCGAGGTGAAACCTCTGTTACGCCTTCATCCGACGCGTCTTACTCAAGGACCAGCAGGCGCCGGAGCTGGAACTGCGGTGTCGTCCTTGCTCAAAACCTTCTTGGCGCGCTCGTAGTACTTGACCCGGTCCGCTTGGCCGTTGAGACCGCCGTTGATTCGCCGGGTGATCTTCTCAAAATTCTGCTGGTCTGCCAGCTCGTTGAGACCGTTTAGTTTCCAAAACTGGCCGGCGATGCGAAACCCAACTTGCGGAGTCGCCGCGATGGTCGGGTTTCCAACCAGATCCAATCCGAGCAGCGCGCCATACTTCTGGTAGTTTGCCCGCCCGGTCAGTTGTATCGGACCTCGGCCCTTGTAGCGCTTCCCGTCTCCCGGCTGCGTATTGCCAAGGTCTTTACGCCCTTCGTAGGCAGCCCCTGAGGCGATCTCTTCCATATAACGAAGCTCGGCTGACTCGTGGGCCAGTTGGGCCAGAAACGCCGCCTCGCGCTGGTACGCCTCAATGTCAAACTCCTCCATGGCTTGCTGGATAAAGGGCAGGTAAAGGCTGCGCTTCTCAGCAGGACAATTGGGCATGATTTGTCTTAGCTCATCGTCGGTAACCATATACTTCCCTCCTACGCAAAATCGCGAGGACCAGATGTGTGGCCGCTCTAGCCCTAAGGCTACCAGCGCCTGAGTCTGGTCTTCGGATAGCGTGAGTCATCGGTACACCGTCGAAACATAAGAGCCTGAGAGCGGCTCTCTTTTCAAGGGGCAAGATGATATCAGAAAACTCATCTGTCAACAAAGAAAGCGACGAGCACTACTGAGATAGGTGATGAGGTCGGCATATTGCCACGAAGTGGCAGCGGAATTTTGCCGGTGGCAAGCGAAGCGCCGCCACCGGTTAGGCCGGTGGGCAACGTCCGGCACCGCGCAGGGGTGCCGGATTAATTCGTAACTCTGTCCGGTGGCGGCGCTTCGCTTGCCACCGGTTAAACTCTGGCGCCCATTCTGGTTGCTGCCGTTCCGTGAAGACATTCTTTGTGACCGCAAATTGTATTCTCGCCAACGACACGCCAGTACTCCGATGGCCCTTTACCCACCGGAAGACTGCTGACCAGCGATTTCTCACTGTACTATTCGTCAATAAGACCGCGCGCTCAAGGGCACTTGATCAACGTTCCGGTCAGGCTGCCCAACATCACTGTAGAAGATATGGTGGGAGATGGCACCGTTCCTCTAGACACAATCAGCGCCCGCAACGTGTGATGCGGAAATGCATCCGTTCCTCGCCCGACCAGCCAGCCTTCAAAATGCGATAGCGGTCGACATTGTTCGCACTTCGAGAAGAGGTGGTGTGAGCCTAGCCGATCCGCAGTCTCGATCGTGCCCTTGAACAGGACCTTGCCGCCGGGATCCGTGTGCTGAACTCGCCCGAGAAGTATGCGTACTGATCATTCTGTCGGATAACCACCCCTCGCGCTTCAAGCGTGCTATTGTCGGCAGGTATGTCCTGTTGATCGCAAGGCCCGCCCGGGAACTTTAGCTTCATCTTGATGGTCATCTCGCCGCGCCGCGTTTGTCCCATGTCGCAGACATAAGGGTTGCCAAACTTGGCTTCGCGCTTGCCATCGACCCTTCTTTCTATTTCCCAGATGCAGCAATCTCCCTTGTCGGGCACTCCGGGAATAGTTATGTCTGGAAAGGGTGACTGAAGAGACAGCGCCGCTTCAGGCAAGCTGGAGGCCTCAAACGCTTCCGCCGAAGCGACGCCTCGCAGAACGAGCGTCGCGCCTAACGTGGTTACCAGCAAAAGCGCTACCAAAATGCCGACCGCATACTTTATCTTCATTGCTTTTCCTTCCCTGGTTACAGCTAGTTTCGACGGTGCGTCGTGGTCTTTTAGGGCTTTATGTCCCGCCGCTTTTTCTCTTCCGCTGCATTGTCGCTCCCATGAGTCTCCGCGGTTCGGAGAATGATCGATGCGCTCCCGCTCTGTATCGCGGCCTCAATGTCAATACCGTCGCACCTCAGAATCTTGTTGGGGTTCTCACTCGACCCCACCATCCAGTCTTGCGGCGAGGGGAGCTTGAATGCCTCCGAGAGCTTTGCTACCCACGCGTCAATATTCGGCCACGTCGCTCCGACATATACGACGCTGAGATCCGTTACTCGGCCCTTAACGAGGCCGGCGCCGACCGAGTCTACACCGTTGAACTGCTCTTTCCCTGAATCAACGGCGGGGTTGAAAGAAAGATACAGAACGTCACCGCTTGCACCCGCTTTCGCTTTTGCGATGGCATCCTTTACGTCTTTCCTCTTAGCACTGCCCGGAAACAAGGCTAGTAACTCGTCCGTGCTCATGCCAAGGTGAAGGCCACGAACCGTTGGAGCGTTGGTTGCCGTCAGACTGCACCTGGAATTGCTTGGTGTTTGTGAATACGCCGAAACCGTCACAACCACAAGCGTCAAGAGCGTCATAACACACTTAGTCATGCTTTCCTCCTTTGTCTTCGCGGTAGGTTACGCCATCCGTCCGACTCGCTGGGGCCGGACACGGCTTGAATCGGACGGCGTCAAGTTCACACGCGCTTGCGTTCGGATGGTCGCGGTACGTCCGCGATCTGATCCGCATGCTGCTGCGAGCGCATGCTTTCCGGATGATCTCCGGCACGCGCACCTGATTGCTTCCCTTGTTCGCCTTCTTTGAGAGAGCTTCTGTCTCGGCTGACACGATGCAAATAGGACGCTGAAGTGCGCATCTTACAAAGGAATCTCCATCGTATCAACCCAATTGGATTATTTCACACAGACCCGCGGGCGGCGGGTTATGAACAGTGGAGCGGCTGCGCTTGAAGTTGTTAGGGTTATTCGGCCGGAGGCGGTGCCGGGCCGGTTATGCGCCGCCTTTGGGCTTCAAACAAGATGACACCGGCGGCGACTGAAACATTGAGCGACCCGATTCGGCCGCGCATCGGGATCGACACCGCGACATCGCAACGCTCCCGCACCAGCCGGTGAAGCCCGGCGCCTTCGCCTCCGAACACTAAAGCGATGGCCCCGGAGTAGTCGTATTCCGTATAAAGCATCTCGCCGGACTGTTCGACGCCTACGACCCACACGTTCCGCCGCTTGAGCCGCTCTATGAACTGCGCGAGATTCGTGACTCGCGCGATAGGAAGGTATTCGGTCGCTCCAGCCGAAGTCTT
>DATMCM010000419.1:0-7565 GCA_035558335.1 Blastocatellia bacterium | reverse complement strand
TGACGATGTAATCAAGCGCGCTCGCGCGAGCAAGCTTCAAGTCGCGGACTTTCAAGGGACAACGATCAGCCTCACCAACCCGGGAACGATCGGCACCACCGCTTCAAACCCCAGGCTGATGTCCGGTCAGGGAGCCATCATCGCGACTGGCGCAATCGAGTATCCGCCTGAGTATCAAGCGATGTCGCCTGAAGCTCTTTCCCGACTCGGCATAAGCAAAGTCATGGTGGTGACCAGCACATACGATCACCGCATCGTCCAGGGTGCGGAGTCTGGTGCATTCCTCGCGCTGATCGACGAAATGCTGCGCGGCCAGCGCGGATTCTACGACGATATCTTTCGTGACCTCGGGATTACGTTCCGCCCGTACCAGTGGGCGATCGACATCAATCCGGCGATACTCGGCGAAGACCGAAGGCTAGACGAGGTGCGCAAGCAAGCAAGCGTGCTTCAACTCATCAACTCGTACCGAGTCCGCGGTCATCTGGTAGCCGACATCGATCCGCTCGGCTGGAAAGAAGTCCAGTACCATCCCGAGTTGGACATCGCAAGCTACGGGCTGACCATCTGGGACCTTGACCGGCAATTCATCACCGGCGGGCTGGGCGGAACCGAGACAGCTTCGCTGCGAGAAATACTCGACCGCGTGCGGCGCTACTACTGTGGCAAGGTGGGAATAGAGTATCGAAATATCTCCGGCCCTGAAGAGAAGGAGTGGATTCGGGCTCGTGTCGAGGGCGAACCCCCGCCTGTTCCAGTTGAAACTAAGAAACAGATTCTTTGGAAGCTCATCTCGGCAGAACTGTTCGAGAAGTTTCTGGGCACAAAGTATCTCGGCCAGAAGCGGTTTTCCATCGAAGGCAACGAAACCGTAATCGCGGTGATGGACCAGTTGATCGAGTCCGCCGCTCGTCGAGACGTGCGCGAGATAACGGTAGGAATGGCGCATCGCGGGCGTCTAAATGTGATCGCGAACGTGATCGGCAAATTCTGCGAACGTATCTTTACAAGTTTCGAAGGGTCAATTCATCCCAAGTACCCGCACGATCAGGGCGACGTTAAGTATCATCAGGGCGCAAGCGGTCCGCGCGACACCGCCTCCGGAAAGCAAGTGCAGCTTGCGGTCGCGTCTAACCCATCTCACCTCGAGTTCATCGATCCGGTCGTCGAGGGACTGGTTCGCGCGCGGCAGGACGCGGACGGCCAACGCGAGTCAAAGCTCGCGGTGCTGATTCACGGCGACGCAGCGTTCGCCGGCGAAGGCGTAGTCGCCGAGACTTTGAACCTTTCGAAACTGCCTGGCTACAGCACCAAAGGCACGATTCACATCGTCGCGAACAACCAGCTCGGTTTTACGACTCCGCCCGAAGAAGGCCGGTCTTCGCACTACAGCACCGACATTGCGAAGATGATTCAGGCGCCGATCTTTCACGTGAACAGCGACGACGTTGAAGCCGCTTACAACGTCATTCAAATCGCGCTCGATTATCGACAGCACTTCAAGAAGGACGTGGTCATCGACGTAATCGGTTTCCGGAGACTGGGTCACAACGAAGGCGACGAGCCAACTTACACTCAGCCGGTGATGTATCAGCGCATCAAAGAACATCCCGGCGTCCGCGAGCTGTATGCGCGCAAGCTGATCGCTGAAGGAGTAACGACCGAACAGGAGGTCTCGTCGCTGATGGACGAGCGAATGCGCAGGTACGAGAACGCGCAGCTCGGCGCGAAGGCGATCGTAGAAAAGTTAAACAGGGAAGTTGCGCTCCCGGCCGCGGCGCCCGAGCCCGATGTTGAAGTGTCCGAGACCGGCGTGGATCACGCGACGCTGCGCTCGCTCGCGCACGCGATCACGGCGGTGCCTCGCGGGTTTAACTTGAATCCAAAAATCGTGGGCCTGCTGGGCCGGCGCGCGAAGATGGTCGAAGGCGAGTCACCGGTCGATTGGGGCATGGCCGAAGCGCTCGGATTTGGTTCGCTACTGCTCGAAGGCACACCAATTCGGCTGACAGGTCAGGACACAGTGCGCGGAACTTTCAGTCATCGGCACGCGGCTTTCGCGGACACTCAAACCGGCGAGGAGTGGACGCCGCTCACTCAGCTTGCGCCCGACAAAGCTACGTTTCAGATCTACGACAGCCCGTTGTCGGAGGCTGGAGCGCTTGGCTTTGAGTATGGCTACAGCGTAGCTTCGCCTCAGACACTGGTTTTGTGGGAAGCCCAGTTCGGCGACTTCGCGAACGCAGGACAGGTAATTATCGATCAGTTCATCGCAGCGGGCGAGCTTAAGTGGAATCAGGCGAGCGGCCTTGTGTTGCTTTTGCCGCACGGCTACGAGGGACAGGGGCCAGAACATTCGAGCGCGCGGATTGAGCGCTTCCTCCAGCTTTGCGCCGAAGGCAATATGCAAGTGGCGAATTGCTCAACCGCCGCGCAGTATTTTCACCTGTTGAGGAGACAGGCTAGATTGAGGCCGAGCAAGCCGTTGATCGTGATCACTCCTAAGAGCTTGCTGCGCTTTCCAGAAGCCGCTTCGTCAATTGACGAGTTCACAAGCGGCGGGTTCCTTCCTGTGATCGGCGATCGCGACGGGCAAAACGCGACCGGCGTGACGCGCCTGTTATTGTGCTCCGGCAAAGTTTTTTATGACCTCGGGGCTGAACGGAAGAAACTCGGCGACCAGAACACAGCAATTGTTCGCGTCGAGCAGTTGTATCCGTTCCCGAAGAACCTGATAGCCAATGAGCTCAATCGATTCGCGAACGCAAGAGACGTCTGTTGGGTTCAGGAGGAGCCGCAGAACACCGGCGCATGGTTCTTCATCGATCCACGGCTGTCGGGACTGCTGGGGCCGGGCCAACGCTTGAGGTACGCAGGCCGGCCGGCTAGCGCGAGTCCGGCTACCGGGTCACATACGATTCATCAGATGGAACAGCGGAGGCTGATAAAGGATGCGTTCGGAGGTTAGCCGCTGAGTCTCAACAGCGAATGTGTCAACGATGCCCACACACCAAAACGGTTAAAGACTTGATCGTAACCAAAACACCTCTATAATACTCCCGAAATCCAGAATTCAATTATGACTGATTTCCCGGCTTTGAACTCCGCCAGGAGTTTCATCCAGTCACTGAGTTGGCGGGCAAAAGTGTTGGTCGGCATATGGTCGCTGTTTGTAATGCTTGTCGCATTGGGGATTCACGGGTCTTCAACGGGGATAACTGCTCAATGGTGGGCGCAGGAAAGGCCTTACTCCGGTTATTTAATGAGTCTTCCGCCGGGGGCCGTCGAGGGACTAACCCGAATAGATACAGAGGGTCTGCAAAGCCTGTTGATGGGCAATGCAAGACTGATTCGTTGGGACGAGTTTTTAGTCTTCTCGCCGTACGCGCTCTCGCAGACATCGCACACACCTCGATTCCCCGTGGTGAACACCAACATCGGCAATGGGCAAAATATGCTGGTCGTGCCTCACGCTCCGGTCTGGCACATCGTCACTCTGGCGAGGCCCGCGACCTGGGGTTATTTTTTGTTCGGAGCTCAGCGCGGACTAGCGTGGTTTTGGTGGTTTCAGATCTTCGCTTGCTTCACGGTGCTCTTTCTCCTGTTTGATATCCTACTGAGAGGGCGCAAAGAGCTGGCAGCCTTTGGTGCTTTCTGGGTCTGCGCCTCGGCATACTTTGTCTGCTGGTCCGAGTGGCCTTCGCACGTTGTTTTCTTTGTCGGGCTTGGCTGCCTTGCGGCCTACCAGCTGTTCGCTTCTGAAAAGAAATCAACCCAAGTGATTTCGGCTATCTTACTCGGCCTTAGCTTTCCGGGCTTCGTGATGATCCTGTACCCGCCCTGGCAAGTCGCAGCGGGATATTTTTTCGCGCTTCTTTTCATCCTGTTATTCATTCGAGACAAGCTTTATCTCTCGTTAAGGACCTCGCCGAAATACCGTCTGGGCCTGCTTGCGTTGGCTCTGGTTATAGCCGGTAGCCTAACCCTGTCCTGGGTTCTTACCTGCTTGCCGGATTTGAAAGTTATGTCGGACACCGTATACCCCGGCAGGCGCGTGTCGTTGGGCGGCGATTACTCGTTCGCGCTTCTCTTCAAGGGAATGTACAACCTGATTAACATCTACTTCACGCCGCCGGCTCTGCTCAACGCAAGCGAGGCCGCATCGTTTTACTATTTCTTTCCCGCTGTGGTTTTTGCAGCCCTCATATCGAAGCGTATTGCGCGCAAGTTGGGGCTGATCGGTTGGAGCCTGATCGCGTACATCGCGGTAATGACATTGTTTGTACTGGTCGGTTTGCCGGAGTCGATCGCCAAGATTACGCTGCTGAGCTACATTCCGAGCCCCCGGGTTGATCTTACGATAGGACTTGCCTCGATACTGCTATGCATGCACTTGCTCTGTGTGATAACGCAAGATGAAGAGCCTGAGGTTAGCCCCAACGAAGCTTCGGTACCGCTGCGTGTGGCCGGCTTCGTGACTCTCTTTTTTATCTTCCACAGCCTGTTTTTGATGAAGAAAGCTCCGGGCTTCCCTCCGCCGCAAATCGCCCTTCTAATATCGATCGTAGCTGGAGGAATCTCTTACTGCCTGATTGCGGGGAAAGTGCGAGCGTTCTGCGCGATAATCGCGTCGCTTGTTGTGGCCACCACCGCCCTATTCAACCCTCTTGCTACAAATCTGGATCACATCTACGGCTCGGAGCTTGCAAGAGCTATTACTAACATCAACAAACAATCGAATGACCATCCTTTTTGGGTCAGCTACGGGGGAACCCATCCGGGCGTGCTGGTCGAAATACTCGGCGGCAAATCGCTTTCAGGCGTTCAATGGCCACCGCAGCTGGACATATGGCACGCGCTCGACCCCAACCGCACAAGTGAGCAGGCTTACAATATGTATGCCGAAGTTTCATTCGATTATCTTGCGGCCGAGAACACTGTGGAGTTCAAGAGGGTTCAGGATGGCACATTGAGAGTTCAGATTTCACCTTATAACCCTGTGTTGAAAACCCTGGGCACGCGATATGTCCTGATTCTTGGTGACGCGCAAAAAACTGTTGATACAAGCAAGCTCGCACCCGTTTACCACTCTTCGCTTGATACCTTTTCAATCTTTGAGATTCCGGCGGATTCGCCTGCCGAAACCGGTCTGACCAGGTAAGATGAGGTTTACGATAATGTAAACCGTGGGCGACGGGAGACGGCGTGCTTCTCCGCCCGAACCAGACTGTCTCAGTTCGGAATGAGCTCTCAGCAAGCCGGTTAACTACTGCATAGAAAAGATTAACCGCTTTGCGGCGCGATACCGATCCGATTCAGTAAGTCTTGAAATCTCGGGTCGGGTCTTATGCCGTCAAACACCCGGTCGACGTTTAACCAAACTACATAATATGAATGGTCGGTGTAGACTCGCTCGAGCCATTCAAAAGCCGCGTCCTTCTGGCCGAGCGCCGCATAGATCGACGCCATCAGATAAGGCGACAGGTATTGCTGCTTTGAGAGCGCTTTCACTTCGGCCAACGCGCGCTCGGACTCGCTGCGTCTTCCCGCAATTGCGCAAGTCCGCGCGATCCAGGCCCTCATCATAGGATCCTGAAAGAGGTCGGCCGCTGTTTGAAACTCACGAATGGCTTCGTCGAACATCCGCTTTTGTTCGTAGACCATTCCGAGCTGGAAGTGCGCTTCGGCGAAGTTCGGATCAAGATCGAGGGTCTTCTTGAGTTGCTCGACGGCACGGTCGTATTGCCCCGCGCCGTACAACACTCTGCCCATCGATGTGTTGATGATCAGCGAAAGCGGATCAAGCTCCAGCGCTCTCTGCATCTCTCGAATCGCTTCGTCTGATCGCAGCCTGCTGATCAAGTACGCCGCGTACCAATGATGAGCGGTTGCATAACTCGGATTAAGCTCGACCGCCCGCTTGTACTGGTTCTCAGCGTCCGCCCAGTCCCACTCGTACTCGTAGGCTGCGCCGAGCGACGTGTGAGCCTCGGCTAGCGAGTCGTCGATCTCGAGCGCCTGTTGCGCCGCCGCCTTCACCTTCGGATAAAGCTCGGTTGGCGGCGATGCCTCCAACTCGACGAGAATCGCGTAGCAATCGGCTAGCCCGGCATATGCCAGCGCGTACGTCGGGTCTCGCTCTATCGCCTGATTAAAATAGTCGATGCCTTTCCTCAATCCGTCTTCGGTGCGCTTGCTCCAGTAGAAGCGCCCTTTCAGATAGAGCTTGTACGCTTCCGGGTCCTCGGTAAAGTGCTTGCCCACTCGGTTTTCATCGTCCCCGCTGAGCTTGAGCTGAAGCTTCTGCGAGATCTGGCGCGCGATCTCTTCCTGAAGGGCCAGGACGTCGGACAGCTTGCGGTTGTATTGTTCGCCCCAGATCTGGGTGTCGTCGCGCGCATCGACCAACTCGACGCTGATTGAAAGATTATCGCCCCGCTGAACGATTCTTCCGTTTAGCACGCTTTGCACACCAAGCGCGCGCCCGATCTTCTTCGGGTCCGCTTTCTGGTCTTTGTAGCGAAACACCGAGTTGCGAGACATCACTCGCAGGCTGTGAGACTGCGAAAGGTTGTTTATCAAGCTTTCGGTTATGCCGTCTGAAAGATAGTCGGTATTCGGATCGGAGCTTTCGTTGACAAACGGCAGCACCGCTATCGAGTCGATCGAGCGAACGGCTCCGCCGGGCTCGACGTGTCCGCGCGTGAAGTAGATGAGAGCAGCCGCCCCGAGAGTAATCAGAATCAGAGTCGTGACGATAGTCCGCTTGCGGTGTCCGCTTTCGCCGAGGAGGTGAGCGAGAGACGAGCCCAATCGCGCAGTCAGATCGCTGCCTTGTTGGCTCGCCCCCAGCCTGGCAGTCGTCCGCGCGTCCTCCCAGGTAAGGGGAGCGGTTCTGTCGCCGGTGGAATCAGTGACAAACGAGTCGTCGAGTCCTGCTTCAAAATCCATTCGGCGCTTCAATCTCTTTAGATCGATGAGCAGGTCATTGACGGTCTGGTAGCGCGCCTCTCGATCTTTCGCGAGCGCCTTCTCGACGACATATTCGAGCGACTGAGGAACCTCGATGATCTCCGAGAGCTGCTGGGGTTTACGGTCCAGGATGGATACGATGATATCGCTGGTGGTCTCGCCTTCGAATGGTTTGTTTGCGGTTAGCATCTCGTACAGCAGGATGCCCAGGCTAAAGATATCGGTTCTTGCATCCACCGCAAGCCCCCTGGCCTGCTCAGGCGACATGTAGTTCGGGCTTCCCATCACCACGTTTTTCTCGGTGGTGACCGTTGATGTCGCCCCGGTCGCTTCTTCCCCGGCTTTCTGCTCGCCCGAGGAGTCAGCAAACCTCTCGATGAGTTTGACGATGCCAAAGTCCAGCACCTTGACATAGCCGTCAGGCCGCAGCATCACGTTTTCAGGCTTGATGTCGCGATGAATGATGCCTGCCTGATGAGCAGCGGCCAGCGCACTGGCGATTTGGATGGCTACATCGACGGCTTCGCGGGGACTGAGGGGCGATTGCTTCAATCGTTTGCGGAGCGTCTCGCCTTCGATGAACTCGGTTGCTA
>DATMCM010000418.1:0-6757 GCA_035558335.1 Blastocatellia bacterium | reverse complement strand
GCTCTAATTGTCAGCGCTTTCGCCTGGGCCTATGTCCGCTATGGCTCTCTCCCGCAGACCGACGCCCTGCTCTACGGAGTCAAACCGGTTATCATCGCCATCGTCCTGCAAGCTTTATGGCGGCTGGGACGCGCCGCGCTTAAGACCAAATCATTGGCGCTTGTCGGCGTACTAGGAATAATTCTTAGCCTTCTTGGCGTGAATGAACTAATTGTGCTTTTCGGGGTAGGGGCAGCAGTAGCGGTAGTGAACCGGCTGAGCACGTCTGCTGCTAATGTCGAGCGAAAAAGAAGGGGTGCTCGAAAGCTGTTCTCATTCCCTCTGGCGTTCTTTGCACAAGGAGCCGCGTCTGCGGGACCGCTTTCAGGATCGTTCGGTTTGTGGCCGCTCTTTATTTTCTTCCTCAAAGTCGGCTCGGTGCTTTTTGGCAGCGGTTACGTGCTGCTCGTTTTTCTTCGAGCCGACCTTGTTGAACGCTGGCATTGGCTCACGGAGGTACAACTGCTCGACGCCATCGCCGTCGGACAGATTACACCTGGACCGGTTTTCACGACAGCCACGTTTATCGGCTACGTTCTGGGCGGACCGCGAGGAGCAGTCGTAGCGTCCGTGGGTATTTTCCTCCCCGCGTTCATATTCGTTGCGGCGAGCGGTCCGCTGATCCCACGAATCCGGCGGTCGCCGACAGCAAGCGCGTTCCTCGATGGCGTAAACGCGGCCTCGTTGTCGCTGATGGTAGTAGTAACTTATCAGCTTGGACGCGCAGCGCTTGTTGAACCGATGACCGTCGCATTGTTCGCCATGAGCATGATCCTCCTAACGTTTTCTCGTCTGAACTCGGCGTGGCTTGTGCTGGGTGGCGCCCTGGGCGGGTTGTTGGTCTCGCTTTGGAAATAAATACCTGAGTTTCGGGATCTTATTTATTCTTAGAACAGAAGTCATTCGATCAGCCGTTGGCGGCACTGCTATGAATTCAGCTCGAATCGGAGGGCGGTGTAAACGGGCCGGTATCAAGCCTGTATGTCTCACTAGCACCGGGATTCGTCGGCTGTCGGTTGTATTTTCTCGAGTCCTCGCACCTCTCTCAGAACGGGTAAACATCTCAGGTCCTCCTTTGGGGCGCGAGTTTGTCTCGCGTCCCCTTTTTTTGCCATTTTGCCGACGTTTGACCTAACGATGCCCTCTGCATAGAATGAAGTGGCGATACGCAAAGTCATCATTCTTAGCACTGGAATATCAGTTAGTCGGGCAAGCACGTCATTGGTTTACGAAGGTTCGTGCTCGACAGGAGGACGAGATGATCAAGGACATCGAACAAATATTGGGGGACGAAGCGGAGAGCCTTCTCACTTACCAAAGCAAGACCGTGTCTCGCGAATTGCTACATCTTCCAGGACCAGACTTTATCGACCGGGTGATGGTCGGCACTGATCGTCCTCCGGCAGTGCTCCGCAACATCGGCTCGATGTTCAACCATGGACGGCTGTCGGACACCGGCTATCTTTCGATCCTGCCGGTCGATCAAGGCATCGAGCATTCGGCGGGCGCTTCGTTCGCTCCGAACCCCTCTTATTTTGATCCGGAGAACATCATCAAGCTCGCGATCGAAGGAGGCTGCAACGCCGTTGCTACGACGCTGGGCGTGCTCGGTTCGGTGGCACGCAACTACGCGCACAAGATCCCGTTCATCCTAAAGTTCAATCACAACGAATTCCTCTCTTATCCGAACAGCTTCGACCAGATCACGTTCGCCTCGATAGACCAGGCATTCGATCAAGGCTGCGTCGGCGTAGGCGCGACGATCTATTTCGGCTCCGAAGAGTCGAAGCGCCAGCTTCAAGAGGTCACCCAGTCGTTCGCCTATGCACACGAGCTGGGGATGTTCTGCGTGCTGTGGTGCTACCTGCGGAATTCCGGGTTCAAGACCAAGGAGGCTGACTACCATGCGGCGGCCGACCTGACCGGCCAGGCGAATCATCTGGGCGTCACCATCGAGGCGGACATCATCAAGCAAAAGCTCCCGGAGAACAACGGCGGCTACAATGCGCTGAAGTTCGGCAAAACTGACAAGCGAGTCTATTCGGAGTTGACGACGGATCATCCGATCGACCTCACGCGCTATCAGCTCCTCAACTGCTATATGGGCCGAGCCGGGTTGATCAACTCGGGCGGCGCTTCGGGCGAGAACGACATTCAGCAGGCGGTGAGAACTGCAGTGATCAACAAGCGGGCCGGCGGCACCGGCTTGATTTCGGGCCGCAAAGCTTTTCAGAAGCCGATGGCTGAAGGCGTCAAAATCCTGAACGCGATTCAGGACGTGTACCTCGCCAAGGAAGTGACTATCGCATGAAAGGAAAGGCGCGCTATGTCTGAAGAACCAAAGAAGAAAATTACGATCGAGACCCTGACGGATACGCTGGCGACGCTGCGTCTTCGTGTCTCTGAGTTTCAGGAAAACATCGAGGCGTTCATCGTCTCGCTCGAAGAAATGAGCCGCAGCATAAAGTCGCGGTTCGCTTCGATTGAAGCACGGCTTGCTTCTCTGGAGGTCCAATTCTCTACTATGACGCCTTCACGTGAATGGGAGGAAAAGGAGCTCAACGAAATGTTGAGCGAGTTGGATGGAATTGGCGAGGACCTTACGATAATGCGCCAGACCTGGAACACGCTGACTCAAGGTCTTCAACAAAGAGTCAATTGAGCAGAACCCTGGGCGAGTCTCACTTCACTTCCTTGATGTTGCCCGGTTTTACAAACAGCTTGTCTGGAATGCTCTCGTTGAAGCTCACCGTGTCGAAGCTCACCCGGGCGCTCTGTTTGCCGTTGCGATAAGAATCCTGGAACGTCGGAAACTGGATCCCGCCAAAGTCCACCCATCGGTAGAAGCGCACTTCGTTGTTCACCGGGCCCTGGTTTGTCAGTATCTTGTATTCAACCATCAGCGGCAGCTTCGAGCGCGAATCAAAGTGCAATACCGCAGTGCCGCCGTCGTCGAAGTCGACGCGAACGGCTTCCGAGAACGTGTTTTTCCAAGCCTCGCGCCGGCCAAGATAGGCGAGCTTGACGCCTTTTTGCAGGGCCGCCGTTCTGAGCAGTTGGTCGAGATCGTATCGCAATCCCTGCTGAAAGGTCTTCACCTGCTCTTCGGTCTGGTCGCGGATCATCTTCTGGACGCCTTCGTAGACCCAGTTCGCCGTTTCGGAATTACTCTGAACGAGTTTCGAGTCGCCTTTGCCAAACTCAGTCCGCTCGCGCGACGGATAGACAATGTAGTCGATGAACATGGTGGGATCGCCCGATACTCCCTTATCGAAGCCGGTATATTGACCTCTTGTTACGACCGACCGAATGCTCAGGTAGGCATCGCCTCCTCTCGCCTTGATCGCGTCACGAACAAGAGCTGCGGCGCGCACGGGGTCCTTGTCGTCGCCATCCTGAGCCAGCGCGCCTACCGCAGTCAGCATCAGAGTCCCGAGCACTCGAAGAATAAATGATCGCGGTATTGATAGCACGGTTCCTCCGAATGGTGTTGATCACCCGGCGTGGATTATAACACGCGCCGGTCTCCGTCCCGGCGCTTTGGGGAATCGCTGAATCCCTACTAGCAGGTTGATTCTGATGAACTCGAAGTGCAGCCTGTACGGGCGTCCCTCCGTGGGCGCCCCTCCTTTGAATATCGAAGCGCCTGTAGTGTAGGACGAATGAGGGGCGCCCACGGAGGGACGCCCGTACAAGCTCATAATGTCTGACAATGACTGGGTACTAGCGTCATGAAAAAAGCGGCCCGGGTCCGCCCGCGCCGCTTTCGTTTCTGCAGAGTTTTTAAGCCTTAAGACGGGTCGATACTGATCTCACCGTCGGCGAAATCCACCTTGAACTGATTCGCCTCTTTCCACTTCGTAGTCACCGGGAGTTTGACCAGTTCGTCGATCGTCCGCTTGAGAAAGCGAGCGCCATAAGCCGGACTAAAGCCCTTTTCAACCAGGTGTTCGATCGCAGATTCGCTCACTTCGATTCGTTTGCCCTGGCGCTTCATCTGGCGCGTCAGAATGCCGAGATAATGTTTCGCGATCTGCTTCACCTCGTCCTCGGTGAGCGGCGAGAAGACGACGATCTCATCGATACGATTCCGGAACTCGGGAGAGAACCTCTCCTCGGCCGCTTTGATGACCTCGCGCTCGATCTGCTTTATGTCGGTCAAGGTTTTGGTACCGAAGCCGAGCGGCTTCATGTACTTTTTGAAATTGTCGGAGCCGAGGTTCGAGGTCATGATCACGATCGCGTCGGAGAGATAAACCTTCTTGCCCCGGCCGTCGGTGAGCCAGCCTTCATCGAACGCCTGCAGAAACAGATTTAACAGGTAAGACGAAGCCTTTTCGATTTCATCCAGCAGCAACACCGTGTAGGGGTTGTCGCGGAGTCGCTCGGTGAGGATTCCGCCCCGTTCGCTGCCGACTATGCCGCGCGGCATCCCGATCAGTTTCTCGATGGCGATCGTTCCGTCCTGATACTCGGACATATCGATCCGAACCATCTTGTCTTCGTCGCCGAACATGAACTCGGCAACGGCTTTTGCAAGCTCTGTCTTTCCAACTCCGGTGGGACCAAGAAAGAGCAGCACGCCGTCGGGCTTGTAGAAATTCTCTTTCAACGGACCCTTGTTCAAGCGCAATCGTTGAGCAACAGATTTGATCGCGGGCTTCTGACCGATCACTCGCCCGGAGAGGGCGGTTTCCATATCAATGAAGCGCTCGTTGGTGTCGCGAAAGATCATGTCGCGCGGGATTCGGGACTCCTGGCTTATCACGTCGATGACGTGTTCGCTTCGGACTTCGGAGCTTTCCAGCTGATTGATTTCGACTTTGACTGAAGCGGTGTCGAGCCAGCCGATGACTTTGTCGGGAAGGTGCAGGTTTCGTACATAGCGCGGCGCCATTTCGAGCGCCGTCTCGATCGCCTCGTCGGAAATCGTCACCGAATAGTTGCGCTCGAGCCTGGGGCGAACGCCGGCGATGATCTTGCGAGTGTCCTCAACCGAAGGTTCGTCAACTTTCACAAGACGAAAGCGGCGCGCCAGGGCCTCATCGTCGGAGATGTACTCCTTGTACTCGGTCATGGTGGTGGCGCCGATTATTCGAATCTCGCCACGCGCAAGCGAAGACTTGAACATGTTGGCGGCGTCCGAGCTGGCTCCAAGAGCCGATCCCGCGCCTATGATCGTGTGAGCCTCGTCGATAAACAGTATCAGGTTGTCGCGCTCTTTCACTTCGGTGATGATGCCCTGTATGCGTTCCTCGAACATTCCCCGCAGCATCGTGCCCGCAACGATGCCGGACATTTGGAGTTGAACGACGTGCGCGTTGCGAAGACGCTGGGGCACGCTTTCGGGATCGAGCTCGATCTTGCGCGCGAGCCCCTCGACTACCGCGGTCTTGCCCACGCCGGCCTCGCCCACCAGCATCGGCGAGTTGGCGCGCTCGCGATGGCATAGTATTTCGACCATCTGGCGAATCTCTTCGCTGCGTCCGATGACCGGTGGGAGCTTGTCCTGGCGCGCGAGCTTGTTCAGGCTGACGCCAAAATGCTTGAGGTAGGGGGGAAGCTCGTAGCGACGCCGGTACTTCTCTTCCTTTTCTTCGTGGCTCCGAACCCGCGTCTGAATCTTCTGCATCACCATTTCGCGATCGGCGCCTAACCGGCGAAGCATATCGACCGGGTAACTGTGGACGTCAAGGAAAAGCGCGACGAAGAGATCTGTCGCCTCGATCTTCTGCCGACCGCGTTCTCTCGAGTTTCTCAATGCATTGGAAAGCAGGGTCCTCAGCGAGTCAGAGATTTTCATACCCCGGCCGAGGTAGTCACGCTGGCTGAGCTTTGTTTCAAGCGCCTGCAAGACTACTTGTGGATCCAAGTTGAGGCTCTGCATGACCTCGTTGAAGAACGGCCGCTCTACTTCGGCGATCGAGATAAACAGATGCTCGGGAGCAATCTGGTTATGATCGCGCGATTTGGCTTCGTCGTATGCTTTGCGAATCAGTCGGCGCCCGCTCTCGGCAATCTTGTCGGTGTAGACTTCGAGGTCGATCATGCTTCACTTCCCATTCCGGCGAAAGGCCGCAGAACCAATCAGTCATCGTAACCGGGTGCATTCAGTTTCTCTCTTCCCGCGCTTTCCAGTATATCAAAGAAGAAAACCCCACTCAACAATACCCTGCCGAACGAAACGCAAATGGTTGACATTTGAGACCGCGACTTCAGCCGCCGGGGAAGTTCCACGTAACTCACAGCCTTCACGCTTCGTATCAGGATCAAGAGCTTGGCTTCATTTGGCGAAGGCTATTGGTGTATCCTTTTTGTTGAATTGTTTGCCAGCTCGAACGCCATGAGATGCCCGAATGGAGACATGACTTAACCGCCAGTGTAAGTACATCTATCAGCGTATAGTCCTAATCGAGCACCGGGCCGGCCTAGCAAACAGAAACAGAACGAATTAACCGATGGTCTTCAATACTAAGAGCAACTCTAGAAGTGCCCGTCGCGGCAGGCGGGCGACCGGCGTCTCCCTGATTTGCCTGTTGGTAGCGGCTGCCGCAGGATCCGCCTGTAAAAGCGGCTACCCGGTGGCGGCCAAGAACGCGCCCGGGGAACCAAAAGAAGCGCGGCAGGTAAAGGTTGCTCGAGTCACCGAGGTGCCAATGGAGCGCGCGGTGACCGTGACCGGAACATTGGCGGCTTACGATCAGGCTACGGTTAGCGC
>DATMCM010000417.1:0-7236 GCA_035558335.1 Blastocatellia bacterium | reverse complement strand
GGTGTTTTTTTCAAGAACCTTTTGGTCGTTGGCACGAAAGACTTCCGCCATCTCGCGTGGAAAGAAATCGAAGTCGGTCTTGCCGACAACCTGCGACTTGCCTACGTGGAACAGAGCTTCGAACCGGCTGTTGATCAGGATGTAGCGGCCCCAGTAATCTTTCAGATAAATGACTGCCGTTGAGTTGTCGAGTATTGCTTGAAGCTGCTGCTCGCTTTTCTTGAGAGCCTTCTCGGCGCGTTTGCGTTCGGTGATGTCGCGGAAGATACTGCGGGTCGCTACCGGCTTTCCATCCTTGAACCGGCAACTGGAGTTCCCCTCGACGGTGATGGTCCCTCCGTCCTTCGTGACAAACATCGCTTCGATTCGATCGATCCTCTCTCCGGACATCACACGCGCGAACATTTCCTGGCAGTGCGCCCGGCTGCTGGGATGGATGATGTCGAAGATCGACAACCCGGGGACTTCTTCGGCGCTATAGCCAAGCGCCTGGCGCCAGGCCGGGTTAACGTAGACCAGCTTGCCATCGACCGCGCAGCTCTGGATCAGGTCAGTCGCGTTCTCGAAAAGGTCGCGATATCGTTCCTCGGTCTTGCGGAGTTTTTCTTCCGCGAGGCGGAGACGGTCATAGTCCAGGCTGCGTTCTCTCGACTTCTGAGCCAACGCCTGAATGTCTCCATACGCCGATCTCAGCCGCTCGATCACCAGCACTTTTCTGTCGCCAAGGCTCATCACCGTAGCCTCGAGGGCGTCCTGTTTTCCCGAAGCGTAGGCCTCGCTCCAGACGCCCGACCTCAAAGTTCCGGTGCTGCCAGATTCCCAAAAGGCTTCCGCTTCCGCCAGGAATTGTTCGAGAAAGAGAAATGCTTCCTGTGGCCGGAGATTGGTTTCACTGTTGGGTTGTGAATAGAAGTGCTCGAACCAGGCGGGCGCCGCGCCGATGAGCTTGAACTGTCCGTCATCGACCCGCTCCATCGCTACGAGGTCGAGCGCGGCAAGTATTTCCGAGTTGATTTCCTGGGGACTCATTGATTCACCGAGCTTCGCGCTTATGGGACTGCTCCATCTAGTTCATATGCCAAGCGATTCTCTCAGGGTGAGTAATTTAGCCATCGCGCCACCTGCTCATCCGATTAATAATCTCCTGTGAGAACGAAGGAGACCCAGCCTTCTTTGAGATTGATAGCGCGCACCGAAACACCGAAGACGCCAAACTCGCTAGGAATACCAGCACAGCCACCAACGAGTTCGCCTCCGCCGGTCTCAGGAAAGACTTCAGAGCAAATAGCCTGCTTCTCCGAGAGTCTACTAAACTTAAGCTTGACTCTAGCTCGAGCCGCAAAGTCTCCGGCATCCCCGGTACATTCCGGAGAGAGCAAGTCTGAAACTGTGATTTGAAGCTTTCCGTTGTCAGTCTGTTCGCCTTTCTTTAGAACGAAGCTCCCGCGCAGTTTGGTAGTGCCTTCTTTGGTATCTCTCCAGCCGCTTACGTCAGTCGGGTAGTTCGGTTCTGTACGCCTTCCAGGACAACATCCCTGAAGCCATATGCTAATGCTCAAAGCGACAAGCAATACCTTCGTCATCAAGCTGCTCTGTTGCTACCCAACCCTCCGCTTGCTAGCGCTGAAGTCCCTTGGCGAACCTCAATTGTCAGATCCGTCGACCTAATGATTCTCCTATCACCCTGCGAGCATCTTTTCCCCAAGAGCCAGAAAACTCCCGTTCACTCCGGCTCCAGTCTTGGCGCTGGTAGCCACCACTTGCCATCCGTCGGCAGACAACGATTGAAGTTCCGCCGTTTTGATCTCCCACTCCTCGATCGCGTCCAGCTTATTTACTAGAAGAATGATGGGCACCTTTCCGATCTCCGCTTCGGCCCTTTGCTGAAGGTCGAATGCCTTGTCCAGGGTCGCCCGCCGCGTGCCGTCTGCAACAAGCAATACTCCCGCGGAGCCCCGCAAATATGTCATCCTCACCTGGTAGAGATCGTCCTCTCCGGCCAGATCCCACAGCATCAAGCTCAGCCTCCGGTCATCGATCTTGACGGTTTTCTTGTCGACCTTCACGCCAACGGTAGTCAGGTACTTGTCAGAAAAGATGCTCCTGACAAAACGCGACACAAGGCTGGTCTTGCCGACCGCATAGGCCCCGAGCATACAAACTTTTTTTTGAATGACTGGTTGAGCCTCGCTCATTTGTTACCGTTTGGTGTGTCTATCAGCTTAGCCTTAAACGAAGCACTCCGAGTGTACTCTCTCAACTTGCTCGACGCCTTGGGGTCTGCAATCTCGATGTCGGCCTTATTGATCCCAAGCGCGAGGAGCGCCGACACGACTTGTTCCGCGCGAGCCGCGATGAGCCGGTCGTTTATCTCTTGCGAGCCGGACTGGTCGGCGTGACCCCAAACCTCGACCCGCGACATAGCACCTTGCGATCGGGCGAGCAACGCGAGTCGCTGAATCTCGGTCATCACCGAATTCAATTCTCCTCTTTGATCGGGAGTCAACTCAGCGCTGCCAACCGCAAAACGAATTGCGCGTCTTTCGATTTGCTGGATGAGCGCTGCGATCTCGCTTCTGGCCAGATCCAGATCAACGAGGCTCTCGTCGGAAAAACCAGTCACGCTCGGCATCATTTGCGTCACCTTGCGCGCCGCGCTGATCCAATCGTGCGAGGCCGCTCCTCGCGCGACCAGCACGCCGTCTTCGACGCTGAGCGACACCGTGCGAGGCGGCTCGAGCAGGCGAGTTACCCTCGCAAGAAGAAACTCCGGATGCGACGCCTGATACGGCTCCCAGCGAGTGACGACTTCTGCCGGATCGATGCTTGAAGCCGCCAGCAAAGCCGCCGGGTCCGCAGCCATCGGATCGCGCAATCCGGTGATGTGATACTTCCCCCCGGTTTTCTCCGCCGAAACCACCACAAGCCCAGGCTCGGCGTTCAGTCTCGCAAGATAGCCATTCCAACGCCGGCTCTCGCGAATTGAAAAGAACATCCACAAGCCAATCGCAAGCACGATCAACGCAACGGCAGCCAACAGAACCGGCGACGGCTTCTTGCGAGTCACCGCTTCGGTCTGCATCTGCATACAGTTTTCGAGATGAGGACGGCTGGCCGTGAAAGGAGCAGCGTCGCCCGCAAAGCTTTCGAGCGCCTCGCGTTGCTCGACATGAATCGAATCGAGCTCGTCCTGCATGAGTCGCCGCAGTTCAACGGGCGCGTTGCCTCGAAAAACAGCCGCCAGCACGGCTTGCGAGCCGCGTTCGATCCACACCGTCAGCTCGCCGACCTGCATCGAATCGAGGGTGTCGCTTTTCTCCGCACCAAACGAATCGTGAACGAAATCCTGAATCGCAGTCAGCATTCCTGACACCAGATCCGCATCCTCGACCGAAGGAGCCCCCGCTTCGACATGCTGAAGGAGCAACCCGGTCTCCCGATGAATCAGGAACACCTGCTCGACCCGATAAAGCAGCGTATGCGACAGCACGACTTCTGCGAACGACTTGCCAGTCCGAAGCGCTTCGAGCCGCCATTTCAAACCCTTCAGCGAGACGCTGTATTCCAGCGTCTTGTTGAGAGACTGAACCATCTCGCTGAACGCGGCAGCGATTGCCTTGCGAATCGCGGGACCCATTACCGGGAAGATCGCGTCCACAAGCCGTTGAGGATCCTTTCTGACGGAAACGCCGATTGCCGCTTCAACCGTGGGCATCAGCGAGTTGGCGAGTTTGTCGTCTCTGTTGAGACTCAGTTTGAAAGCACTGGGGAGGACGCGGCTTACGTCTTCCGCGTGGCGAGCTGGATTGTCGAGCCGCTCCTGCAGATTGTCGAGTTGTATCCGCTCAGGAGCGAGAAGCAGACCTCTAAGTTCGGACAAATCGTCCGTGGTCGAATCGCTACTGTTATCCGTGGCCTCATCCGGGCCTTCCTGGACAGCAGCGTCAATCATCACTCGAGGTCCTCCGCATTTGGAATCTTGAACTCGTTGTTGAGCCGCATCGCGACTTCCATGAACAGCGAAGCCAGCGCTGCCCGGTCGGCCTTTTCATCGCGAAGCTCGGCGGTCGACCGTTCGAGCGAAGCCGTGATCGCATCATGCTTGTGGCGAATCTCGTCGGAGATGCTCTTGGACTGATCGAGAATCTGCTCGCGCAGCTCGCGGTCGCTCCGAGTTTGATGCTCGTCGAGCTGCGCGGTCTTCCGCTCAAAAGCCAACGCCGTGTCCTTGAGCTCGGCTGATACCTGCTTCGTCGATTCGGTGCGCTCGTCGTGCTCGGTCCTTAGCCGCGCGGTAAGCGATTCAACCTCTTTCTTGATATATACCTCGAGCGTATCAAATCGTCGCTTGAGATCTTCTCGAAGATCGGACGCTTCTTTGAGCAGTCTTTCTTCAAGGCGCACAAACCGCTTCTCGTACTCGCGCGACTGCGAGCCGAACAGTATGTCGCGGACCTTGTCGAGGCTCTCGCCGCCAGACTTACTTGCGGACAGAGATCCGGGCTCGTCTGGAGCTTCGGACTGAGCGGCCGAGGCGCCGGCTGGGCTGTTTTCATTTGCCATGGTTTGCACTTCTCCTTGCCTATCAGTACGAAGGCAGCGACCTCGTCGAGTTTCGATTGACGCTGCCGGGAATGGAATCGAGCTGTGAATCTGAGTTAGCTTGACTGGCAGTAAACGATGCTTGGCTCGCAACCGGCCTCACTATTCCACTGCGAGTAGCCATCGCGTTTCTCCTGGAGGGAGTTGACTATAGCATAGGGTGATGGAACCAAGGAACCCGAGGGGAATCCAGCTAGTGGTGCCTTCATGTGTTGAGTTGCGGATTTGGGTTTTGCCACAAAGGCACCAAGTGCACCAAGCTACACTAAGCTTAGGCTTTGTGGTCTTCGCGTCTTGGTGTCTTCGTGGCGAACTCTTCTCAACGCACAATTGCACCACTACCAGAATTCGGGGAATGCCGAACCCGCCCGATTTTTGATCGAACCACTATTCACTTTTGAAGAACTTGATATATACTTCGCGCGCCCTTCGGGTAGTGATGTTCTACCGGTTCAATCGTGAGGGCTAGCACTCTGAGGATTCACCTCACAGAAATAATTTCAGCTTAAGAATTCTGGCCGGACGAAGGCGGCCGCCTGAGTCCGTGGATGACAAAGGAGTAAATCATGATATCTAATCGAAAACGGAAGTTACTGGTTCCAGCGCTAGCCGTGGTAATCCTGTGCGTCTCCGTGGTTGCCGGAATTCAGCAGTCCGAACGGAGATTTAGTGATTTTTGGGGCTCGCTCTATGACGCGCAGTCCGAAAACGGTCAGTCGGAACGCGCCCGGCCCGAGACGCTTGCCCCGTCGATCGAGCTCGGGAACCCATCAAGCACTGCACTGATTCACTGGAACAGAATCGCGGTTGACTGCAGCGGGCTGGATCACACGCCAGTGGCGCCCGGCGAGAACCGTGTGTTCGGCGAGCAAGTCGGACCGTGCCGAGCGTCCCGGGCAATGGCGATCGTTCACATAGCGATGTTCGAGGCCATGAACGCGATCGTCGGCGGCTTCAAGGGCTACGCCTCTCCCCACAAGAGCGGGCCCGGCTCTACGGATGCCGCAATCGCACAGGCCGCACACGATACGCTGATAGCTTTGTTCCCTTCGCAAAAACCCGAGCTCGATAACAAGCTCACTGAGGACCTCGCTTTGATCGCGGATGGACAACTGAAGGCAAACGGAATCGCTATCGGGAAGAAGGCGGCCGACGCGATCCTCGCTCTGCGCGCCGCCGATGGCTCGCAGCATGCCGAGCCTCGCGTTGGTATCGATTTCATTCCCAGCAACGAGGCTGGAAAATGGCGGCAGGACCCGATCAGCCATCATCCGCTCTCGTTGGGAGCGCGCTGGAACGAGGTGACGCCCTTCGTTCTCGTCTCAGCGGATCAGTATCGGGCTCCAGTTCCGCCCGCGCTCAACAGCCCGGAGTACACCGCCGCTTTTAACCAAGTGAAAAGCCTCGGCGGCGACGGAGTCAACACGGCAACCGCACGCACCGAGGAGCAAACCCAGATCGGCATATACTGGGGTTACGACGGAACGCCGAGCTTGTGCGCGCCGCCGCGGCTCTACAATCAGATCGCCGTGCAGATCGCCCAAGCGAGGGGCACGAACGGCATCCAACTGGCGCGGCTCCTGGCGCTGATCAATACGGCGATGGCCGATGCCGGCATCGCAATCTGGGAGTCGAAGTATTTCTATCAGTACTGGCGTCCGATTACCGGTATCCGAGAATCCGACCCGGGAACCGGCCCGAGTGGTACAGGCGACGGTAATCCAGACACCACCGGCGATCCCGATTGCCATCCGCTCGGGGCGCCGGCCAGCAACCTCACCGGGCCGAACTTCACTCCGCCCTTCCCAGCCTACCCGTCGGGACACGCCGGCTTCGGGGGCGCGCTCTTTCAGGTCTTGCGCGACTTCTATGGCACCGACAACATCGCCTTCACCTTTGTATCGGATGAATTCAATGGAGTGACCAAAGACAACGGCGGGAACATTCGCCCGCTCATCCCTCGTAGCTTCTCCTCCTTGTCACAAGCTGAGGAAGAAAACGGCCAGAGCCGAATTTACTTGGGAATCCATTGGGTGTTCGATAAGGTCCAGGGGATTGCGCAAGGACGAAACGTGGGACATTTCGTGTTCAAGAGAGTGTTCCAGCCACTGCCGGCGGCCAAGGCTCCAGTGACAAAGTGAGGCATGCAGCTTCAGGTGTCGATGCAACCCGTTGAGATTGTGATTGAGCTAACGTTCATTGAGGAACCGATTTAGGGCAATCGGGACCGGCTTGGGTGAACCCGGTCAGGATTTTGGCTAGTTAAATCGACAGAGGGTGCGCAAGTCTCGTGCGCATCCTCTCCGCTTCTCGTTCTTGCTAGCTGTTTTTGGCGGCGTGTATACTCGCTCGTGCGAGCAACTTCAGCAACACCGTCGCGCCGTTTAGCAGTGTCAAAACTTCTGCCAACCAACCTTCGCTCCAGCCTAAAAGCAAACAAGCTTGCAGTTCGGTTTCTGGTCATCGTCGCTTTTGCCGCCTCGTTTGGGCAGGCGGCCTGGGTTAGCCGCAATGCAGCCCAGACCGAAGGCGCTTCGATAATCGGGATGGTACTGGACGAACAAGGCGGGCCGGTTGCCAACGCAACCGTCAAGCTCACCTCGCTGGACTTTGAAGAGTTGAGGCAAACGCAGG
>DATMCM010000416.1:0-7094 GCA_035558335.1 Blastocatellia bacterium | reverse complement strand
TCGGCTATGCGCCCAACTTCCCCAAGCTCGACAGCAAGGCTGTTGAGAAAATCGTAGTACAAGACGGGGTAGTACTTGCCGACTGCGCGGACGAGCGGAATGAGTCTTTCAAGGTCTGCGAGTGCCTGCTTGTGGTCGCCGTGAACGCTGCGGACGACGGCAATCATCTGTTGAGATTCGGATAAAGTTAAGAGGTCGCTGCAACCCGCGCTTCTTACAGCTTCTACGTAATACGGCAAAGCCGCAACAACGTCACCGTGTTCGTAGTATGCAGAGCCAATAGCCTGCAACGCTCGTGCTCTATACGGCGCCGGCGCGACTTCAACGGCGCGCTCGAATTGATGAGGATTATCGATTTCGCCTCGCCGCCAACTGCTCAGCACTTGGTAATACTGAGCGACTCCTTCGAGTTGCTCTGAGATTGGCAAGGCGAGCATTAGTTGACTGGCTTGCTCGATTATATCCGTCTGTTTGGCGAAGTAGGCATGGCGCGCAATACTGGCAAGCTGCCTGCCCAATACTTCGAAATCTTCGGACGTTTTAAGGCAGCGTCCTAAGGAAGCAAGAATCAACGGTTGGTAGTAGCCACGCTGGCTGAACGCAACTCTGGGCTCAGCAATATAGCCGCCAATGGAGGTCGGAATGAAGAGGATATTCGCCTGTTTGTTTATCACGGCTGTTCTCCCCTTTTTCGGTTCGCCCCGTCAGAACAGTTCAACTTACTCTGTTCCCTTCGTCACTGTCGCATACGCCGGTCACTCAGTCCTCGGCGGCGGCTGGTGCGACTGCGGTACTTCTGGCTGCGACTGCGACCCTGGCGAGGAGCCTGGCGGCCAGGGCGCCAGGGCGATATCTGATCCGAACGACGAATTCTCGCAGCAAGGTGCTACCTCGGGAAGCGCAGGTCGAACAGTCGGGTTTGATCTCGGCTCAAGCGCGTTGATGCTCGCGCTGGCGTTCGCCCTGTGGACTAGATTGCGAGGCTAAGCCTCAGCCTACTCCTTAGCCCACGTCTAATGAGTTTGCTTGTCGCCACAAGCGCATGGTGGCTCGGGAAACGTGCGTCTCTGTGGCGGCCCGCATTCTATAACAATTTGTCCTTGATTTCACTCAAAAAAGTGAAATCTGCTACAAGATATCTTCTACTGTGAACCAGCTTGTTCCCACCGCTGCGATGGCTTCAGGTTGGAGCGAGTTCCAACGTAGAAACACCTCAAGAGACTTGCTGTAAAACGGCCGGCGCTCAAATCGGGTTGCGGGCGTGGCGCTGACTCGATATAACTCCCTGACTCAGGTTACGCGAGGAAACTCGGAAGCAGCACCAGGCGGAGACTACCAGGCAATCCTGAACTGACCAGAGCAATGATGAGACTGCTTGATCCCTTCAAGAAGCAGCGGCAGCGCGCATTTGAAGAGGCGATTCGTGATGGTGATATTCTTGCCGCCCTCGAACGCTTCGGGCAGGCGGCAGAGGCATACTCTCAAGCCGTTAGCATCGAGCCAGACAATTCCATCGCGCACTTCAAAATGGGAATGGCTTATGCCGGGATTCACCGCTACCGTGAGGCGACCGAGTGTTTTCGCAGCACCGTTAGTCTGAACTCGGACGACGCCGTAGCCCTCTACAATCTCGGCGTGGCACTCGGCGAGATGGGCCGCTACGATGAGGCGATCTCCGCGCTAGTTCGTGCCATCGAGATCGATCCCGAAGACGCCGAAGCTCATTGCAACCTGGGCGTCGCCTACGAAGCTACCGGACAGAACGAAAAAGCCGCGCGCGAGTACGAGGCCGCAATACGCATCGGATTGGCGTTCGCCAGCGAGGTGCCTAACACTTACTTCCGGCTGGGGCGCGTCTACTGTGAGCTTAGCCGCTACGAAGAAGCGATCTCGGCGCTCAATCAGGCGGTCTCCTTAAGACCAGACTTTGCCGAGGCGCACAGCAGGCTAGGCGAAGCGTATATGATAATGAGCAGCTACGAGGAGGGAATCGAAGCTTGCAAACGGGCCATTAGTCTCCGCCCGGATGACGGCGATGCGTACTACAAACTCGGCGTTGCTTACGACAACACGGGCTTCTACGAGGAAGCAATCGAAGCTTATAAGCAACTCGAGCGGCTAAGCCCCGGTGACGCGCTCGCGCCATATTTGTTGGGCGGTATGTATCAAGGGCTCGGTCGCTATGAGGAGGCCATCGCTGCATGGCGGCGTGTCATCGTGGTAAAGCCCGACGATGCGCTCGCGCACACAAATCTGGGCCTGGCATACTCCGGCGTGGGACGCTTCGAGCATGCTGTACAGGCGTGCGAGGACGCAGTTCGTCTCAAACCGCAAATGGCCGGCGCACACTACTATCTGGGCAGGATGTATGCCGCCGTTGGAAACAAAGCGGGTGCACTCAAACAGTATGAGATTCTGCTTGATCTGAACGAGGAACTCGCTGACCGATTGTTGAAGGCCGCAGACCAATGATCTTACGCGTTTTGCGAAGCGAGTCGTTGATCCGGTTTGATTAGGGACGGTGCATGAGAGTGTGCGATGCGGCCGCAGAGCAGGGATGACTGGCTGATTACGGTTTTCGGATTTGCTATGGGCGTGCTATCGCCGCACAAACTGAGTTGGCGCGATTGAAGTAGCGCTTATGCAGTATGAGCGATCTCCGCCATCTGCCTGGAGAAGATGCGGTCAATCATCGGTTCGAAGTGCTCGAGCGGCAACGTGTCGTAAGCCGGATCGAACGAAGCCTGATCCCACTCGTCGGTGAATCGCGTTGCCAACTCGTACCACGGTTCATTCTCATACTGGCGTCGCGCGTTCGGATCCTTGCCCATCAGCGCGTAGTAATGCCTTCCCTGAAAATCCTGGTGAGTACGAATGATTTGGTAGGTTTCGGTCGATACGTAAGGCTTCAAGATCTCAGCCGCGATCGCCGGATGATTCTCGACTGAGATGACCTTGCCGATGTCGTGGCAAAGCGCGGCGACGATAAGCTCTTCGGAGGCCCCGGCTCGTTCGGCTCGGGTCGCGGTCTGTAAGCCGTGCACGAACTGATCGACGGCGAACCGTCCACCTGCTGCTCAAGCTGCGCCAGCATAGACTTGATTATCGCGGGCATTGCGGATTGTCGCTTGGCTACCTGGGCCCCGATGGCCATCCAGTCTGCTATCTCGCCCTGGTCCATTCTTGTAAAAGGCATATTCGGCTCCTCGCATGTTTTTCGTTGAGCAAATATAGACGGTTAAGAAAGAATTCGCCACCCCGAGCTCGAGGGCAAGCCCCTTAAGCCGACGACCGGCTGAGTAGTGGAAGTCATCACTGCAACAAGTCAACCCGTTTCTCAGATAGCTGGGACCGGCCGCCCGCCGAAACTGACACGAGTCGTTTGATTGCTAGCGTGTTTGCGAATTGAGAGAATGACGCGGTGGGCAGCGAACTCCTCATAACTCACGCAGCACAACTGGTGACGCTTGCGGGGCCCGGGCGAGCGCGAATTGGCCCAGAGATGCGCGAGCTTGCCATCATCGAAGACGGCGCGCTGCTGGTTCGCGACGGCACGCTCGCAGCAGTCGGTCCATCGCCGGAAGTCGAAAGCCGAGCGAGTGCGGGAGCCGAACGCTTAGACGCGGCGGGCCGAGTCGTGATGCCCGGCTTTATCGACGCTCACACCCATCCAGTATTTGCCGGGACCCGCGAAGATGAATTCGAGATGCGCGCGGAGGGGCTCACCTACCAGGAAATCGCTGCGCGAGGAGGCGGCATTCTCTCGACCGTGCGAAGAACCCGCGCGGCTTCTGAGCAGGAGCTCTTCGAGATGGCTTTGCCGCGGGTGCGATGGCTTCTCGAGCATGGAACGACGACAATCGAAGCAAAGAGCGGCTATGGGCTCACCGTCGAAGACGAGTTGAAGATTCTGCGCGTCATTCGCCGCCTAGACGCCGAGACCCCTTTGCAGCTCATACCCACTTTCCTCGGAGCGCATGAATTTCCGGAGGAGTGTCGAAACCCTTCAAGCGGCGTAACTCGCGAAGACTACTTGCGGTTGATCGTAAACGAGATGATTCCCCGCGTAGCGGCTGAAGGCCTGGCGCGATACGCGGACGTTTTTTGCGAGTCGCATGTGTTTGCCGCGGACGAATCGCGCGGTGTGCTCGAGCGCGCTCGCGAGCTTGGGCTGGGGTTGCGGTTGCACGCGGAGCAACTAAGTCTGTCGGGGGGCGCGAAGCTTGCGGCGGAACTTGGAGCGGTGACCGCCGACCATCTCGAGTGGGTTGATGACAAAGGGATTCGCGCGCTTGCGGATGCCGGAACGATCGCCGTTCTGCTCCCTGGAGCGGTCTTCAATCTCGGTCTCACTCGTTATCCGCCGGCGCGAGCGATGATTGAAGCCGGTCTTGCGGTGGCCCTTGCAACCGACTTCAATCCCGGCAGCTCGCCAACTCCATCAATGCAGATGATCCTCTCAATCGCCTGCACGCAGATGCGGATGACTCCTGCCGAAGCTATCACTGCCGCAACGATCAATCCTGCCTACAGTCTCGGTCTTGGATCGGAAGTCGGTTCGCTGGAGGTTGGCAAGCAAGCGGACATCGGGATCTTTGACTGCGAAGACTATCGCCAAATACCTTACTTCTATGGAGTGAATCATGCGGTTGCCGTCATCAAGAAGGGCCGCGTTGTAAGCCTGCGTTCTGACGCCGGCCGAACGTGAAACGAGATTTCCGTCCACCTCGCTTCGCAAGTCGGGTTCGGTTTCGCGCAGTTGCAGTTGTAAACCTGCGCTTCGGTGATATAATCCGGCGCGCTGCGGATCACAACCACTCGCATAACCCACGGTCCGCAGTCGGAAGACAGGTTGTTACACTCAATCCGCGCTTTTTGCTGGCCTTCGCTATTCGTCTGAAAGGGAGCACCCTCACCTTTTTGCGATGAGGTGCGCGAATGACTTACCTCGGTCCGTTTGCGGGACCGCGTTTTCTTACAAGGCGTAAGCGGATTCCGAGCCAGGCTTAAGGAAGCATCGTCGGAGTTCGAGCGCTCAGCCTTTGCCAGGAGAAAAAACTATGAAAAAGATCGTGCTGATCCTATTTGCGTTTTGTGTTTTAGTTTCAACCACCGTTCGAGCTTCGGCTCAGGCCCCGGCGGGACCGCCGGCGGTGCTCCATATCGTGCGCGAGGACATCAAGACCGGAATGATGGAAGCGCACTCCAGGGAAGCCAACGCGACCGTCCGAATCTGGGCAAAGGCGAAGTCGCCCCATCAACGCCTGGCGATGGTCCCGATAGCTGGAAACCAGAACGAAGTCACTTACCTATGGCCCTTCCCGTCGTTTGCCGCCTATGAGAAAGCTCAGAAGGACCTCGACAAGATCGGAGAAACCTTTAAGGCCGACTTCGATCGCACTCGTCACGCGGGCGAAGACTATCACTCTGCACAGCGCGATATGCTTTGCAGGCTGCGCGCCGACCTGAGCTACAACCTTCCTGCCGGGGACAGAGCGAAGATGCGGTTCATGCGAGTCGAAACCATTCGCGTGAAGCCCGGCCACATATCGGAATTCGAGGAGCAGCGCAAGATAGTCGCTGCCGCTCACGTAAAAGCAAAAGTCGACGAGCACATGGCGGTCTACCAGGTGGTCGGCGGTGCTCAGGCCGGAACCTTTATTGTTCTGGTCCCATGGACCTCGATGGATGATTCCAATTTGCTTCCCCACGGTAAGGCCTATCAGGACGCTCTCGGAGAAGACGGCAACAAGAAAATAGCTGGCATAGCGAACGACGCCATCCTGTCTGACGACGTCAGCATCTACGCGATGGATCCGCAGCTGAGCTATCTATTACCGGCGACGGTGGCCTCTGATCCGGAGTTCTGGAGGCTGAAGCCGCAGGCTCAAGTTGTGGCTAAGAAGAAAGTTGCGGCGAAGGTCGAGGAGAAAAAGCAATAAAGCGGTCTGTGCAAATCCAAATCAGATCCAAGAGCAGCGGTGCGAGGGCCACTTCAAGATTACAGCCAAGCCCCCGGCCGTTTATCGATTCTCACAAACGTTAAGGAGGTCTTATGAGGAAGAGCTTGTTGTTCTTGTTTGCGAGTTGCCTGTTTGTTGCAGCGGCTGTTGAAGCCCACGGTCAAGCCGGCCCGCCGCCAAAGGTCCTTTCGATCTTTCGCGAAGAGATCAAGGCCGGACGCGGCTCAGCGCATGAGAAGGTTGAGGCTGGTTACGTCCGCGCGTTACAGAAAGCAAATTGGCCGGTCTACTCATTGGCGATGACACCCGCGGCCGGGGGGACCGACGCGTGGTTCATGACAGCCTACGATTCGTTTGCTGCTATGGAGAAGGATCGGCAAAGCACGGGCAAGAATGCCCAGTTGACGGCAGACTTCGATCGGTTGGACGCGTTGGATGCCGACTTCCGAACAGGACAGCGAAGCATCGTCTGCGTTCTGAACGAAGAGCTGAGCTTCGGTGGCAACTTCGACGTGTCTCAAATGCGGTATTTTTCAGTGAACACTGTCCGCGTAAGGCCAGGCCACGACGAGGAATACAGGGAAGCGAGGCGGCTTCTTGTCGAAGCACAAAGGAAGGCGAACCCAAACGCCCACAGCGTGCTCTACGCAGTCGCAGCGGGAATGCCGAATGGAACGTATCTAGTATTTACGCCGCGAAAGTCGCTTGCCGAATTGGACCCGAATCCTGCGGTTGCCAAAGCTGTCCAAGATGCCCTTGGAGAAGACAATTCCAAGAAGCGGCAGAAGCTGCTGGCTGACTCGGTCATCAGCACTGAGACGAGCATCTACCTATTCAGCCCGCGAATGAGCTACGTGCCTAAGGAGTGGGCAAAGACAGGCGGCGAGTTCTGGACTCCAAAGCCGCCTCCTCTTCCGCGACCCTTTGCTGCAAAGAAGGCGGAAGGTGAGAAGGCCGCCGAGAAGAAGTCGCAGTAGGCAGGCTTCGACCGTTGATGTTGATATCTAGCCGGTGGCGGCGGTTCGCTTGCCGCCGGCTAGTTCCCGCGATTTCGTACTCCTGTCTCAACCTTTTGGAACTTTCCAACCCCACAGCGTGAATCAAACTATGTCAGCAGATGGCTGTCCGGTA
>DATMCM010000415.1:0-11028 GCA_035558335.1 Blastocatellia bacterium | reverse complement strand
TGGAATCATCGCGATTGGAATCGAGGACGACGATGAGCTGATCGCCGCAGAAATGACCGACGGCCAAAAGAAGATATTCCTCGCAACACACGAAGGCATGGCGATCTGCTTTGACGAAGGGGATGTGCGATCGATGGGACGACCTGCGTACGGCGTGCGCGGCATCACGCTGGGCAAGGACGACTTTGTCATAAGCGTAGCCGCGGTGCCTGACGACATCGAGATGCTCTCGATTTCGGAGCACGGTTTCGGCAAGCGCACCAAGCTCGAAGAGTACCGATTCCAGTCTCGCGGCGGCAAAGGCGTTATCAATATGAAGACCAGTGACCGGAACGGGCTGGTCGTCGCGGTGCTGCCGGTTACGGACGAGAGCCAGGTCTTGATCATAACCAATTTCGGAAAACTGATCCGCGTAGACGCCAGAGGAATCCGTGTTTCGGGCCGGTCGACCCAGGGCGTAAAACTGATCGACACATCGGACGGCGACCTGGTGTCGTCGGCTTCGCTGATCGAACGCCAGACGGATGCGACCAACGGCGTTGAAGAGGAGTAACTCGGCGGAGGCGACGGGAAACGGGGCGACTCGGAGAGTGGGCGATGAGACAGACCGGATTCACAGCTTTCGCCTCGTCCCATCGTCGACTCCTCGCCCCTTCCCTCCGTGTAAGCTTCGCCTCATCGTCCTGTTTCCGGTTCGCCGCACCCTTCACGCTGGTCATCTGCCTCGCGTTCTCGGCGTTCACCGTGGGTTGCAAGCGCGATGTGGGGCAGTCGCTGGAGCGCGCGGTCGAGGCGTGGGACGCGGGCGACTACAAGCTCGCCGCCGAGGAGTATGAACATTATCTTTCGCTCGATCCCACCAGTGAACAAGCTGCCGACGCGCGGTTTCAAGTCGCGAACATCTACTACTTCAACCTTCACCAGTACGATCAAGCGCGAGGCCACTACACAACTTTTCTGAGCGAGAACTCGTCTCACCCGAACGCGCCGCTCGCCCGCGAACGGCTGGCCGAAGTACTGGGCGAACTAGGCCGCTCCTATGATGCGATAGCCGAGTACGAGAACCTGAACCCGCAAGACGCTTATGGGCGGCGGCGGATCAGGCTCCGAATTGCTGATTTGTACTTCGCACAAAAGAACTACAGCCAGGCCCTGAACGAATATGAAAAGGTGATCGAAGCAGTTGCTTACGACGAGTTGAGCGAGCAGGCGTATCTTCGCGAGGCATCGATCTATCATATCGAACGCAGTCAGTATCAACAGGCGCTGCTGGTCTATCAGAAGCTGGCGTCGGAGAGCAGCGATCCCGAAGTCAGACTACGAGCGATGTACGGTCTGACGGATTGCTACGCGGGGTTGTACAGATTCGATGAAGCTATCCAGGCCCTGCGGGAGATCAAGGACGACGGCGAACAAAAACACATCATCGAGCGAATCGCGGGGCTTGAAGCTCAAAGGCGAGAGGCGGCTCAAGCGAAGAGCGGGATACAACGATGACGGCAGAGGGAGCGCATCAGATGCGAAGAGGTCAGAGGGGTATTGAAAATTGAAAAATGCAAATTGAAATTGCAAATTGAGAACTGCAGATTGAAGAGTTGGAGGAAGCAATCAGTTACTCCGCCACCAATTTGCAATTTTCAATTTGCATTTTTCAATTTTCAATTCCTCAGTTTCAGTCTTCGGGCTCAGTTGTCGCAACCGCCCTTCGCCTCCGGGTTCTCCACCCATACCGCGCCGTCTTCGAAATACTCTTTCTTCCAGATCGGAACGATCTTTTTCAACCGATCGATCGCGTAGTGGCAAGCTTCAAAAGCAACTTTGCGATGGGCTGAAGTCACCACGATGACTACGCTCGATTCGGTTATCTCAATGCGGCCCAGGCGATGAACGATTCCGACGCGGCTGATCGGCCAGCGCTCGTGAGCCTCCCTGCAGATCTGCTCAAAGGTCCGCATCGCCATCTCGTTGTATCCCTCGTACTCGAGATAAAGCGTTGCTCTTCCTTTGGTGTTATTGCGCGCCACTCCATCGAAGATCACGACTGCCCCGGCCTCGCCTGCAAGCAATCGCGCGCGCAGCCCGCCGATGTCGATGGGCTCGCGCGTGATCTCTACGAAGTCCCCCTCCGGAGCCGCGCCGCCGCTCACCGGTGGAAGCACCGCGAGGCGGTCGTTGTCCGCCAGCGAACGCGAAAGCGAGGCGTACTCCTCGTTGACGGCAAACAAAAGGCTGCGCTCCATCGCGGCGAGCTTTGGGTGTCGGGTCTTCAGCACGTCGAACGCGCTCGCCACCGTCGCCGGCGCTTCCAGCTCGAGGTCAAGACTCGCCACGCCGGCAAACTCTCGCGCCTGGCCAAACAATAACGCAGAGACTCGTACCTTCTTTGACATGTTATTGATCGTCAGTAGTCCGTAGTCAGTAGTCCGTACCCGCCAGTCAGTAAGGTGCCTCGCGATTACGAGCTACGGACTACTGACTACGGACTACGGACTAACTACAATCTCAACATCCCGAATCCTTGAGCCTTCAATCTTGAACGCTCGGAGCTCAATTCGTGGCTCGAGTGAAATGATAAAGTAGACCGCTTCGGGGTAGAAGGCCATCTCAACATCCGACGCCGACGGATACGCCGCGGTTCGCGGGTGCGAATGGTAGATGCCAAGCAGCGACTGGTTCGCTTCGCGCATTCTGCGCATGGCTGCGAACAGGCCTTCGGGAGTCGCAAAGAACCGCACCTCGGGTCTGTCGGCCTGATTCTGTAACGGACGAATGTCGGTGATCACGCCGTTCTCGCCGCTCAACAAACCACAACACTCGGACGGCTGAGATTCAAGCGCGTGCTTCTCGATTGCGCGTCTAACTTGATCGGTTATGTGGACTGAAAGCTCGCTCACTCTCCAGACTCTCCAGACTCTCCCGACTCTTCAGACTCCCAAGACTCTCCACTGCTTCAGTTTGCTGGGAACCCGGGCTCCGCCTTGATGCGTTTGATTTGTCCGACGTGCCTGCCTTCGTGTCCGCCTGCAATCAGAATCCACTGATACATATCAAGATCGCCAAGGACCGGATGCGGGTACTTGAGCTGAGTGAGGTCATACACCGAAAGCTGTTCGATCGACTGGAGCATCCTCTCGCGCGATGCGGTGAGCCTTGCCAGCGATTCCGGCGCAGACAAATGCGACAGAGGCCGGACGAAGTCGGGCGCCTGAGCTCTGGTGTTGCTTATCGACGCGGCCGCTTCGTCCAGGCAATGCAGCACTGACCCGTCAGGCGTCGGGTCCGGCGACACACTTCTTTCCTGCGCGTGTTTGAGCGCGCGCGACGTGAGTTTTCCGTTTGCCTCGTCGGTTAACGCCAGATGGTGAAGGATGTCGTTCAGCGACCACTCGCCGTCTTCAGGTTTGTAGCTGAGTTGCGCGTCGCTCAATCCGGAAACGTGTTTCAGCAGCGACTGTCTGCTTCGAGATATCGCCTCAACGAGTTCGTGCATTTTCTTTGAAAGCGGCATAGTCCTCCGAGATTCTTGCTGAATTGACCCTGCAAAGCGGGAATCTCTATTGGCTCTCCGCGGCTCGGCGCGTCTTGCGGTTATGATCTTGAAGTCCCTTTCGCCGCAAAGACCTGAGAGCAACAGTCTCGCACAGCAGCTCCGCTGCAATCACAACGAGTTCCAGGTTTTGTTCAACATTGTCAGGTTTTATCCGACATTTTTCCCGTCTTAACTCCGTAGGAGTGTTATGTTTGTAGTATCCCAAGTAATTGCCGTCGCGAACTCCGTAGGAGTGCGATGCTCCAGCCCTACTGTAGTAAACCGCGCGCAGTTCAACGCAACTGTCTCCCCGACCGAACATAGCGCTCCTACGGAGCTAGGCGAATTTCGCGATTCGTGGGCTACAGACATTGCATCCCTACGGGATTCTTTATCCGCTCAATAATCTTCGCAAGTAACCGCGAAAGATGAGACTTGATATGCAGAGCAACTCACCCAGGATCACTGGCCTGTCGCTTTTGCCGCCTTATGCTTTGCTCCAATCTCAGCGAAGCTAATGTTCAAGATCGGATACTCTTTCCAATCCTTGTAGTCGTAATGCCACCACTCAGGCTCGTACACCGCGAAGCCCTCAGCTTCCATCGCCGCGCGCAACATATCGCGCAGCCGTCGCGCTCCGTCCGCTCCGCCGGCGTAGTTAATGTGCGAACGCTCGGTCATCTCGTCGTAGCCCGAAGGCATCTCGACTTCCTTGCCCGACTTTAAATCGAAGATCGACAAGTCGACCGCGCAACCTCGATTGTGCCTCGAACCCTGCGCTGGATCCGCAACAAACTCCTTCTTGTCTTCCGGCGTCGCATCCCAAAAGATCTTTGTCACCGACCACGGCCGATAACCGTCGTGAATCACCAACCCGTATCGCTTTTTTCGCAGCGATTTGTTCGCCCGCACGAGAGCTTCGGCGGCCGGACGCTGAAGAAAGGCCCGCGCTTCGGTGTACACCGGTCGACCAAGAAAGTTGTTCGAGGTGGCGTAGCGGATGTCGAGGTGAATCGTCTTATCGAGCTTAATAAGTTCGACGAGTTCAGGCTCGCGGAAGGGTCCTGCTTCCTTTGGCGGCCCTTGCGCGAAGACTGTCGGGCCTGTCGCAATCAGAAGAAAGAGCAATAGAACCGACAGTCGCGGTTGGCGTGCGCTATTCAAGTCATCGCTCCTAAGGGCAGTTTTTGACTCGCTAAGTGGCGCAAGTTGGCTTGCTAAGCAAGGCCAATCGAATCGAGCTTCCCGCTCAGATGAAAGCCTGGATCCTGCGAAGGATTTCCTGCTTTGGCATCGCCCCAACGAGCCTGTCAACCTCGCGGCCTTCTTTCAGCACAAGAAGCGTCGGGATGCTGCGGACGCCGAAGCGCGATGGGATCGTCGGATTCTCGTCGATGTTCATCTTTCCCACTCGCATCCGCCCCGCAAGCTCTCCGGCGAGTTGCTCGATGATCGGCGCGATAGTTCGGCACGGGCCGCACCATTCCGCCCACATATCCAGCAGCACCGGCAGCGGTGAGCGCTCCACCTCTTCCGCGAAGTTAGCGTCCGTCACCGTAATAGGATGAGGCGAGAAAGTCAGGGGTTTCTTACATCGTCCGCAAACAGGTTCCAGACCGCCTTGAATCTTTTCCATCGGCACGCGATTCTTCGCTCCGCACGACGAACAAACGATCACGGGTGTTTCAATTGTTGCACTCATATTAGTATCTTAGCGCGCCTTCCGCTTTCCCGCATCCGTGTAGGGTGGCCCTCGGTGGCCACCCCTCGCTGGCTGAGGTGCTGCACTGCGTGGAGAGGGTGGCCACCGAGGGCCACCCGTACATGCCTCTCACCGTAGATGGCTTTACTTGTCTTGCTGCTTCTTGTCCCACTCTTCCCTTATCAGCACCTTTATCGGTTCAAGCTTCTTCGCCGCAAGGTTTGCATTTACCGCATTCAGGTCTTTTCCGACGATCGTCTCGAATTGCGAGTTCGCGGAGTCGATCTCTTTTTCGAGAACCGGTATCCTCGCAAGCTGAGATTCGGTGGGCCGGCCGCCGTACTGCGTCACCCATCCGTAGAGCTCCACGATCCGCTCCCGCAGTTGTTCTTCGCCGGTGATCGGTCCTTCCCTGGTCGCAACAAGTGTCTTGTGAAGCGCCTCGAGCTTGTCGGCAAATGCATCCAGCTCTTTGGCCAGCGCGTCGCCCTCAACCTTCTTAGCGCGCTCTTTAGCCTGATCGCGGGCATTGGTGACAACGTCGTCCACGAACGCAAGCCGCTCTTGCATATCGAACAGCTTGCGGAGCGTCTGCGCTTGAAGCGCGCGGTCGGCCGCCGAGTGCGGGGACTTAGGATCGGCCACCACCCTGACCTGTCCGGTGAATGTTTCTTTGTCCTTGATCAGCTTCACGGTGTAAACGCCTTCGGGAACCATGAGGCCGGTCAGCGAAGGCCCGGCCAGGTTCGGCGACGGCGGGACCTTGGGCGGCTTCGAGCGCATGAACCATTGAACGCGGTTAATTCCTTTTCGCTTGCCGGCCGGCAAGGTCGACATCAGCTTGCCGTCCGAGTTGTAGACTTCGATCTTCAAATCGCCAAAGACGTGGCGGTCTTTCAAGTAGTAAGTGATCGTTGCCGCTTCGCTGGGATTCGATCCGACGAAGTCGCCGTCGCCCGGAAAATCCTGCGCCCCTACCGGGACAGTTACCGGCGATGGACGCGATTCCATCACGTACGCCGCCGATTCGAGTATCTTCGGGCTGAGCTGCCGCAGCGGAGTTATGTCGTCGATGATCAGAATCCCTCGGCCGTGCGTGGCTAGAATCAAATCGTGTTCGCGAGGATGGATTGCTATGTCGCGCACTGCTACGGGCGGAACGTTGCCGGTGAACTGGGCCCATTGCGTTCCCCCGTCGATCGAAACAAACAAGCCAAATTCAGTTCCGACAAAAAGCAGGTCCCGATTGACTCGGTCCTCGCGAATCACGTGCGCGTAGCCCTTTATCGCATCTGTCGCAATCGACTTCCACGTTTTGCCAAAGTCGGTAGTCTTGTACACATAGACCTTCATGTCACCGGTCTGATGGCCGTCGAACACCGCATAGGCCGTCGCCTTATCGAATCGGCTCGCTTCGACACCGTTGCACCAGGTGTTCGCGGGCAATCCGGGAATGTTGCGAACAACATTCGTCCACGACTTGCCGCTATCGCGAGTCAGCTGCAAGTTGCCGTCGTCGGTTCCTACCCAAATGACTTTTTCGTCGAGCGGCGATTCGGCAATCGTGAAGATCGTGCAATGATTCTCGGCGCTCGAGTTGTCCAGCGAGAGTCCGCCTGACTCATCCTGCTTCTGCTTTGCGGGATCGTTTGTCGTCAGGTCCGGCGAGATTCGCTCGAACGATTCGCCCTTGTTGGTCGAGCGAAACAGAAACTGCCCGCCGATGTACAACACCTTTGGATTCGTTGGGCTGAGGTGCATCGCGGTGTTCCAATTGAAGCGATACTTGGGTTCGTCCTGTTTCGGAAACACCTTGACGAGCTTTGTTTCGCCGGTCGACTTGTGAAAGCGCAGAACGCTGCCGCCTTGAAACTCGCTGTAGAGAACGTCCCGGTCAGTCGGATCGGGATAAACATGAAAGCCGTCTCCAAATCCGACGCTGCGCCAGTCCTTGTTCTCGATTCCGTTCGGGCTCTGCGAAGGCCCCATCCACGAGCCGTTGTCCTGCAAACCGCCGTACACGTTGTACGGCTGCTCCATATCAAACCCGACGTGATAGAACTGGCCCACCGGCAGGTTGCTCAGGAACTTGAAGGCGTTCGCCTTGTCTCGCGAAACATAGACGCCGCCGTCGGTCGCAACGAACAGGTTGAACGTATCCTGGGGGTTGACCCAGGCATCGTGAAAATCGCCGTGAGCCCGGCCGCCGCGCGAGGTGAATGACTGGCCGCCGTCGGTGCTGACCGACAGGCTGTAGTCGGGTTTGTAAAGACGGTTGTAATCCTTAGGGTCCACTACGATTCGAGCAAAATAGAATGGCCGGCCGACCGCGCTTTGAGCCGCGCTGACCCTGGTCCATGTTTCACCCATGTCGTCCGACCGATACACGCCGCTCTTCTTTGCTTCCACTACCGCGTAAACTCGATTTGGTCGTGAAGGCGCAACGCCGATGGCGATTCGGCCAAGCTCTCCCTCGGGCAATCCGTTGGTGAGTTTCTTCCAGGTCTTCCCTGCGTCTGTGCTCTTGTACAAACCGCTGCCGGGACCTCCCGATGTGAAGTAGTAAGGCTTACGCCGAAACTGCCACATGCTCGCGTAAACGATCGAGGGCTCTTGCGGATCGATCGCGATGTCCGCGCATCCGGCCTCCGTATTGACAAACAGCATCCGATTCCATGTCTTGCCGCCATCGATGGTCTTGTAGACCCCGCGCTGATCGTTGCTGTTCCACAGGTGCCCGGTTACCGCGACGTAGACCACGTCGGAGTTCCTGGGATCGATCACGATGCGCGCAATCCGCTCGGAGTCTTCGAGCCCCATCAACTTCCACGATTCGCCGGCGTCGGTCGTCTTGTACAACCCGGTGCCCACCGAGACGCTGTTGCGAGTCCACGACTCGCCGGTTCCAACCCATACGGTGTCGGGGTGAGCTTGATCGACGGTGACCGCGCCGATCGATTGAGTGTACTTGTCAAAGATGGGCTTGAAGCTTGTGCCGGCGTTGATGGATTTCCAGACACCCCCGCCTGCGCTTCCGACGTAGATGATTCGCGGATCGCTGTTGACTCCATCGACGGCGGCGATGCGACCGCTGGTCACGGCAGGTCCAATGTGCCGCGCTTCGATGCCGCCGAAGCTATTCGAGTCGAGCTTTATTGTCTGAGCGTGAGCGGCTGCAGCGCCAATCGACGCCACGAGCGAAACCAGCAAAGCTATTCGCGGTGAGGGAGCGCGCATTGAGGTTCTTCCTTTCAACTATTGGTCTTGTCAGTGTTTCTATTAGCCCCGGGCTTTGCAGACTTGCATCAAGACGTCGCAATACGGATCTCTTTTTGACCAGCCCAGGCGTTCACGTCTTGGTCAATCGGGCCGATCGATTGGATAGCCCGGTTCACCAGGCTTTGGTTTGGCCTTCAAACAATTCTTCGCGTCAGGAGCTGAGATACTTCACATATTGAAAGCTGTCGCGTTCACTATCACAGTTTACTTGGCCGCCGCGAGCGCCCGTCCCATTGGCGAGATGCCAGCGCATCTCCACACGCAACCCACACGTGGCCCAAGGGGAAACCGCTAGACTTTCGATGGTGGCTTTTCCTTCGGTTTCTCTTCGGTCTTTGGTTTGTCCTGAGGTTTGGCCGGCATCTTGAATAAGGAATCATCGATTTGAACGTCCAGCTCCATTTTCTCTATCGTGATCTGGTTTTGGGTCTGGCCCTTCACCTTGGTGTCTATCGAGAACGGGAAAAGGATCCCGTTGACCGGTTTGTAGTTCCCCAGATACTGCTCGACGTCGACCTCGCCGCCGGGAGTCTTGCGCTTCGACGTCACTTTCAACTCGAGATAGTTCTCGGCGTCGAGATAGACGTTTCGAACGTCGCCGTTTTTCAGGGTGACCTTGAGCTTGTAAACCGGCGTGCCTTCCATGTCTTCCTTGCCGATCAATTCGATGGTGTGACCCTTTTCCTTGTAGTCGACCAGAGGACCATCGAGGTCAGACTGCTCTTGCAGGTCTTTCAAATCATCGCCCGCGACCTTCTCCGGTTCTGAAGAGCCCTGAAACGGATCGATCTTCCAACCAGTTTCGCCATCATACGCCTGCACCAAAGCCTTGCCCTGGAAGACAAAGTCCATTCGCACCATCGCCGGGCGCTTTTGTTGAAGTGTTATGGGGATTTCGAGTCCTTGCGGGTTGATCTTGCCCGAGGTCTTTATGCTCTTGACTGCTTTGAGCTTTTGAACGCCGCCGTGAGCGTCGAGGTTTTTCTTGATCAGCTCATCGACTGTTTGCGCTGAAACCTGAACTGCAAGCAGAACAGTGAGTGCAAAAATCGAACTTACGAGTTTTCGGATCATAGCGAGGTTCCTCCGATTGCTGAGTAACTTGATTCTGGAGCTGCCCTTTGAATACGGCACGACTCGCGGGTTAGTTTCCGCTACGCTCAAAACAGAAGTATACGCGCGCGGTGATTTAGTTCCAACTAGTTAGGGAGCCGAGCATCGCCTGAATTGTGTTAGTCGCGCGACAGAGTGTTGATGTTGTGGTAACCGGGCCGGTAACGATCAACGCCTCGCTCGCTCGAGCGTTAGATCCCTGCAGCGTTTCATCCTGGGTCAATGTGGTAGAATCTCTCGTGCGGAGGCAAAGAGATGCAAGAAACCAGGCATGTAAAGGAAGAAGCATTGAGGCTCATTGAATCGTCGCCCGACGATGCCACGTGGGAAGACCTGGCCCGGCTTATGCTCGAGCAGCAAATGATCGAAGAAGGCATCTCGGATCTGGAAGCCGGCCGAGTTTGGACTAGCGATCAGATTCGTGAAAAGCTGGGAATGTGTCAATGAAAGTGGTGTGCTGACCGGGCCCTGAGATCCCTGGCCGCCATCCACGCACACATTTCTGCCGATTCACAGACCACCGCTCATCGAGTCATCGACCGCATACTAAACCGCGGCGACCAACTCTCATCGTTCCCGCACTCAGGCCGCGTTGTTTCAAATCCTCGTCACGCAGATATTCGCGAACTGATTGAAGATCCGTACCGCATCATTTATCGAGTCCGAAGAAGAGATGTCCAGGTCATTGATGTATTGCACTCGAGCCGCCGCGCGCGTTGGGATTAGAGTCCCGCGGGCAAGACCGGATGCAGCTCGAGCAGCGACGGTCACGGCTTGATCGTCGCCTCGATCAACTCGATACGCTGGATTGGGGTCTCCCCGTTCCGAGGCGCACTCGCGATCTTATCGAGCGTGTCGAAGCCGTCGGTCACTTTTCCGAACACGGTGTACTTGCCGTCCAGATATTCCGCCTTTCCAAGCATCATAAAAAACGACGTGTCGGCCGAGTTAGCATCGTTGCCGCGAGCCATCGATAGCGTGCCGCGAATGTGGAGCGTCGGGTTGAACTCGGGTTTGAGCTTGTGAACCCATCGGTCGGCCGGATGTGAAGCGCCCCCCGCCCGAGTCGAGCCGATTCCGCCCTGCACCACGAACCCTGGAATCACCCGATGAAACGCGGTGTGATCGTACCAACTGGTCTCGACCAGCTTGAGAAAGTTGCGCACGTGCTCGGGCGCAAGGTTCGGGTCCAACTCGAGCGTGATGTCACCCAGGCTCGTCCTCAACAATACTTCCTTCCGCAACTCATCGACGGTCGCATTCTTGAACGGCTCGAGCTTCTTGGGTTCGATCTTGATCGAGATGATCTTCACCGGCTTGACGGCCAGCTGACGAGAGTCGGCTTCGACAAGCGAGATCTTCTCAACGACTTCAATTCCTTCAGTGACCTCGCCGAACGCCGAGT
>DATMCM010000414.1:0-5096 GCA_035558335.1 Blastocatellia bacterium | reverse complement strand
GGCCGGAGGCGTGCTGGGGTGGCTTGCGGGAATCCTGGCGAGTTGGGCAGTGCTGCCGTACTTCGCCGAAGGAGCGGCCTTTCGAGTCAGCCCGCTGTTGGCGCTGGCTTCGATTGCCGCGGCGATTGTCATTGGCGCGGTGAGCAGCTTCTATCCCGCTACCCGAGCCGCGCGACTCGATCCATCCGAAGCGGTTCGATACGTTTGACGTGAGACTGGCGATAACCCCGGTGCGTTGAATTCTCAGCGTAGTTCTCCGCGTCTCGGCACCTCTGCGGTTAGTAGGTTTCGATGCTATCTAACCGCAGAGACGCCGAGGCGCAGAGATTGCGCAGAGAAAACACTCGAATTAGAGACAATTCAGCCTACGATCGGCTCGGTCCGTTACGAGAATGAAGAGCATGGCGTTTGTTGAAGTCAACGAAGTAAACAAAGTCTATCAACTCAACGGTGCGGGCTCAGACGTGTGCGTCTTGTCCGGGGTCAGTTTGGAGATTGGCGAAGGCGAATTCGTTTGCTTGATGGGGCCGTCTGGTTCGGGCAAAAGCACATTGCTGACGATCGTCGGCGCGATGAACCATCCGACGACCGGGAGCGTGTTGATAGACAGCATAGACGTGTACGGACTCTCGGAAGAGCGTCGCGCAGACTTTCGCCGCGAGTATCTGGGGTTTGTTTTTCAACAGCATCACTTGATGCCGTATCTGAACACGCTCGAGAACGTGATGCTGCCGTTCGCCGCGGCGCCAGGAACTACGAAGCAAAAGCGAGCGCGTGCGATGGCAGCGCTGGAAAGCGTTGGGCTTGCGGACAAGGCATTGCGGCTTCCGAATCAGCTCTCGGGAGGCGAGCAGGGAAGGCTGGCGATCGCGCGGGCTATTGTGAACCAGGCGCCATTGATTCTGGCGGACGAGCCGACCGGGACGCTCGACACTCACACCGGCAGAGAGATCATGGAGGTATTTTTGAGTCTGAACGCCGCAGGTCAGACCATTTTCATGGTTACGCACAACCCGGAGAACGCGAGGCTCGCGCACCGGACGGTGAATCTGAGGGATGGGCGTTTGAGCGCGGCGGTTGTCGAGGAGCAGGTTGTCTAATGAATTGACGCAGTGGTCTCCGCGCAAATCGTCGAATCCGTTTTCATCCGTGATCTATGACGCCATTGGGAATGCAAAGCTTCGAAACGCTTAGACCACAGATAAAGCGGATTCGACGGATTTGCGCGGACTCCGTTCTTGACTAAATGTTCTTCGGTTGCGGGATCTCCAAATGGTATCCAGGGTCGTCAGGCGGCAAGAGGAATTTGTTTACTCTCTTGTCTGCACGCACCGCTTTCTCGAACGACGACTTCTTCGCTATCGAACTCGGAGCCACATCAAAGACACATAAGACGCTCGGGTCGGCGGCGTGATGGGAAACCTTGGTCGGCCCGATCTCATTGATCTTGGCTTCCATTGCAGCCTTGATCTCAGTTGGGGTTTTGTTTGCCGCTCTCGCTTTGACGTACTCGTCGATGACCATATCGCCGGCGGCGGCGTAGAGTTTCTTCTGAGCAGCGACGCTCGTACCGACTATATTGTTGTACATCACACGCGCCTGGTCTGGAGGCGTTCTAGCCGTGCTGGAGATTATGCAAGAGGTAAGGCCAGCCGCGGTGAGAATGTCCTCGAGCACTTTCAGAGAATACGCCGTGACGCTTTCTGGTTTCGTATTCGTCCCGAATTTGATTTCCATGACTTCTCCTTTGCCTGAAATCGTTTGAAATGGTCGTTTCGGGTTTCCCGAGGATACATCGTCTTGGCATCCGTGGCCACCTCGAGTTGGCGCTCCAGAGAGCAGAGCTTCAATTCGAGGGCTCTCTCCGCGACCTCTCGCGTCTCGGTGTTTGGGTGGTGAAGGTGGCTCGCGGAAAGGCTAACCGCAGAGACGCCGAGACGCAGAGCCCGGCGCAGAGAATGGAAGCCTAAACATCGCTGCGAGTTGGTGGTTACGGGCGCGTTTGATGATAATATGCCGAGGATTCGAAATCTCAAATAAGCGAGCGCCGATGCTGGTTGGCTTAAAGCCTTCTTCGAAAATTGCTGTAAACCCTGGCGACAATCTCTGTCGTTGGGATGGCAGCAGCCCGCATTATGAAGTGTGGTTTCTGACGCTCAACCATCGACTCGCGAAGACCGGTTTCTGGTTTCGCTACACCATCGAATGTCCCTCGCACGCGAACGATGGTCCTGGTCCGCGCGCCGCGCTTTGGGCTGCGTTCTTTGATCGCGAGCGGATCGACCGGGGATTCGGATTGATCCGTGAGTGGCCCATCGATCAGTTCTTAGTCGAAGGAGATGCAAGGTTCAGATTGAACATCGGCGATGGGCTTCTATCCGGAAATCACGCAGTTGGCCGAATTGCCGGAGCGGATCACAGCATCGCATGGGACCTGAGCTACGTTCCTAATGAGACGACTTATCACCACGTCTCGCGAGCGGTTGCAGCTCTATCGAGGCCTTCTTCGTTCGTATGCTCGCCGAACCTTGACACGCGCTTCACCGGAGTCATTTCCGTAGACGGTCGGGAGTTCAGTTTAGAAGACGAGCCCGGCTGCCAGTCGCACACCTGGGGGCGCAAACACGTCGATGACTGGGTATGGGTCCACTCCAACGCGTTCGAACGCAGTCCGGGGACGGTCTTCGAAGGCCTCGCCGGGCGCCAGAGGAAACTGGGCCGCAAGCTGCCGCCAATTCAATCCCTGCTTCTCCGACATCGCGGCGTAGAGCATCGGTTCACGCGGCTCCGAATGGCCGAGCAATGGCAGCGCAAGCTGGGAATGGGTTACTGGTCGTTCGCGGCTACCAACACGCGAGTGCACATCGAGGGCGTAGCTCAATGCCGATTGCGCGATATGGTTCAAGCTGAATACGCCGACCCGGATGGCGAATCGCTCTACTGCATCAACAGCGAAGTGGCGAATTTGAAGATCAGGCTGTTTCGAAGAACGCGCGGAATTCGCTTTCGGCACGTCGAAACCATCAACTCGTTGGGCGCGGCGCATCTGGAGCATGCGTCTCGCTCGCGTGATTCGGACGTAACGGCGGGCTTCTTCAAGGTGTGCTCGGTGTAGGAACCGGTTGTGTCCTGCCTTTAGGTCTCCGTGTTGTCTCTGTGTCTAGTCGCCTTTGCGGTTAGCAGGCTTCGAGGCTTACTAACCGCAGAGACGCGGAGTCGCCGAGGACGGCACAGAGAAGATATTCGAATCCCACATTACCAGCGAACCCTATTCGTTTGATCCAGCCAAAACAAGCACTGCGATGCGTCGGAAAAAGACGACTTTTCAGACTAATTGGGCAGGTCTACACTCTAAGTTAGCGAACGCCAAACAGAAGCCGCGCGGGCGCCCGCTCAGCGAAGCTTGATCGCCAGGCGAAATGCCGATAGGGAGTCACTATGAAACGAAAAACAACTACAAGCCGCGTCAACCTGAGAAGCCGAGCTTTCTCGGCGGCTGTCGCTCTTGCGATTGTTGCGTCCCTGGCGTTTTCAGCGCTGACGCCGATGAGCGCCGACACTAAAGCCAACACTGGCGGCAAAACGGCAAAAGGCCTGACCTCGGAGCAGAAGATCATTCACGTGCTGAACCGGCTTGCCTTTGGCCCGCGTCCTGGTGATGTCGAACGAGTTAAGCGGATGGGTCTGGAAAAGTACATCGAACAGCAGCTCTACCCTGAACGTATCGCCGACTCAGCCGTCGAAGCTCGGCTTGCAAACTACCCATCGTTGCGAATGACGATTGCAGAAGTTCAGGACAAGTACCCCGCGCCTCAACTTCTTGCGCGCGAGTTGGGATTGCGGCAGGGCAAGGAAAAGGCTAAAGGCGCGACGCTGCCGCTAGTTGCAAACCCGGAAGCTATGGACGAGAACGAGAGACAACAATACCGGCAACAGGTGATGGCTTATTACCGCGAACACGACTTGAAACCGCCTCAGCTACTACTGCAGGAGCTTCAAGGTCAGAAGCTGATCCGCGCGACCTACAGCGAGCGCCAGTTGCAGGAAGTAATGAGCGATTTCTGGTTCAACCACTTCAACATCTTTTGGGCAAAGAACGCCGACCGCGAACTAACCACCAACTATGAAATGGATGTCATTCGGCCCAGGACGATGGGTAAGTTCAAGGACCTCTTAATGGCGACGGCAAAGAGCCCGGCGATGCTTGTATATCTGGACAACTTTCAGTCGATGTCGCCGGATGCGAAGCTGCCGATGCGTCGAGGCATGGGCCAGGGTCAGTTGCGTCGCGGACCGTTCGGTGGACTGAGCAATCAGAGACCGGGCGCTCGGATGAACGACCCCGCTTATCGCCAGCAGCAGATGCAGCGCGATCAGATGCGCTATCCCGATCAGCCCGGTGCGAATCAGCCGCGGCCTCGGGCGGCTCAGCAGTTTCAGAACCGCAAACCCGGGATCAACGAGAACTATGCTCGCGAGATAATGGAACTCCACACCCTGGGCGTTGAAGGCGGGTACACTCAAAAGGATGTGCAGGAAGTCGCGCGTTGCTTCACTGGTTGGACGCTGGATCGGCCGCGACGAGGTACCGAGTTCGTTTTCCGCGACTGGATGCACGACAACGGCGAGAAGACCGTGCTCGGCCAGCGGATCCTGGCTGGTGGTGGGATCAAGGACGGCGAGCGAGTCGTTGAGATTCTCGCGCGTCAGCCGGCCACCGCAAGGTTCATCTCAACCAAGCTGGTGCGTCGCTTTGTCAGCGACACTTCGCCGCAATTGCTTGTCGATCGAGTGACGTCGGTTTATCAGAAGACCGACGGCGACATCCGCGAGATGCTGCGAGCGATCTTTACTTCGCCGGAGTTCTACTCGGCGGAGGCGTATCGAGCCAAGATCAAGTCTCCGTTTGAGCTTGCAGCCTCGGCGGTGCGAGCGCTAGGCGGCGAGCTGAGCTTTCCGCAGCAGACGACGCAGTTCATCGCCAAGATGGGGCAGCCGCTTTATCTCTACCAGGCGCCGACCGGCTATCCGGATCGAGCGGATCAGTGGGTCAACACCGGCTCGCTCCTGGAACGGTTGAACTACGGGCTTGCGCT
>DATMCM010000413.1:0-4091 GCA_035558335.1 Blastocatellia bacterium | reverse complement strand
CTGTTCCACGTCCTTCAACTTCGCCGACAACGAGGCGACATCGGCGAATTCATGGGGATCGAGGAGTGATTTTGGCGAAGTACCAAGCCATCGCCTGAGCCAGATCCATTCTGCCGCGAGAATATGGGCAAGCGTGTCGCGCACCGAGCGATGGCTGCTTTGCAGGTCCCTGGTGAATTGCTCCTCGCTTAACTTTGCAGCGCAGCCGAACACCAGGCCATTGGCCCAACGGTCGTATTTGTACAACAGCTCGATATCCTGTTTGTTCATCGCACTCTCCTACTTAATCTCGTCGTGCCTGGTAAGATAGGCGCGATTGACGACGACCGGATCAACCGGGCGCTCAGTGCCCTGGACCAGAGGCGCCCGGGCAATCGAATCCACCACGTTCATTCCCTCGATGACTTTTCCAAAAATAGTGTATTGGCCGTCGAATCTCGGCTCCGGAGCGACGCAAATAAAGAACTGACTTGCTGCAGTGTCTTTTTCTTTGGGCTTGTGCGCCGCCGAAACCGTCCCGCGCTCGTGGACCAGCGTCTTGGAAATCTCGGCGCGCAAGGTCTTTTGTCCGGGCAAGCCTCGGCCCCAGGTACTAGGATCCCCGTTAACCGAGTTCGGGTCGCTGCCCTGTATTGCAATCGGTCTTCCCTGCTCCTTGAGCAGCCGATGAATCTTGGTTTGGTCAAAAAAAGCTTCGCGAAACAGGTCCTTGAAAGTCGCAACGTGATTCGGCGCCGCGTCGGACAAGAACTCGATCACGATCCGCCCGTAGGTAGTCTCGAGCACCGCGACTTCGTCGGGTGAACTCACGCGCGGGGCGCACGAGAGCGAACACACCGCCACCAAGAGCAAAACGCAACTACTCGTTCTGATCTTCATCGATCTCGACATTAACTCTCCAACGCTCGCTTTCAGACTTCGTTGACGATTTGAGGATTCGCGCGACCGCCGCTCATCTTCATCACCTGTCCGACAAAGAAGCCAAACAGGCCCGTCTTACCGGCCCGATACTGGTCGGCTTGTTTAGGATTGTCGCGCACAGCCTTCTCGGCCAATCCGCGTAGTTCGGACTCGTCGGACATCTGAGAGCCGCCCATCTCGCTAACTACGTCGTCCGGCGACTTACCCGAGCGATACATTTCGACGAGCACCTGCTTGGCCATCTTCCCGCTGATCGAGCCTGCGTCGATAAGCTTGATCATCCCGCCAAGTGACTCAGCCGAGACAGGTGACGCGCTAATCTCTATGTCCGTAGTCTTCAACTCGCGAAGCAGCTCGTTGAGAATCCAGTTCGCGGCCGCCTTCTCATTTCCGCAAGCTCGAGAAGTAGCTTCGAAGTATTCGGCCAGCTCGCGCGTTTCCGTCAGTTGACTCGCATCGTCGAACGACAAGCCGTAGTCGTGAATGAACCGCAGCCGCCGGGCCTCCGGCAGCTCAGGCATCTCCGCCCGAAGCCGTTCGACGAATTCTTCATCAACGCATAACGGCGGCAGGTCCGGTTCGGGAAAGTAACGGTAGTCGTGAGCCTCTTCCTTCGAGCGCATCGAGTAAGTCTTCGCCTCGCGCTCGTTCCAGAGCCGTGTCTCCTGCACAATCTTCTCGCCCTTTTCCAGGGCGGCGATCTGGCGATCGACCTCGTAGTCGATCGCCTTTTGCAGAAAGCGAAATGAATTCAGATTCTTGAGCTCGACCCTGGTGCCGAACTCCTCCTCCCCTCGCAGCCGCACCGACACGTTTGCATCGCATCGCAAGCTTCCCTCTTCCATATTCCCGTCGCACACGTCGATGAATTGAAGAGTGCGCCGAACGTAGTGCATGTAGTCGTATGCTTCCCAAGACGAGCGAAAGTCCGGCTCGGATACGATCTCGGCAAGCGGAACGCCGCTGCGGTTCAGATCGACGTAAGACCGCGTTGCGTCGGGCATCCCTTCGTGGAGCAACTTGCCTGCGTCTTCTTCGATGTGAAGTCGGGTTATGCGAAAGCGCCTCGTTCTCCATTCGACGGCATGGCCGGACTCGTTGCGCTCAGACGTTGGTATCTCGACCCAACCGCGCTCCGAAAAGGGGCGGTCATATTGAGAGATTTGGTAGCCCTTCGGAAGGTCAGGATAAAAATAGTTCTTGCGCGAGAAGATTGATTCGCGCTTGATATCGAGGTTCAACGCAATCGCTGCGCGGCCAGCCAGCTCGATGACCTTCCGGTTCAACACCGGCAGCGCTCCGGGCAAACCGAGACAGACCGGACAGGTATTCGAGTTCGGCTCACTCCCAAACCTTGTCGAGCAGGCGCAGAAGATCTTTGAGTCGGTCTTGAGTTGCGCATGAATCTCAAGCCCGATCACGATCTCGTATTTCTCTCTCATAGGCTCGTCCCTGAGGTGGGTTGAGGAGGAGTATAGCATCGCCACTGTGCGGGCTAGCAAGACGGCGCGTTTTCGTCTGGTGTCCTAATTTTAGTTTCTCAGCGCAGTCTCTGAGTCTCTGCGCCTCCGCGGTTAGCATTGTTTCGGCGCTTACTAACCGCTGAGACGCTGAGACGCCGAGGTTACGCAGAGAAAACATTCGAACTAAGACACCACCCGTTTCGTGGCGGCTGCTGGAGAGGAGAGAATCACAACAAACAAGGACACTCGGCCGCGAAAAAACAGAATCAATACGAAGTTTCTCTCTGCTGCTTCTCGCGGATTGTTTCGTGAAGAGAGGTCTTCAAGCGCCGACCGGGCATTGGCGGCTCGCCGTCTAGACTGAGTCGCGATCGGCAAAGGTGTACTTCTTCAAACGGCGGCTAGCAAGCTTGTTCATTTTTACTTCAGCGTGGGGCGCCGCGGCTCGCAGATTCGAGAAGAGCTTGAAAATCTCACCGGTGCGACCCAGAGCCCGGTGCATCTCTCTAAGTCCCATCGGCCGCGAGATCACCAGATCGACGTTCGATACCGCTATCGCGGAAAAGTTCCCTCTTGCGCGAACGTTGGCCCCCCCGGTCAAATCAGCGTTCAACTCGATCTCGCGCACGCCTTCCCACGGAATAAACTTTCGCTCGCGGCCTTTGTAGGTTTCTCTGATTCCCTCGGCGGCTACTTCGATAGAAGTTTCGGCTTCCCGTTTGAACGCCCAGAGCATCACTCCGTAAAATGACCACATCATCAGCACCGGAATGAACGCCAGAATTGGAAAAATGATTTGGTCGAGCACGTCATCCAGATCGGATTCAGTGAGAATCGCCAGCACCGCGCCCATACCGCCATACAACAGCGTCAGAAAGAGGACCACCTGCCAGTAGGCTCTGGTGTAGAAGTAACTGCCTTGTCGTTTTATCGATACCGCTTCCAAGGACCGAGGCTCCTTCAAACCCGATTAGCACCATTATACCAGCAATCGATTCAGCGGGAATAATCCGCGCAACGACGTCGGTTGATTCGAACAGTAAGAGCATGGAGTTCAGGCTTTAGCCTGCAGTGTGACCTGCGGTATACAAAAAAACAGGCACAAAATCAGGCTAAAGCCTGAACTCCATGCTCTTCCTCCAATGCTTAGTTACGGGGCGTTATAGAGTGGGACCTGGAATGCAATCCGTCGGATCATAAATCTATCTTGCCACCAAGCCTACTACCGGCACTCGAGGTCTGTCGCTGCCTTTCCCAACCCCGTCAGGGGTTGAATATTTGTAGCATCCGACGCTAGAAAGCAGCTCCGGCCGCATGTGAGGCTTCAACACAATCGGAGCATTAGAAACTCGGCCGGAAGGCGAGATTGTGGCTTGTGTCTACAAACATTCAACCCCTGACGGGGTTGGGAACGGTATCGGGTGATCTGGGTGTCGGCGGCTGGTGGGTCTCTACATACACCTGGTCAGACCAATTCCTCCCTTTAATCAACCCTAAGTTACGCTCCTCCTAACCTTGATCCTGACAGACTCCGCAAACTCTGTTATCATTCTCGTTTCGCTCCAGGGCGATTAGGAGGACATGGTGGAAGCAGTACCGAATATGACGGAAGCGCGGCACGAGAAAGTAGACGCTCGTCAGGACATCCGCAACATCGCGATCATTGCGCACGTCGATCACGGCAAGACCACGCTGGTCGACGCGATG
>DATMCM010000412.1:0-2362 GCA_035558335.1 Blastocatellia bacterium | reverse complement strand
ATCTGGTCATCTGGTCAGCGCGCCGTTGAAATTTAGATGATTCGCAAGGAGTTCGCGCGATCCGGATGAACCGCCAACCTCCTGGCTCGAGACCAGCCGGTCAGCGACTATATTTGTGTCTGTAACGCCCTCTCTTCCTTTCCTCCAGGTGTCCTAATCATGTCGGATCGAGAACACTCTCACTGCCCTCTCCTACCTGCTGTCGCCACATCGCGTTGTAGAGTCCTTTTTTCGCGAGCAAATCTTCGTGGCGGCCACTCTCCACGACACGCCCTCGTTCCAATACGTAGATGCAGTCCGCGTGCATAACCGTGGAAAGGCGATGCGCGATCAATATGGTGATGGCATCGCGGCTCGCAGCCACGTCCCGAATCGTTTGGCTGATCTCTTCCTCGGTCAAGGAGTCCAACGAAGAGGTCGCTTCGTCGAACACCAGCAATTCCGGGCGGCGCAGCAGGGCGCGCGCGATGGAAATTCGCTGCTTCTCTCCACCTGAGACTTTGACTCCACCTTCGCCGATCTTCGAGTCGAGTCCGTGATCCGCTCGCAGTAATAAACCCTCGACGGCGGCTTGACGCAGGACTTCGAGACATTCCTCGTCGGTGGCATCAGGCCTCACGAATTGCAGGTTCTCACGGATCGTGCCGGAAAAGAGTTGCGTATCCTGGGTGACAAATCCGAGTCGATCTCGCAGATCTTCGATTGCAACCTCATCCTCCGGGGTTCCGTTATAGAGGATATGACCACTCATGGGCCAGTAGAGACCAACCAAAAGTTTCACGAGCGAGGTCTTGCCTGCGCCAGACGGTCCCACAAACGCAACCGTCTCCCCGCGTTTCACGCGGAACGAGATTCCGCTAAGCGCCGGTGAAGACGCGGACTGATGCTGGAAAGTGACCTGGTCGAACTCCAGTGTTTCCAGCGAGGCCAGTGCCACCGGATGCTCCGGTTTCGGTTGCACCGGCATTCTGAGAATCTGTTCGAAGTTGTCGAGCGATGCTTCGGTCTCGCGATAGGCGTTGACCACGTTTCCCAATTCCTGAAGGGGACCAAAAATAAAAAACGAATAGATAAAGAGCGAGAAAAACTGTCCGACGGTAATGCGCTGCGTATAGATGAGATACAGCATCAGAAACAAGATCGAGGTCCGCAGAAGATTTACGATGCTGCCTTGAACAAAACTGAGGCTGCGAAGGTAGCGAACCTTTTCAAGTTCCAGTTTGAGAATCTTATTCGTGGTGGAGTTGAGGCGATCGATTTCTTGTTGCGCGAGACCGAGGCTCTTTACCAGTTCGATGTTTCGCAGCGATTCCGTCGTTGCGCCGGCAAGCGCTGTCGTCTCATTCACAATGCGTTTTTGAACGGTCTTGATTCTGCGGCTCAGCAACGAACTCAAGCCGCCGAGAAGAGGGACAGTCAGCAAATAGGCCGGAGCGATCGACCAATGCACTTTGGCCGCATAAATGGTCACGAACACCAGGCCAATTAGCGTCGTGAAGACCATGTTTACAAGCAACGCTATGAACTTCTCGACGTCGCTTCGAACTCTCTGCAACTTTCCGAGAGTTTCTCCGCTGCGCTGATCCTCGAACAGGGCGTACGGAAGATCCAAAGAGTGTCGCACACCATCGGTGTAGATACGGGCGCCAACTTTCTGGGTGATCACGTTAACAAAATAATCTTGGAAATTCTTTGCGATACGCGACACCAGCGCCACACCGACAGCAGCCGCCAACAACAGGGTCACTCCGCGGACAAACTGCGGGCTTGAATACTCCCGGTAGCGAGTTGCATAGGAATCAATGATGTGTCGGAAAATGAGCGGGTCCAGCAGCGAGAAAACCTGATTAATCGCCGCCAGGATGAGTGCGACGACCGCCAGCTTCCAAAAATCCTTAAAGTACCGGTAAAGAGTGGCCATCGTTCCGGAGTCGTCGCCCTGCGCACCACGTTAGATGATTTATTCCGGGAAGCGTTACCATCTTGGCTTCGCGCAAGGAACCGTCTTCAGCATAAATCTCCTGCGCGCCCGGCGGCAGGAAGTCCTGTGCTGCCGTGGCGATCCCGCCCGAGTTCAGCACGTTCACGCGGATCTTGCGATCCTGCAAAGCTGAGGTCCACGTGCGCGCGAATGAACGGAGAGCTGCTTTGCTGGCGGCACACACGGTTATCGTTGGCAAGCCTCTACCGCCGCTCCCCGCCGCGCCGTGTCCGTCCGCACGCGCCTTTCCCTTCGCAGTCACTATGATGGCACCGAACAGACCTGAAGCTATATCGCGCATTTCGTCCACGTGGGAATGATAGAGCCAGGCTTCCGCGCACCTCTGCGACGCGAATGGATTCCAGCTTAATCATTTGATGT
>DATMCM010000411.1:0-5371 GCA_035558335.1 Blastocatellia bacterium | reverse complement strand
TGCTCGGTGTAGATCGCTTGATTGGGGTTTCCGCCATCGCGCGGCTCGTACAGGGCGCGCGCATTGTACTTGAACGTAAGCGCAAGCCCTTTGAATAGATCGAGCAGCAAAAGGCGCTTGATCAACTGACCAACGGTTCGTTTAGCTGCTCGGGTTCTTACTGCTGACATAGAATTTACCTAAAGACTGCAAGCTGTGCTATTGCGCACCATTGTCGGCCGCTTGTGGCTGCAGCGCCTTTTCCAATCGCTCGCGGCGCAGGTTGATCTGAAGCTGCCGCTGGTCGTGCAGATTGAAGTCTCGCGACCGCCGATTGATGTTTGCAAGAAGCAGCCAGACAAGAGGTACTGTTATTGCCGTGCCGGTGACAAAGAAGTAAAGCGCGCCCTTGCCGGTCGGCACAAGTCTGCCGCCGACTTCGCGCATCAGGTTGAACACCCCTCCTCGGGACGGAGGCATTGCCAGAACGTACCAAATGCCGGTTAGCACGATGTTGGCGAGGCCCGCCGGTATCATCCATTTCCATCCCAGCTCCATCAGCTGATCGTAGCGATAACGCGGCCATGTCCACCGGAACCACATGTAAGCGTAGATTAAGAGCATTATTTTCAACCCGAAAACAACCACACTTGCAATTGTGTGGAGTGTCGGATTCTGGATTGGGCCAAACCATCCAAAAAAAGATGTACCGGTGACGCCTGGAAGCATCCAGCCTCCAAGGAAGAGCGTCACCGCAATTGCCGCGGTAACGATCATCGCCGAGTATTCTGCCATGAAAAAGAGCGCCCAGCGAAAACCCGAGTACTCTGTGTGATATCCGGCCACCAGCTCCGACTCGGCTTCGGGCAGATCGAACGGCGCGCGATTCGTCTCACCAAGGGCGCTAATCACGTAAACAAGGAAGCCGAGGGGCTGAAAGAACACGTACCAGATATGGTCGGCCTGCTGAGCTTCTACGATTCCCGACATCGAAAGCGTCCGCGCGAACATCAGGGCTCCGATGATCGAAAGCCCCAGACCGATCTCGTAGCTAACCATTTGAGCCGAAGATCGGAGCGCGCCCAGCAAGGAGTACTTGGAGTTTGACGCCCATCCCGCGAGCACCAAACCCAGGACTCCTACCGACGACACCGCCAGGATGAATAAGAGTCCGATGTTGATATTGGCGATGGTAGCCCAGGCCGCGCCCCACGGGATCACAGCCAGTACAACCAGCGCGGATACGACGGAGATTATGGGCGCGAGCGCAAATACCACTCGATCGGCTTTAAGCGGGATGATGTCCTCTTTAAGCAGTAGCTTCAAACCATCCGCCGCCGGCTGCAAGAGGCCCCAAGGGCCGACTCGCATCGGTCCAAGCCGCGCTTGCATGAATGCCGACACCTTGCGCTCGAGGTAAACCAGATAGGCAACGAGCGTGAGTACGATGAACAGCACGATCAGGATCTGTAGGACCGGCCATACGACGTAGTCTGCCCAGAACACATTTGGCGGTCTCTCGTGCGTGACGGTATTTCTAACCCAATCGGGCGCAACAAACATCAGCGTTGCTAGAATGCCTTGCATAATGTTCAACACGGATTAGCTGCTAACAGTGCGATCAGCGGTTCCTTTCCACGTGTTCGGCGGATCCAGTACGGCGCTTCGCTCTAACGATCAACCTCTCCAAGGACGATATCAAGTGTTCCGATCAGCGCCACGACGTCCGCTACAAGATGCCCGATCGACATTCGCTTGAGCGATTGTAGATTGATGTAGGACGGCGGACGAATTCGCATTCGATATGGTTTGCTCGTGCCGTCACTCACAAGGTAAACGCCGATCTCTCCCTTTGGCGCTTCGATCGAATGGTAGACCTCGCCTACCGGTGGCTTGATCACCTTGGGTACCTTAGCCATCACCGGTCCTTCAGGCAATCCGTCCAGCGCCTGCTCTACAATCAGCGCCGCTTGCTTTATTTCTTCCATACGGCAGAGATACCGATCATAGGTATCTCCGTTCTCGCCAATGGGTATTTCGAAATCGAAGTCTGGATAAGCCGAGTAGGGCTGCGCCTTGCGGACGTCGTACTTGACGCCGGACCCGCGCAGTCCGGGACCCGTCAGGCTTAGGTTAATCGCCTCTTCAGCGGGAAGAACGCCGATCCCTACTGTTCGCTGAAGCCAAATCCGATTCGCGTTCAGTAAGGTTTCGTATTCTTCGATGCGGCCGGGAAGGATCTTGAGAAAATCCCGTACTCGTGTTTCGAACTCCGGGTAAACATCCCACCAGAGTCCTCCAATCCGAAACGCATGAGCAGTCAGCCGCGCCCCGATGAAATCCTCGAAGATCTTTAGGATCTCTTCACGCTCGCGGAAGGCGTAGAGCAACACAGTAACGGCACCTATGTCTAACGCGTGAGTTCCCAGCCAAAGAAGGTGCGACGCAATCCGTTGAAGCTCGGTCAGAACGACGCGCAAATACTCGGCTCGCTTCGGCACTTCAATCTGGAGCAGCTTCTCGACCCCGCCGACGTAACAGAGGTCATTGGAAACCGCTGCAACGTAGTCCAGTCGGTCCCAATAGGGCGTTATCATTGCGTATGTGTCGCTCTCGGCGATCTTCTCCACACCCCGATGCAGGTAACCGACATCACAATCGAGGTCGACTACTGTCTCGCCATCGAGCCTCAGGATCACGCGCAGCACTCCGTGGGTGGACGGATGCTGGGGCCCCATGTTAAGTACCATCTCTTCAGAGTCGAAGAGCGTCTCCCGGCCCGAGGCTGCTGGTTGCTCCTGCATAAGGTTATCTGCGCTCTGCGTACTTCACATCGATCAAGCTTGTGTCGTAATCAATTTCTCGATACTGCAGATGCTGGTCCGTCCACTGATTGTCCTGATAGCCGATTGGATACTCTTTGCGAAGCGGGTGTCCAGGCCAGTCGATAGGCAACAATATCCTCCTGAGATCAGGATGGCCTTCAAACCTGACTCCGAACATGTCGAAGACCTCTCGCTCCATCCAGTTTGCGCCAGCCCAGAGATCGGTGACTGAAGGACACTCCTCGCCGTCCGCAATAGCCACCTTCACGCGCATTCTTCGATTCCTTGCAAGCGAATAGAGAAACAGAATGATGTCGAACTCTTCGCCCTTCCGGTCGGGCCAGTGAACTGCGGTGAGGTCGGTACACATCTTAAAGTTCGCATCCTCATCGTCCCGAAGAGAGCGACAAAGCTCAACATATGAGTACTTCTTGACACGGAGTATCTGCTGACCGAGGGTTGCTACGGCTTCTGTTATGGCATCGCCGAACCGTTCCTTAATCCGGTCAACCAATGAATCGTCGGAGATGTCCGAGGTTATGACAGGCCCTTTTTTGGCAGGGGGCGTTCTTTCTCCGGCAACTGGTTTGTGATCCGCTCTAGGAGCCGCTTTCGGCGGCGCAGTTTTGTCGCGCTCGGTGTCGGAGCCTGCTGGCTTCGCATCTCGATCCGAAGAGGCGGCCGGGGGTTCACCTCGGCTTTCATCCGAACTGCTCCCGCCGACAGCGGTCGTGCTCGCACCACTCGCTTTGTCAGGATCCTTGCCTTCGGATCCTTCAGCTTTTTCGGTGATTGGTTTATCGTTGATTTCGTCTGTCATCGTGTCCTGGGCCTAGTCATGAGCCACGACACTTCTCTTACCCGAGGCCGTGTAGTAGTGCTTTGACTGAACAAAGAAAAGCTATGAAACAGTTGCGCTCACTAGTCGGAGAGCTTTTAACATAGCGCTTTAAGCCTTGTCAATCGAGGCAAGCTGCGACCCCTCAAAACAAGCCGCGTTCGCACGCCCCGATAGCATGAAACTCGACAAAACCGCGTAGTTGTGCCAGTTTTGGGTTAAAGAATTTCGTTGACTGAGTATCAGGCGGCGAGTATGATGGTGCGGTGCGCCGGGTCGTCTAATCGACAAGCCCCCTTGAACATTCAGTTAGCCCCCCATCTGAATGTTCGATACCCCAGCGCACCGCTGAAACAGTACCGCTTCAAGGCAGGAACTTGAGGCGGTGTTGTTTACGAGGGCACCTTATACCATACCTCTCAACAGGATGCAAGAAAAAAGTTAAAGTAAATTATCAAGCCATTAACGCCCTTCTCCCGGTCAAGTCCTAACTTCTATAATAACAGACTTTACGTAGGTTCTACCGAGAACTTTTTGACGAGGTTTGACGGCGAGCGTTTGACAGACTGAGCTTGCGTCGGATGCGGATTGGTCGCCGAAGCCTGGATCGGCTAGATGATTTGGATCAGGCCTAGGCTTGCCAGCCGCTCGATGAAAATCGCTATCTCTTTGCGTGCAAAAGCTCGATCCACTTCAAACCGAGCGCAAACGCATTGCACAAGTTGGTCCAGGTCGGCAGCCTCGACTTGGTCGATCTCCTGCCAAACCGACGCGCCCGTCGAATTCAAACCGAAGTAAATGAGTGTTGCCAGGTTCAAAAGGACTCCGGTTCCGTCCGGGAGAGCCGTGAATACTGACCCGGCCAACTTTTTGACTTGCATCAACAATAAAATAAGCTCTGCTCATCGAAGGCGCAAGGCTGTGAAGAATTAGGCGGGTGAGTCTCTCAGAAGGTACTATCGAGTAGGCGCGACGCAAGCTCAGCTCGACCGCGAACGTTCGCTTTCTGGTAGACCTTGTCCAAATGTTTGTTTACGGTCTCAACGCTTATTCTGAGGCGTTCTGCAATTTCCAAGTTCTTGTTGCCGCGCAGGCATTCAACGGCGACTTGCGCTTCCCTTTCCGTCAGTCCCCAGGTTTGCCGAAGATGCTCCTCGTAGTTAGACCACCTGGAGGCTGAGCGCTTGATTAGACAAAGCGCATAGCTTTCGGACCCCAGCATCCCTTCTGGCATCAAGGTACAATGGACTTCGTGCGCTATCCGTCCAACTGTCACGTCGCGGACGAGTGAGTGATCACCTTCGTGCCCACCGCTACGAGATTCGTAGACTTCTTGATAAAAATCCATCGCGAACTCGATCACCGCGGCGACCAGCAGATGGCCTTCGCGATTCTCAACTAACAGCTTGTCGAAGGACCGATTGTGCCAGAGCAACTGGCCTTCCTGGTTGAGCAACGCGGTGCCTTCGCTTATCTCGTTGAGCACGGTGGCAAGGTTGTAGAGTCGATCTGTTCCGTCCGTGATCGGAGCCTCTAGAGGCACCGACGAGTAGGACCCTTGAGCTAGCATAGAAGCGTTCCTTACTGGCGTGCTGGGAACCCGGAGGCGGAGACGGCTGCTTGAAGCAAGATTAGTCTCGGTGTTTAGCAGCGCGATGATCGTCCTGGGGGGCTGAGAGTCCGATTGACCGATCCCGAAGTGGCTTACAGGTCCCGCTTGAAACGCTTT
>DATMCM010000410.1:0-3532 GCA_035558335.1 Blastocatellia bacterium | reverse complement strand
TTCCTCTAAGATCGTGACGGGAATGGCTTTCTAGATCGGATGATTGGACTAAAAGGTTGGCCGTTATGACCGCCCTCTTCTTGTTGCTGATATGTTCAGCCCGGCTGGGCTAACGCTGAGTGAGAACTGCAAGCCACCGTCTTGCTTAGCTTCCGACCTGGGATGCCTGACCCGCGATTACCGATTTCGCACAGGCGCGTGCCCAGCGATCTGCTTCAAGAACGCCTTCGATGCTCGAACAGGGTCGAGTATCATGCCGTTCCATCGTTTCGGCTATGACCCGTGGAATCTCCATGAACTTGATGCTCCGGTCCAGGAACGCCGCTACAGCGATTTCATTCGCTGCGCTCATCACCGCGGGCATCGTACCGCCTTCGCGCATAGCCGCGTAAGCAAGCTTGAGGCACGGAAATCGTTCGAGGTCGGGATCAAAGAACTCGAGCTTGGAAAGCTTGTCGAGTGAAAGCGGCGGAAGATCGGTCGGCAGCCGCTCCGGATAAGTCAGCGCGTATTGGATCATCAACCGCATATCGGTTACGCCCAGTTGCGCGATGATCGAGCCGTCGATCATCTCGATCATTGAATGAACTATTGACTGCGGATGAACCGCGACGGAGATCCGATCGGCTCCAAAACCAAACAACCAGCCCGCTTCGATTACTTCGAGACCTTTGTTCATCAAGGTAGCCGAGTCGATCGTGATCTTGGAGCCCATCTGCCAGGTCGGATGAGCGAGCGCTTCTTCGACGGTTGCGCGTTGCATCACTTCGAGCGGTGTCTGTCGAAACGGTCCTCCCGAAGCCGTCAAGATCAGCCGCTTTACCTCGGAGAGCTGCTCGCCTCTCATACACTGATGAAGCGCGTTGTGCTCGCTGTCGACCGGCAGCAACTCGGCCCCCGCGTCTCGTGCGGCTCGAGTCATCAACTCGCCGGCCATCACCAGGGTCTCTTTGTTAGCGAGACACACGCGGCGCCCCAGTGACAGTGCCTTGTAGGTGGGAAGAAATCCAACTGCGCCGACCGTGGCGGAAACCACGGTGTCGACGCCTTCTAGACTCGCCACGGCAACAAGACCTTCTTCGCCGAAAGCGATCTCCGGCAAAGGATCGATGCCCGCGGCTCTCAGGCTATTCTTAAGCACACTGACATCCGTCTCGTCGGCAACCGAAACCAGCCGCGGGTTGAACCGGGCGATTTGTCGGGTCAATCCTTCGAGGTCCCGGCCAGCAGCCAGTGCGCTCACGACGAATTTATCCGAAAGCGACTCAACCACGGAGAGGGTGCTTTGTCCTATCGAGCCGGTCGAGCCAAGTATGCTGATGGTTGTCATAGCGTGGGTGACGCGCCGGATTCTAGCACGTGCTCGCGAAATTTACCAAAGAGCGACATGTCGATCGGCCGGTATCGTCAACGACGACATCCGATATCGCGGTCTCAACAGCATCTAAGTCGCGGGTTTGCTGGCGCATCGTCTGTCAAAAAAGACGGGGTCCGCTTCCGGACCCCGTCTACCTCAGTCACGATTCGATCGAGAATTCTACTTGCTGACGACTGTGTATTGAGCTTGAGGGCTAACAGCTTTCTGTAACACGAGGTCGGTAATCTTTACCGTGAGCGTGTAACTTCCGGGCTCGGCCAGTTTATCCTGAAGCGGGATTGCCCTCGCAATGACGAGCTGTTGGCCCTTCATGTCAATAAGACCCGCCTTCGTCTTCCCGTCTTCAACTGCGTGATAAAGCTCCTGACCGCCTTTTGAGACGCTGTACTCGACTCGCAGCGCAGGTTGAAGCGTCGATTGATCCATCTCCGCATCGTAGACCTGGAGGAAGAGCGCCAGATTTTGACCGGGCCTGTAGACGCCGCTGACATACGGCTTGACCTTGTACCGCCCTATGATGAACTGTCCCGCGGAGACCGTCCGGTTGTCGAGCGGCTCAATCGAACTCGCCAAAATTATCGTGCTGGTCGCGAGCGCCTTTTCTTGATAGCGCGGAACCTCGAACGAGTGGTGCAGTATGCCACTCCTTCCGCTGACCGTGTCGCGGGCCACCACGTCTATCTTGTAACGTCCGGGAGGCAGCGCGATGTTCTTTTGGTAAATCGATTTCTGCGCCTGACCTTCCTTGAGTATGTCCTCGCTGTAGCGCGCTGTCTGGATCGTATCTTCGAAGTTGCCAGCTCGCCGCCCGCTCAAGCCGGTCAGTCGCGCATAGAGGTTCACCGTACCGGAATAGATACCGCCCTGGTTCTTGAATGAAAGGTCCGAGTTATCGAACTGCATAGTGAATGAGGTGGCGACCGATTCGCTGCTCATCCGGAAGAAGTCGGTGCGCACACTGAACGGCAGGACGTCAGTCGCGATCTCCGGCAGATCGGCCGAAACCTTAAGATCACCGAACTTGATCGATGGCGCCCTATTGAGGTCGGCCAATAGCGAAAGCCTCTCGAACGGCTGATCTTTTGCCCTTCCGCCGAATATGCCGCTTGGATTGCCTAATGCGCCGCCATTGATGCGGTCCACTTTGCTTGCCATACCAAGCTCTTCGGCCAGCGTCAGCCCGCCGTTCGGGGTATAGAGCAACGCATCCTTCTCGTTCGGGTTCTGAGCGATTCTGTATTCGCCCGATCCCGAAGGATCCACAAACTCTATCTCGACATCGGAGCCGACGCCCTCGATGTAGCGATACCACCAGGTCTCGAAAGGAAAGGTAGAGGTGCTGCCGCCGCCTTCATACGACGGTCGCTGATACGCGCCCCCCGAAGGATGAGACTCGATCTCATCGGGTTTACCGAATTTGATGTAGATGCGGCCGCGATCAGTTTTCCATCCGGGAATTCCCGAAGAGAACTTCTCGTTTGCGTACTGAATGCGCTGGTAATACTCCTCCTTATACTCGTTCTCTGGAGTGTCGGGGTCGGGATCGCGCCGGAGCCAGAACTGCTCGATAAACTGATCGCGCTCCTCGTCGGTTTTGAGTGCCTTGAAAGCTCTCCGCTCCTCATCGGTTATGATGTAATTGACGTCGTCGTCGAGCCACTTCTTGTAGACGCTTTTCAGCTCATCCTTCTTCTTCTTTTCGTTCGGATCCTTTGCCTTGGATTTGTCTTGAGCGAGAGTGAGCGAAAACATGCCAGTGGTCACCACGACTACCGCAAGCGCGACACTAATCATCCTCTTGAAGTGAGCGGCAACACGCTTCATAACTACTTACTCCTTTTCCCACTATGTGGTCTCGCCAAAAGCCTTAGGCCTGGGAGAGGTCAGCAACTCTGAAGTTCCAAGTCTACGCGGGGCCCTTCGAGCCGGTCAAGCAGGCCTGCCCGTTAAGGCGAGCGTGCTCATCGTTTCAAATCCGACTGATGTGCTTCGATCGGCCAATCTAAGAATGCTGAGCGGCTTCACTTCTTGCGTTCCAACTCTTGAAACTCCTTTTCAGTCTGCCGCTTTCGATGGAACACCCAGGCGATGCCTACGCTCAAGAAATACAACAGCAACATCGGCGCTGCGAACACAAGCAAGTTCGGGATATCG
>DATMCM010000409.1:0-2810 GCA_035558335.1 Blastocatellia bacterium | reverse complement strand
TGCCCTGTTCGGGTCCGATAAGCTCGTAGCGCGAACATGGTGTGCGCACCCGCGGCTGGAGCTGGGCTTGACGTCGAAACGGCTGGAACAGGCATAGGCGCACACTGCGTGCTATCACTGCTCATCGAGCCAAGCGGATATGTTGTCGACGGTATCTTGGTAGAAAGTTCGATACAGACCCTCTGTACCATACGCGATATGTGGTGCGCCGAGCACATTGTCCAAAGAGCGATATGGATGATCCGCAGGCAGAGGTTCGACATCAAAGACGTCCAAAGCCGCACCGGCGATCTTTCGCGCTTGTAGCACCTTTATCAAAGCCTCGTCGTTTACGACTGGTCCACGAGACGTGTTAATCAAGCGCGACGTTGGCTTCATCAGCGCGAGCTCCGCTTCGCCCACCATCCCCTTGGTCCGTTCGCTGAGGACAACGTGTATGGTTAGAATGTCTGACTGGCGGAATAATTCGACTTTAGAGACGCTTATCGCGCCCGCCGCAGCCGCCCGTTCAGGGGTCATATTCTGACTCCAGGTAATCACATTCATGCCGAATGCGCTTCCGATTTTTGCGACCTGTGCGCCGACATTGCCAAGCCCGAGGACGCCGAGAGTCCTGCCGTTGAGATCTCCTCCAATCGACTGTTGCCAACCTCCTGATCGGAAATTGTTGCTTTCAGCAACGAAGTTGCGGACGCTTGCCAAAATCAATGCCCATGTGAATTCGATCGTAGGTTCCGACCTGTAGCCCGTATGAGCAATTGCTATCCCGCGCTCGGCGGCTGCAGAGACATCTATGGCAGCGTTGCGGGGTCCGGTTGAAGCAATCAATTTCAAATTCGGAAGGCGGGCAATAATTTCACGCGAAAGCGGAGTTCTTTCCCGCATAATGTTGACCACGTCAAACGGATGTAGCCGTTCTACAACAGAGTCCGTGCCCGCGATGTGATCGTTAAAAACCGTTATTGTCGCGCGGTCTTTCAAGGCGGACCAATCGGCCATTCGCATGGCCAGGTTCGGATAGTCGTCCAGGACCGCGACTTTCACGGTGACGGCTTTTGAATTCATTTTGTTTCAGCTTCCTGAGTGATTTTTGTTTTCGACGCTAGCTTCAGCTTCGTAGCGTTCGCGGCCTTTATCGTGCCGGTACTCATTTCGGAACCCAGACTAAGCTATCAGAGACACGTCTAGAACGTCATATCTGCCACCTTTTGAGACGTCGAAGAGTCGCAAGTTTCGCGGAATCCCCATTTGCCGATATGGCCGATCGATCGCAAAACTCCAAAACGCGTTGGGCTATGACACGCCAATCTCGACGCCCGGCTCTCCGTCGAGCAATTGTAGTTGCCAACTTGGCGCAACACCAACTTAGGTCTCGCGGTTACTGACGTTCGGCGAAAGCTGAACAACCTTCAACACGGGCAGGTTCTCCCGATTTGTCCGAGTCCCCTATGCCGATCAGGTCCGGCGCGATCAAACGGCCCAGCCCCTCGAGCTCGGGAATGACATTGCGCCACAGATAGGACGAGGTGGGATTGCCGTGCAGGAACAGGATCGGCGGTCCCTCGCCGCGCTCATGATACGCGATGTTTTGTCCACGAACGGTGACCGTCTTTTTTGCGAGCTTCTCTTCCGTCATCGGCTTGATCTCTCCAGGGTGGCCAAGGGGGCTCCGGCGGCAACGCCAGTCGCATTCATGGGAGGTTCGATCTTGGTTGGGCTGTTGCATTCGGCTGATAGCCGCCGACTATCGGTGGGTGCGCCCAGATCGGACGTTCAACGAGGAAATTCACCATCGGAAACGGGATCCGCTCACGAGGGGTCGGTTTCGATGAGGCCGCACCGCCGGGACAGCAGAATTTGCCGCTTGGCTTGCACGCGCTGCCACACACCAGCCGACTCGCCTCGGGCTACTAGTTTGCATCTCGTAGTTTGCTCCTCGGGGGCCGGTATCTTGCAGTGCAGCATTTCCAGCTTCATAGGCAAACCGCTGACCAAGCGCCGATTTTCAAAGACGGCTCCTCACCGCCCGATATTGTCCCCCGAACCATCTTGACGCGAAAGTGACAGGAGGTTATCGGTAATTAACCCAAATAGTTACTGACCGGTCACGTCCAAGTCAAGGCGTGGACCTCGGATTTCCGAAGGAGCCTTTATGCAGAGCGGCCGGACGTCGCCCCGTCCTCGCGAAAGGATTGTTTCGACGGCGCGAGACTTGTTTCACAGGCGTGGAATCCGCGCGGTCGGCATCGATACGATCGCCGAAGTGGCGGGCACCAACAAGACGACGCTGTATCGCCACTTCATTTCGAAGGACGATTTGATCATGGAGTGTCTGCGTTCCAGGGCCGAGGAAGCCAGACAATCCTGGGCTGAGATCGAGGCGAGCAGTCCTGAAGACGGTCTTGCACAGCTAAGATTTTGGCTCGCGCGCGTGGCAAAGCGCCTCGCCAACGATTGCCGCGGCTGTGAGTTTACGAACGCCGCTGTTGAGCTGACCGAGGAAGATCATCCCGCGCGCAAGTTCATCGAGGATATCAAGACCGAATATCGAGACTGGCTTGCCAAGCTTTGTCGCAAGGCGGGGATCGCGAGGGCCGAACTCCTGGCCGACACCTTATCGATACTGCTCGAAGGGGCCCGTGCCAGCCGGCAGAGCGTCGGACCGGAAGGTCCAAGTTCGCGGTTCCTGGCCATGGCGGAGGCGATCATCGAGTCCTTCCGACGATAAGAAGGTCGAAGCTCCACAGTCCTCCGGCGGAATTCCTGGCGGTCGCACCATCTCGCGCAATATTTTCGAACATGGCGATAGC
>DATMCM010000408.1:0-4334 GCA_035558335.1 Blastocatellia bacterium | reverse complement strand
CGTGCCTTTGTGGCGAGACAGCATTGCCGCCTCAACACACTATTGCACAACTACTGATGATTTGGGCTCGCGGATGAAGTCTGACCCTTAGCGCCGGGCAGCCACCACTCTCACATTGGGGGAAAGACATGCCAGTAACCTCGCCGACTCCTGACCAGTTGAAGCAAATCGCCGATGAAATGGGTCTATCGCTTACTGAAAGCGACATCGCCTCATTCATAGCGTTGATGCAGCCGAACGTCGACGCCTACAACGTCGTCGACCAGCTTCCCGACAACCTGCCCCAAGTGAAATACCCGCGTACTTCCGGATACCGTCCCTCAGCAGAGGAGAACAGGCACAACGCCTGGTACTGCAAGACGCGGGTCGAGGGCGCGAGCGACGGAAAGCTCAAGGGTAAGACGGTGGTACTCAAGGACAACGTCATGCTCGCCGGAGTGCCGATGATGAACGGTTCGTCAACGCTCGAAGGTTACACTCCGGACGTCGACGCCACCATCGTCACACGCATCCTCGATGCCGGAGCCGTCATCCTCGGAAAGGCGCACTGCGAGTGCTTCTGTCTGTCGGGTGGAAGTCACACCAACGCTACCGGGCCGGTGCATAACCCCTACAAGATGGGCTACTCCGCCGGAGGATCGTCCTCGGGCAGCGCGGTCCTGGTCGCGCTGGGCGAAGCAGACATGGCGATCGGAGGAGATCAGGGTGGCTCGATCCGCCTGCCTTCGTCCTTCTGCGGCATCTATGGCATGAAACCGACGCACGGCCTCGTGCCCTACACCGGCATAATGCCCATTGAGGTCTACGTCGACCACACCGGGCCTATGACCGCGACGGTCAAGGACAACGCGCTGCTGCTCGAGGTGCTCGCGGGTCCGGACGGCTACGATCCGCGGCAGTACTCGCCGACAGTGCGCCCCTACACGCAGATGGTGGAGGGCGGGGTCCGGGGGCTCAGAATCGGAGTGGTGAGGGAGGGGTTTGGTCTTCCAAATTCAGAGCCCGACGTCGACGACAAGGTCCGCAAGGCGGCTCAACTTCTCGGCAAGCTGGGAGCCGTCGTCACCGAGGTGTCGATCCCCTGGCACCTCCTGGGAGGAGCGCTCTGGGTTCCCATCGGAGTCGAAGGTTTGACGCAGACGATGATGTGGGGTGACGGCTACGGACTGAGCCGTCCCGACCTCTACGTCACCAGCCTCATGGACTTCCATCGCGGGTGGCGCCGCCGCGCAAACGAGCTGTCGGAGACCACGAAGCTCTTCACCCTGTTCGGAACTTACATTCACAGACAACACGGAAGCAGATATTACGGGAAGGCAATGAACATCACCCGTCAGTTGACGGCATCTTACGACGCGGTCCTGGCCCAGCATGACCTGCTCCTAATGCCCACGACACCGATGAAGTCTCAACCGATGCCGCGAGCGGGCGCGGCTCGCGAAGAAATCATCCAGCGGGCGCTCGAAATGATCACCAACACCGCGCCGTTTGACATCTCTCACCATCCGGCGATGGCGATTCCCTGCGGAATGAGCGATGGGCTGCCAGTCAGCGTGATGCTGGTTGGAAAGCACTGGGATGAGCCGACTATCTACCGCGCTGCCTACGCGTTCGAGCAGGCGGGCGACTGGAAGCAGATGTGAACGAGTTAGCCCACGCAGTGGGCGAAAGCATGTAGCCCAGGGCGAGTCTTCGCAGCCCTAGGGAAAGTGAGAAGTTAGTTGGCAAGCCCGCGGAGCGGGCGGCAGAAGATTCACACTTTGCTGACTTGATCATCTATCCTTCTGTCGCCCACTACGCGAGCTCGTGGCACCAGCCGCACGCTTCCCAGGTAAGGTTGCATATTCGCCGTTCTGCCCGGCATAGAAAACAGCTAGAATGAGCCGGTCTTGAACCCAGTAGAACACCAAAACGGAGACCTATGAAAATCGCCACGGCCTTTCTTCTGTTGGTTGGTATCACGGTCGGCTCGGCCGATTCAATCGGCTTTGTCGCGCAGGGCCCCACTGCTGAGCGGCAACAATTTATTCGCGTCGAAGCTCCGGTGGTTGTCCTGACCCACGTGCGAATAATCGACGGAACCGGCGCCGCAGCTCGTGATGATCAGACGATCGTGATCGCACAGGGCAAAATCCAATCGATCGGGGCAACCGAGGCGGGTGCACCAGCTAGTGTGCCGGCGAATGCTCAGACTGTTGATCTCTCGGGGTGCACGGTCCTGCCAGGCCTTGTGGGTATGCACAATCACATGTTTTTCCCGATGGGCGGATCTCCCCCGATGTATTCAAACATGGGCATAAGCTTTCCTCGTCTTTACCTGGCTCTGGGCGTCACAACGATTCGCACTACCGGCAGCGTGGTGCCATTCACCGATCTTGAAATAAAACGCCTGATCGACTCTGGCAAGATGCTCGGACCCAAGATGCATATCACCGCTCCGTATCTCGAGGGGCAAGGGTCCTTCACCCCGGTGATGCACGAACTCAGTGGCCCGGAAGACGCGCGGAAGATGGTTAACTTTTGGGCTGACGAAGGCGCTACTTCTTTCAAAGCTTACATGAACATAACGCGCGCTGAATTGCGCGCGGCCGTTGGAGAAGCGCACAAGCGCGGACTCAAGGTGACCGGGCATCTTTGCTCGATCGGCTTCCGGGAAGCTGCGGAGATCGGCATCGATAATCTCGAGCACGGCTTGTTGGTGGACTCGGAGTTTGTTCCAGACAAGCAGCCTGATCAGTGCCCGGCCGCCGCGCTCAACGCCAGCATCAAGCAACTGGATCTGAATAGCCCCGCCGCGCGCGAGACAATTAGTACTCTCGTGGCTAAAAATGTCGCGATAACGTCAACGCTTCCGGTCTTCGAAGCCGGGAGCGCGCCGTTGGCTCAAAGCGGCATCGGAGCGGCCTCGGCGTTGCTCAACCCCCGAGTGCTCAGTGTGATGTCTACCGATGCGCGTGTGCGTTATCTGACGGCGCGAGCTCGTGTCTCGTCCGATCCCGGGTCCGTTGCGATGCTGCGCAAGGCGATGGATTTCGAGCGCGCGTTCGTGAAGGCCGGCGGTTTACTGATAGCCGGGCTTGACCCCACCGGCAACGGCGGCATCGTAGCGGGGTTTGGCGATTTGCGTGAAGTTGAGCTTCTCGTCGAAGCAGGTTTCACACCTTTGGAAGCGATCAAGATAGCCAGCTTCAACGGCGCCAAGTTCCTCGGCGAAGACTCGCGTATCGGCTCGATTGCTGTCGGAAAGCAAGCCGATTTGATGATAGTGCGAGGAAACCCGGCAATGAATATCAGTGAAATAGAAAAGGTCGAAATCGTCTTCAAGGATGGCGTAGGCTACGATTCGGAAAAACTGATCCAATCGGTTCAGGGGTTGGTTGGAATCCGGTGAACTGCGGGTTGCCTTCAGGCTTTGCGTCTTTGCGCGTCTTTGCGTTTTTGCGAGAAACGGGTTTCACGCAAAGTCGCAAAGACTCGATGATAACTCTGAAATAGTATCTTGAAGGAGAGACCATCATGCGAAAGCGTTTCCTTGAAATTCGAATCCAAACTTTTGTGATTGCTATTGCCTGGCTACTCGCCGCGCAGACGAGCGTGCGGGCCCAGGACAAAGCCGCAAAGATCGATGAGCTGATGAAGGTCTACAACAGCTACCGGCAGTTTAACGGCGCGGTGTTAGTGGCTGAGAACGGCAAGGTCATCTTCAAGAAGGGATACGGGATGGCCAACATGGAGTGGAACATCCCGGTTGAGACTGACACCAAGTTCCGTCTGGGCTCGATCACCAAACAGTTCACTTCCATGCTGATCCTGCAGCTCGTCCAGGAGGGCAAGATAAAGCTGGAAGGCAAACTCACGGACTATCTGCCCGACTACCGCAAGGATACCGGCGATCGAATTACCATCCATCAGCTTCTGAACCACACCTCCGGCATCCCCAGCTACACCGGCTTGCCGAACTTCTTTCAGGAGATAAGTCGCAACCCGTACAGCGTGTCCGATTTCGTAAAGAAGTACACGAGCGGCGACCTCGAGTTTGAGCCCGGCACCAAATGGAATTACAACAACTCAGGGTATTTTTTGCTCGGCGCGATCGTCGAAAGCGTAACCGGCAAACCTTATGAGCAAGCTTTGAAGGAGCGGATCTTCGACCCGGTAGGGATGAAGAACACTGGCTACGATCACTACGCAACGATCCTAGCAAAGCGCGCCGCGGGTTACGAGAAGCGGCCCGGCGGATTTATCAACGCGCCTTACCTGGATATGTCTCTGCCTTATGCTGCGGGGTCGCTCTACTCCACAGTTGAGGATCTATACCTTTGGGATCAGGCGCT
>DATMCM010000407.1:0-7313 GCA_035558335.1 Blastocatellia bacterium | reverse complement strand
GCCGTTCAACTCGGTTTCAACTTCGCCGAAAGCGAGTCCTGACCGGACTCGCTTTCGGGAATCTGCGCAACGAAGCCCTCGACGGGACTCCGAGCCGCATACCGTTTGTTGCCGTAGCAGTTGGCTGCTTGACATTGATTGCTGGCTCGCGGTAAATCAAGCGCCCAATTTGATCTTAGCGGTGTTGGACGTTACTTCTGCGACCCCTAACCACTTCTGGTCGTACTTATGAACCGAGCGTCTTACTGTCACGGAGTATGTTCCTCTGGCGGTTAGATCGAACATTTTGTTGAGCGTCAGGTGGTCTTCTACTATTCCACCCGCAGGAAGATATGTGGGCTTGTGGCTTGTGATTAAGTCATCCTTTGACTTTGGCTCTAGTCTTCTTCGAGCATCGGAGAAAGCCACCTCTTTCCCTTCCTCGTTTCGGATCTCTATGCTGTAGTCCCGCCAGGGCGCTGTTTGTTCAATCATAATAGTCTTTGAGGAGACATTCTTCAGAGAGATATGAATCTCAATCGGCTCCTGAGAGCTGAAACTTTCTTTTTCCAGTTCAACTAAAAGCTGAAAGCCTCCTGAAGGTTTTCCCCAAGTCGGGGGCGTCGATTTCCTCGCTTGCGATCCAAGTCCATGTCTGGGCAAAAGGACAGCCCACACCAGACTACCCGTTGTCATCAAGAATATCGTAAGCAATATGTGCTTTCTGGCAGACTTCATTTTACTACCTCCGAAGCGTAGCTCCAGTCGCGTTAAATCTCTATGCCAACATCTTGAACCCAAATTGCGAGGCAATGATCGTCGAACTCTAACATCTCTCTTAAGAACCTACAGCAGTCACGCGCAATTCGCCAAATCATTCGTTTACCCAAACACTGTCGTTGGCTAGCTGACTCCACTGTGGGAATTCCGTAGTAGCTACCGGAGGCGGATTTACCGTGTTAGACCTGGCAGTAAGTACCCAGTTTCCTCCTCCTCGATTCTCAATCGCCCCATACCAACTCCAGTCCACCTTGAGTAAGGGCACGGGTATAGAATTGGCTAGGCTAGGTTGGAACATCAACCACATGGTGGCAGTATCGTTAGCTACGTATTGCAACCTGGAATTGTCGATGGGCTGCCTTGGGTTATCGCCAGCATGCGTGATGCTACTGTAGGGGTAATGACCATCCAGCCCTGCTCCCGTCAACTTTTGCCAAGTACCATCAGCTAGCTGCCTCCTTCTCAAGGGCGCGATAACTTGAACCCAAAAAGTATTTCCACTAAAACCGGAGGGAGGTGAATAGAATGTACGATTCAGATTGATGCCAATGAGACTGGGCGATCCGAAGTGCAACGTAAGGGCATTATCCCACACAGTGGATAAACCAACTTCTCCAGTCTCACTTGTGACAGTAACGACCGGGCGCTTCGCGTCGAAGATCACATAGGCGCTGACGGAGACTCCATTGACTTTACCGGAGAGCGACACGGTCCTGTTATAACCCTCATCGACCCAATAGAAAGAGATCGATGTGGTTGTGGTATCCGTGAACGGTACAACTTGAGCGGAAACCCCAGATGGATCTACCGCGTAATTTCCTACCCTCATTCCTGGAACTGACCAATTGGTGTTCGTTAGCTGCGTACCAGAAGGTTGAACCTGTACGCTGAGGTTCATTTTTTGCCCAACGATAGCATCGCGTGTTGTGCCTGTCACGATGGCGCCGTCCTGAAGTATGTCTATTTTTATGACGGTTACGCCGGCGCCAGGCCTTTGAGTGATGATAATCGGCGCACACTATTGGCCATAAACCGTCCCCTGAAATTGCGCCGTCACCGTGCCACTACCCGGCTGCAAACACGAGACGGTGCCGCCGCTCACCGTAAACACGCTCGCGTTACTCGAACTCCAACTGCTGTCTGAGGTGCGATTGTATGGTCCAAAGACTGCGCCCCGGCAATCCTGACGCTGCTCCATTGAACTGAATTGCGCCGTTCCGCCCACAGGCCCCACCGATGAGCCCGGCGTCAAGTAAGCGTTGCTGCTGGCTGGCGGACACGGACACGTGTCGCCGCAACTGAAGCTGCTGGCTATCCCCTGTCCAACATTGCGCAGCTCGGCCCTACCAATGAGCGAACCGACTTCCTCTTCAAACCAGCCGATCTGGCCGACCTCGACATCGCTCGGCATTGGACTTTCGCGAATGTCCTTCTGCTGACCATCGCGTAACTGCTTGAGGTCTACCGCGACCGTTGAAAAGGCTCCAAGGGCAGGCGCTCCAGGTTGTAAGTTCCGCCGGCATAGCGCACCTGCACGAGGGCGTAGACCAGCTTGTCGATGGTGTTCTTCAAGTGGAGCACGGTCGTGTAGCCGTTATCTAAGCGCCAGGGATAGCTGCCGCCGACGCGCAGCATCTCAGCAAGAGGATCTTTGACCGGCACATCGAAGGCAAAGTCGCTGCTCTTATCGACGCTCGTTAAGCGGGCGATGACCGTTCCGGGTTCGCCGCTGTACTTGATGTCCACGCCGGCATCATCCACCGGACCAATGATGCCGCGCCGCGCCAGTTCGCTTGCCAAATCGACCTGCCGCACCTCTTGTGGCGCAAGGTTCAGCTTCGCAATGTCTGCGCGATTGACCACGCCGCCGTCTGTATAGTCGACGAGGACGTGCGCGTCGGTCGCTGCGTCACCGACATTCGCAACCAGCAGTGGCGCGCTGAAGCGCGTTCCCGCCGGAAAGCCTTCCTTTTCGGCCGCCCTGCCTAAGCGAACGTGCGCGCCCGCGAGTTGGCTAGTCTTAGCCGCCGCCCGATCCACAAACGGAAGATTGCAGGAAAAGCCAGTCTTTTCATTCAGCGCAAACCCGGTCGCAATGATCGCTCCGGGTATGCCGCTGTGCTCAATGTGAATCACAGTTGCGGTCGCGCCCTGCCGGTTCTCCAGAAACTCTCGCAGCTCGATGACCTGCGTTTCATGCGCGCTGAGGGTAAGCGATTTCACACTCGCTCCCGCGTTGAGGTTGACCGTAACTGTACCTGTAGTTGTGTTCGTCAATGCCGCGCTTGCTCGGGTCTCTTCATCCCTCGCCCAGGCAATGCTGTCAAGCCGCGATGACGCAAATTCCATCGGCGAGGTTTCGACGGATTCAAAAGCTACGTGCCTGATTGCCGATGCGGCGCTGACTTGACAAGTGACAGCCATCGACGGCCCGTGATAGGAGACCCGCACGCTGCCGGAATGGAAATCACCGCGCGCCGCCGCTGTCAGTTCACGCAGGTTGAAGAGCTCGATATTCTGCGACGGCAGCGTGATCGTCGGTGCGGTGAAGGATTCGCCTTTGCTATTAAAGACAGTCACAGTCGCTTCGCTGGCGTTGAGCATGTTGTTGTTGAGCGTCAGCGTCGAAGTCATATCGCCCTGGTCGATGAAATACGGAATGTGCACCGTTTGGTCTTCGCTGGGCGGCAGGGCGGCGGGCATCACGGCGCCGCCCGTCATGGTTGGCGAAGCATTCACGCGACGCGCATCCAAACCCTGAAGCGTCAACAGCGCCGGCCCGAATAGCGTTATCACCACTACGGAAAGCACAACCCATCTGCTTTCTCGAATCGCATTGAAAGCAAGGTGCCCATGGCGCTTGTTCGGCTGATTGACAACGCGTATCGTTGGCATGGCATATTCCTTTCACGGGTGGTGTTCGGGCATGTTCTGGCACGACACCCTTTCGCCCCGACAATTGGGAGGTCTGTTGACCGGCAGTATTTGCCAATGTAATGGCGCCATTCACCGCCGAGCAGCTCACCGACCGCAGTGGGAGAGTACAATGCGGCCAAACAGTTTTGGCTAAACGCAAGAAATTAGCGATTTGGACTTACAACCTCTGGGACGCAATTCTCAGAAGCGGCATTAGTATAGCCTTAGTTACACTCCGGTTCAATCGGAGATTCTTTGCGATTTTCTTGCGAATTGGCAGGTCGCGATTCCAATTCAGTGATGCGGAGTTTGCTTAATTCCCATCTCTGAGTGACGGTCTCCGAAGACCGGCGACTCCACAGCTCACACACAGCGGAATTGGAAGCAGCACTTCTTTGTGCCGGTTGAGGAAGAGCGCGGCATTGCAATGCTCTATAGCATTGTTGAAACAGTTCCCGATCATCGCCGATGATCAAGAACCCGAAGATGACGAGATTTCATCCGAAATCGTTAGCACGCCCGCAGCACCCCCGCGCGGCTACTTGACCTTGAGAACTGGGTAATTGAGCCGGTCGACCTTCATCGTAGCGTTGCCGATCCGCAGCCAGAACCGACAGGCACTCCAGATAGCGAGCCGGTGCCGAGTAACGAGGAGGCCGATCCGACCGGCTCGCAATTAACCGACCCTTCGCCGTGGTCTGATGTCGATGAAGTGGCTTCGACGGCCATGTTTCTAACACCACAGCACTACTATGGCGGGCCGGCCGTTCAACTCGGTTTCAACTTCGCCGAAAGCGAGTCCTGACCAGACTCGCTTTCGAGTACCTTGCCCACAACTCGGTCCTTGCCTGAATCTCCCGCGCTATTATAGAAATAGCTAAATTAGCTTATGAACATACCAAACGATCCCAAGCTTATTGAGGCGGTTTTGCTGGCTTGCATGGAACCCAATCCAGTTTGTTTTCGACCCTCTGATGAGGAGGATCTCAGAAGAGTGAAGGCCGCTATCAAGAAAGGTACCACGGCAAATGGTGCGAACACTGTCGCTCACAAATCCCGGAACGCGACTCAGCATGGAGAACCCTTGGCTAGATCTTCCAATTAGTGCACCATTTGTGCTTCAAAGTGACCGTAAGGCAATCCTTCGCTTCAATGAGTCCGTCGATGAGATCTACAAAATTCACTTGGAGCTACTGCCTGAGCCATTCTTGGGAAGCGCAAGCGCTAACGTCGTGCTTCTTAACCTTAATCCTGGCTATAATACGAGAGACAATCGCTTTCATGAGAACGATCACTACTTCATAGGCACCCTTCGCAACAACCTGTGCCATGCCCAGCAAGATTATCCCTTTTACGTGCTCGATCCCAAGAACGCGGGGTCGTCCGGACACGGATGGTGGTACCGACGTCTGCGTCGGTTGATCGAAAGATACGGCTCGGGCAAAATCGCAAATGAGGTACTTTGCGTCGAGTTCTTCCCGTATCATTCGACGAGATACAAGCGGCTCGGTCATACTCTCCCTTCGCAAGAGTATAGTTTTCGCCTTGTGCGGGAGGCGATCACGAGAAACGCAATCATAGTGGTGATACGGGCAGAAAGACGTTGGCTTGAGCATGTGCCAGAGCTTAACCGCTACGCGTTCTTCACTGTGATTAACAAACAGAATCCAGCCATCAGCGAGAGGAACCTGCCAGAGGGATTCAAGCAGATCATCAGGCGGTTGGGCTGAGCCAGCTCCATCGGGCAGTGATGGCGCTCGTTCAGCCCTTGTGTAATCTGCGCTCGATGGGCCAGCGCAACGGAGCCACCGATCACGGATCAGCCAGTAAAGTTGTAGGCGTTACACAAGAAGACGAAAGGGCAAGGTCGCCCGATTGGACAAGCCTCGCCCTCGTATCCCCAAGCTATTCGAGCCTCAAACCCCAGCCCGCCGCAACATATTATACGCTCATCCCCTGCGAGTAAGCAGGCAGCCCAAGGTCGCGCCCCAATCGTCGGTCCCATAGCTGACTCCATTCGCTTGCGGGTTGACGTTTCGCGAATGCCTCCGCTATTTTTGACGGCAAATCTTGACGACCTCACCGTCTAATAATAAGGGACCTCACCACCCACACCGGGTTTGACTGCCGAATTGCCTCGATTAGTCGGACCTGGCTGCCAGGAAGTGTCGAAGCCCCTGCTGGTTCAGCGAGCTCTGATGAAGTTGGAATGGGCGTAAATCCTATCAACCTCAATCAAACAACGATCTTCAAACACCATGCACTCGGAGCGCGAGAATCCGACGCGCAGTCTATACGTCAGTTGTCCAGGACCGCCAGGTCAAGCTGGCGAAGACGCTCGGGGTCGGCGACCACATTGACCTGGACGATCTTCCCGCCCGTGATCGTAAAGCTGAGCGCCTTGAATAGTCGCCCGCCCGGAGCCAGCACGAGTCCCACCGCTCCATCCACCAGAGCCAGTTGAGCGAACTGAAGTTGGGCCACTCGCGAAAATGCGATCGCGCCTTTTGCCCAGGTCTCCGCGCCGCGGATCTCCATCCCAGTCGGAGGAGCGGCAACGCTATCGGCTCGGACCAGAACGCCTGGGTCGAGCACCGCCACAAGGCCTGCAAGGTCACCGCCGCGCAACGCAGCTAAGAAGGCGTTTACAACTTGTCGCTGGCCTGTGAGATCCGAGACGGAAGCCGAGGGCGCACCACGCACCCGTCGGCGAGCGCGACTTGCAAGTTGTCTTGCCGCGGCCGGGGAGCGCCCTACAATATGCCCAATCTCATCGAAAGGCAGATCGAACGTGTCGTGCAGCACGAATGCGATCCGCTCGGCGGGGGTCAAGGTCTCGAGTACCACGAGCAGCGCCAGACCGACTGAGTCAGCCAAGAGCGCTTCTTGCTCGGGGTCACTGCCGTGCTCGCGGTTCACGATTGGCTCGGACTCGTGGGCTTCAAACGATTCCTCGCGGCGCGACTTGCGTGAGCGCAGCATGTCCAGGCAAACGCGGGCGACGACCGTCGTTAGCCAGCCCCTCAGGTTCGCGACGTCGCTCATGTCGGAGCGGCTGAGTCGGAGCCAGCCTTCCTGAACCGCGTCCTCCGCTTCGCTCAGGGAGCCGAGCATCCGATAAGCCACCGCGCGCAGGTGACTCCGGTTTTCCTCAAATCGCTCCGCTAAATGTTCGTGTTCGTCCATAGGTCACATTCCCTGGCCGCAATCCGTCACACTAGTGACGAGTGAAACCGCGCAGATGTGACTCGTCAATTCTGAATCCTTTTAAGACCAGGGAGGTACTTAATCATGGAAGCACGAATCAAAAACCCGGCGTTAATATTCCCCGAGGCGATGCCGGCCATACTCGCCCTCAAGACGGTCACCGAAAAAGGCGGCGTCCCGCAGCGGACGCTCGAGCTTGTCCACTTGCGAGCGAGTCAAATCAATGGCTGCAGCGTCTGCGTTGACTTGGGCAGTTGCACGCTCCAGCAAACAGGCGAAACCAACGAGCGTCTCTTCGCAGTGAGCGCCTGGCGGGACGCGCCCTACTTTACCGACAGTGAGCGCGCCGCGCTGGCGCTAACCGAGGCAGTCACCCGGCTCAGTGATCGGGCCGATCCGGTACCGGATCAGATCTGGAACGAGGCCGCTCG
>DATMCM010000406.1:0-10132 GCA_035558335.1 Blastocatellia bacterium | reverse complement strand
GACAACCACGTCTACCTGCTTGCGTACTGGTGTCTCGCCGCGGCATTGGCGCTCGGGGCAAAGGACGTCGCCGGCACCCTTCGGCGAAGCAGCCGCTTGTTGGTCGGGGCCGCGTTTTTGATGGCGGTGATCTGGAAAGGCCTTCTTTCACCTGACTATCTCGACGGACGTTTCTTCTCGGTGACGTTGCTCACCGATCCGCGCTTTGAAAACGCAACGCTGTTACTCGGGGGACTCAATGCCGAGCAGCTTGCTGAATCCAGGGAGTATCTTCGCCCGCTGCCGGAAGGGGCTGAACTGCTGGATGGGCCGGAGCTTTTCGAGCCGCCCGCGTTCAAGCTGCTGACACGAGTATCGACCTGGGGCTTGCTTGTATTGGAGGCTTTGATCGCGTTTGCTTGTCTGTTGTCTTTGCCTCGACGTGCCGTAGCGTGGAGGCATATCCTGCTGCTGCTATTTTGCATAGTTACTTATGCGTTCGCGCCAGTTGCGGGGTTTGGCTGGCTGTTGTTGACGATGGGATTCGCGCTCTGCGGTCCCGAACAGCGTGTGCTGCGGGCAAGCTACCTAACCGCATGGTGCCTGGTGTTGCTTTACGACGAGGTCCCCTGGTCGGGCTTGCTGGTGGATTGGCTCGGCAGAGCGTGACGTTGGGTATGGATCTAGAGAGCGAGAGTATTGTTTCAGTTGCGAGGCGCCGTGCGGAAGGCGAGAGTGAAGAGGATGGACGACTCGAGCCCGGTTGACGCTATTCAGCACGATTGACGGAATGGACCGGAGAGCGGAAAGGGATCGATCATGGGCAATCTCATCAACTTCAATTCGGCAACGCAAGGAATCAAACGCTCGCGCGGTTTGCACCCAGGTAAGCCTCCCTTCGAAACCGCGGTCTGGATCCCCGGCGGCACCTTCATGATGGGATCAAACGATCATTATCCTGAGGAAGCTCCAGCGCATCCCGCGACGGTGGATGGCTTCTGGATGGACATGTACCCGGTGACCAATGCCGAGTTCAGCCGTTTCTTCGAAGCGACCGGATACATCACTTCGGCGGAGCGCGCGCCGAAGGCTGAGGACTATCCGGGCGCCAAACCGGAGCTGCTTGTGCCGGCTTCAGTCGTCTTCAAGAAGTCGAACCACCCTGTGGACTTGACCAATCACTTTCTCTGGTGGACTTACGTTCCCGGAGCGGACTGGCGTCACCCGAAAGGACCGGGCAGCTCGTTGAAGGGTCTCGCCAAACACCCGGTAGTCCACATCGCCTACGAAGATGCCGAGGCCTACGCGAAGTGGGCGGGCAGGGAACTGCCGACTGAAGCCGAGTGGGAGTTCGCGGCTCGTGGCGGGCTTGAAGGCGCGGAGTTCGTCTGGGGAGACGAATTCGAGCCGGGTGGAAAGGCGATGGCGAATACCTGGCAAGGCGAGTTTCCACACGAGAACTTGTTGAAGGACGGGTACGGATGGACGGCGCCGGTCGGTTCGTTTCCGGCCAACGGATACGGTCTCTATGAGATGGCCGGCAACGTTTGGGAATGGACTACCGACTGGTATCAGGAGCACAGCCAGTTAGCGCAATCTTGTTGCGGCCAGATAAACCCGCGAGGCGGAGAGCGCGACAAGAGCTACGATCCCTGCAATCCCGAGATCCCGATTGCCCGGAAGGTGATGAAGGGAGGCTCATTCCTATGCGCGCCGAACTACTGCCGAAGGTATCGCCCGGCAGCCCGGATGGCGCAGCCGATCGACACCTCGACGTGTCACCTGGGCTTTCGCTGCATAGTTCGGGTGAGGACGAACTCCGCGGCATGATACTGCGTTGTGTGACTCATACGGTCTATTAGACAGGACGAAAGGAGAACACAGAAATGATGCAGATTCTGGGTTGGATAATCTTCGGTTTGATCGCAGGCATAGTCGCAAAACTCCTGATGCCGGGTAAAGATCCGGGTGGTTTCATCATCACGATACTGCTCGGGATCGCCGGCTCATTGATTGGGGGCTACTGCGGCAAGCTGCTCGGAATCGGAGGCGGCGGGTTTGTAGGGTTTGTGATGGCGGTTATTGGCGCGATGCTCTTGCTCCTGTTGTACCGGCTGGTGAAGGGGAAAGCAACCGCTTGAGAATTTGACTGTTCGCGGCGGACCTGAATCAGAACGGGACGCTCCGATGAGGACTGTTCAGTCGGCGCAGGCTACTCGACGTGTGCGCTGCAGCGTTCCCACATAGGGCTGTGGCAACACAAAAAAGGGCGATCGTCTGTGCCCAACACCGACTGTGAAGACCGGAGGAACGAGGGATGGTTGAAGAGACAGTAGCCAGGACCCGCGAAGCAGGTGAGGTGGTCACAGCGTGGGTGGAGCGAGCCGCCACCGGTATCGAACTTCTCGCCGTGATCATCATCGTTTTGGTCATCCTGGTCGGGACTGCATTGTACGTGTTTCGAGTCCTCGGGCGACACGCCGACGTGAGCACCTATAACTCGTATCGCCAGCAGGTTGCGCGTGCGCTGCTGCTCGGGTTGGAAATATTAGTGGCCGCCGATGTGATCCGCACCGTGGCCTTGGAGCCGACCCTGCGTAACGTCCTTATCCTCGGAGTGCTGGTGTTAATCCGCACATTTCTGGGATGGTCTCTTGTGGTTGAGATCGAAGAACGCTGGCCTTGGCAACCTCCGCGCATCGAGGGCAAGGGCGGCTCGCGAGAGCGCGCGAGTTCCGAGACGGTTTGATGGAGGGCCGAGGCGGCGCGACGGCGACGTACTTCCGAGGCGACAAATCAAAACACCCCTAACGAAGTCACAAGTGAAAGTCTAGCTGGCGGCAAGCCTCGTCAGAAGGGTAGGGCAAATAATGTCCCGCCAACTCAGGAACGTTCTCACCAACTGCCGCGGCCTCGGAAGCAAGCGCGTGAGAGCAGCGCTTGACCGGGGTGAACAGGGTGGTTGAAGCTATTAGCCATCGTGCCAGATTCGCCCGCAAAGAGAGACATCGGCGCTGCGCCGGAGGCCGCGAAGGAGAAGCTGCGCGTGTCGCCGCGTGACTTGCTCCGGTTGCTTTCCTACACCCGACCCTACCGCGTGAGGCTTGCGATCGCGCTGGTCTCGCTGCTGATTGCCGGAGCGCTGGGATTGGCCTTCCCTCAGGTTGTGCGAATGCTGATCGACGCGGCTTTCATCGAGCGCGATTCGCAAAAGCTAAACAAACTCGCTGTGCTTCTCGTCGGCGTGTTCGCTTGTCAGGCTGGATTCAGCTTTCTACGAACATACCTGCTGTCGTATACCGGCGAACGCATAGTCGCCGACGTGAGAACGGAACTCTACAATCATCTCACAAGCCTTCCTGTGGCGTTTTTCGCGAGCCGAAGAGTGGGCGAGCTGACTTCTCGAATGGCCTCCGACGTCAGCGTAGTTCAGACCGTCACCACCGGCAGCGTCACCGAGCTCCTGCGGTTGAGCTTGATGCTGGTGGGCGGCGTCGTGATCATCTTCATTACCAACACTCGTCTCTCGCTGCTGATGCTCGCCATTGTCCCGGTTGTAATAGTTGCGGCGCATTTCTATGGTCGATACGTTCGCCGGTTGAGCACCAAAGTTCAAGACAGGCTCGCCGAAGCCAATTCGGTTCTCGAAGAGACGTTGTCTGCGATTCGCATAGTCCAGTCATTCGTCAGAGAACAATATGAGCGGGCGCGCTATCGAGACCGCATTCAGGATTCCCTGAAGCTTGCGGTGAAGCGCGCGGTCGCAAGCGGCGGCTTTATCGCCTTCGTCATCCTCGTCGTGTACAGCGGCATAGCGGTCGTCCTGTGGTTTGGAAGTCGTATGGTGGTGGCGGGTGAGATGACCGCCGGGGATTTGATTGCGTTTGTGCTCTATACATTTTTCGTCGGTGGAGCCGTAGGCGGTATGACCGAGCTGTATGGTCAGTTCAATCAAGCCATCGGCGCAACCCGGCGGGTGTTCGAGTTGCTCGACACGAAGCCCGAGATCCAGGACCCCGAGAATCCCGAGCCGCTCGGGAGCGTCAGCGGCCGCGTCCAGGTGATCGACGTCCACTTCACTTATCCGGATGATCGTGCGCTGCCGGTGTTGAAAGGCGTGAACATCGAAGCAAAGCCCGGCGAGATCATCGCCCTGGTCGGTCCAAGCGGGGCAGGGAAGTCGACGCTAGCCGCATTGATTCCCAGGTTCTACGACGTTTCGTCGGGAGCGATCCTGGTCGATGGGCACGATATCAGGTCGCTAAGGCTCAGCGATTTGAGAAATGCCATCGGGCTTGTGCCGCAAGAGACCACGCTATTCGGCGGAACGATTCGCGAGAACATAGCCTACGGAAAGCTCGGCGCGACTGACGAGGAGATCGAAGCTGTGGCTCGCGCAGCTCACGCGCACGAGTTCATCATGGAGTTTCCGGACGGCTACGCCACGATCGTGGGCGAGCGAGGGGTAAAGCTTTCGGGAGGCCAGCGTCAACGAGTCGCGATCGCTCGAGCGCTGCTCAAGAATCCTGCGATCCTGATCCTCGACGAAGCAACGAGCTCGCTGGACTCAGAATCGGAGCGACTGGTGCAAGACGCGCTCGAAACGCTCATGCTGGGGCGCACGACTTTTGTGATAGCGCACCGGCTTTCAACGGTCCGCCGGGCTGACCGGATCGTTGCGCTCGATGAAGGCAGGATAGTTGAAGAAGGCACCCACGAAGAGCTGCTGGCCGGTGGCGGGCTCTACAAGAGGCTCTACGAAATTCAGTTTAGGGATTATCGTTTGCCGGAGGCCGTAAGCTCCGAAGCCGAATGGTGAACTTCAGGGTTCGTAGTCCCGTCTTCAGGCGGAAGCTTGTACACCTCAACGGTGCGAGCTGCCGGATACAAACTTCCGCTGAAGGCGGGACTACGAACGTGATTACGAACGTGATCACGAACGTGACTACGAAGGCGGGACTAAAGAGGACTGACTACAAAGTGCGGGTGCGTCACGCTTTTCCGAGCGCGTAGATCGGCATTGTTGGCTGAGGCGAACCGCCCGCCGGCTCGAGCGTGATTGCCGCGGCAGCAAGCTTGGTTAGGTTCGAAGGAAGTCGCACAGTTACAAACCCGTGGCCGTTTTGGTCGGAGTCGATCAGGCCCGCGCTTATCTTCGCGTCGGCCGTGACGAACCAAAGCTGGTAGACTCTTCCAGCCGGCGCGGGCGGAAGATCTGCACTCACCACCCACCGATTGGCTTTTGTTTCCCAATATACTTTCGCCGAAGCCGAGGGTGCTGCCTCTTGTCCCGCAAGGGTCAGCACTCGCCGATACGCTGATGCGAGCACCAAGTTGATCTGATTTAGTTCATCGGTCAGGGCGCTTTCGCGTTTGAGTTTCTCTCTCAACTCCAGGTTGTCCTCGAGCGCCGACGAGGTTTCTCGCTGGCCGGATGCGATCAGGCCGTCCAGGTCTCGTCGATCAAGCCGCCAAGCCACAAATGCCATCAAGAATGCAACGAAGAAGGAAGCTGCGAGCGCCCAGGGCAAGACCGCTTTCCAGAACGGCGCTCCCGCCTCCCACGGTTTAGTCAGGGCCCATCGCTCACTGCCAACGCTGCCCGAGGCGCTTGCTTGTTCCGGAGGATCTTGTGCTTCTCTTTCGATTCGCGCGGTCAGAACGTCACGCAAGTACGGACTGGGGGAAGCTTCGAACACACCCAGGGCAAGCGAGGCTGTCACCTGCTCGAATCCATCAAGCTCCGAGCGGCACACCGCACAACCCTCCCGAAGGTGGGAGTCAAAAGAATGGGTTTCATGCTGGCTGAGCGCTCCCAGTGCGTAAAGCGCCGCCACCGCCTGATCCTCTTCCTTGATATTGTCGTGCTTCAACTTCCGAACCTTCTTTCAGTTGTTCAACGCGCGTCCAATACGTCGTAGCCTTCCGGGGCTACAAGGAGCAACATCGTTCCGTTCACTGTGTAGGTGGTTTCGTGAACGCTGCCGGTTTCAGCCCGGTGATAATCGCCCGGGCCGAGGTTCTCGCCGTGAACCCGGCAGTCGCCCTCGATGACCAGAAACTGCTCGACGCCGCGGTGTCGATGTCCCGGTAGGGCCGTTCCCGCTTCCATCCTCACCAGCGAAGTCGCAAGCCCGCTCGACGGGTCAACGTACAGCCGCTTGATCAGCACTCCTTCAGACATCCGTATCCACTCCCCTTCGTCGTCGCGAATCGACAGAAACTGGTTAGGCGAAGCGATCGGCGAATCACTTTCATTGTGCTTCTGATAACCATTCAGCCTTGAAAGCAACATTGGACGGGTATGCCGCGGCGGCTCTTGTTCGGCGGCTCCGAGCGCCAGCGCCGCCGCCGTGGCTGAGAAACCCTCGATCTCAGTGCGGCAAATGTGACAACCTCCAGCCAAATGATCCTCGAACGCGCGGGCCTCGTGAGATTCGAGAGCTCCCAACGAAAACGCCGCCGCGATCTCCCTTATCTCATCGGTCGCGACTCTGTGCTTCATACCTGGCCCTCCAGAACCGGCCGAAGTATGTCGCGCAGCTTGATCATCGCAAGCCGCGTACGAGTCTTAACCGTGCCCAGCGGTTGACCAAGCCGCATGGCAATCTCGCTGTGGCTCAAGCCCGAGTAATAAGCCAGCTCGACAACCTCTCGTTGCTCCACCGGCAAAGTATCGAGCGCCGAACGAACCAGACGCCGCCTTTCGGAGTCGACCGTCGCTTGTTCGGGGTCTGGCTCCTGATCGCTGATCTCGGCGACCGCGTCAAGCGGGTCTTTGTACTGGTCGTGTTTGCTTGAACGCAGCCGATCAATCGCCCGGCTCCTCGCAATCGTCATCAACCAGGCGAGCGGCGCTCCGCGGTCCTCGTCGTAGTTGGCCGCTTGACGCCACGCCTGCGTGTAAACATCAAGCAACACTTCCTCAGCGGTCGATCTATCACCGATGATGCGCAGCACAAGCCCGAACACCAGCCGGCTCGTCTCGTCGTAAAGCTCGGCAAGCGCAGACTGGTCCCCTCGCGCTGAGCTCCTTATCAGCGCTGTCCAGTCCTGGTTCCGCGCGTTCAGTGCGATCGAGTCTTGGGGCGCCCCCAAAAGTTTTTCTCCTCGTTTCAAGTTACGTGAATGCGCACGCTTACGGATTTACGTCTGAAGCGAATGGACTCGCGATCCGAGCCCAATAACGATTCGCAACGATAATACAAGGAAACCGGATCAGTCTAGACCCGAGACCGTTTTCTGTTCGCCCAGAGTTTGGTTAAGAGCGGGACTTGATTCTGGGTTTTCCTATCCAGTCCTTCTCATTAACGCGTCAATTCATTGAGGTGGGGAAGTGGCATTCGATTGGTGCTAACTGTTTCAACAGTTTTTCTGACCGGTCGGGTAAACCGTTGAAACGGTTTCAGATTACGCGCGTGCGCCCATCACCCCACTGAACGTGGGGTGTTAATGAGAACCAGACTCTCCTACTGGTCGGCCGACTGATGTCAAGAGCGCGCTTTTTGAGAAGTCCCACCTTTGATCACACCGTTCTCCCATTGTCTGATTGAACGTCCGGCCTTCAGCCTCGGAGAAGGAGGTCGAGGTGAGAATAGTCAGCGCACTGGGAGCTATGCGTCGTTCGCGGCTCTGCTGTTGGATGGCCCTTCAGACTCCTAACTGTCGCACCCGGTCCCGAACTCAGAGCTCGATCTCCGCAGGCGCGAAGTCCACCGCATCCGCACTCACGACGTAGTAGATTGTCCGATTACGCAGGCCAGTCAAAGCGGTAGCAATGGCCTCACCGTGAAGATGTCCGTAAACGCACGCGTGCGCGCCATGCTCATCAATCAATTGGGTGAAGCCGGAAGGCTCGTGTTTCTCATTCGTCGGAGGATAATGAAGCGCGACTATCAACCTGTCGAAGTCGTTGCGTCGAGTTTCCAGCTGCTTAAGAGCGGTTCGCAATCGGCCTACCTCCCGCTCGTAGATCTTTTCGTCCCCGGGCCGAGAGAATAGGTCATTCGGGCATAACCAACCGCGAGTGCCGGCGATCGCCACGCGCTCGACGATGATTGAGCTGGCGTGAGCAATCTTTATCGATGGATGGAGCACGCGAGTCATCTTAGCGAGCGACTGCCACCAATAGTCGTGATTTCCTTTGATCAGGACCTTTAAGCCTTTCATCTGGCCTATGCGAGCAAGATCGGGCTGTGCTTCTTCCATCCGCATCGCCCAGCTGGTGTCGCCGGCAATGATAAGGACGTCGTCGTCGCGCCCGATTCGCTCCCAGGAGTCGAAGATCTTTCGATCGTGGTTGCGCCAATGCTCGCCGAACCGGTCCATGGTCTTGCCGGTCCCGCTTTCGAGATGCATGTCGCCTATCGCAAATACTCGCATTAGTCAGAGTCCTATGTGGCTGCGCGTACCAGCAATTTCGCTATGGGTCGGGTCTGACACTCACTTCTAGGGGCGGCCCTCCGCGGCCGCCCTGACTTGAAGGGAAGGCAAGTCCAACTGGACTCTGGGGCGGCCACGGAGGGCCGCGCTTGCAAGCGAGCATCTGCTAGAGCGGCAATCGCAAGCGAGCCTGACAGCCGCGAGCGCCTCGTCGATTCTCCAGCGTGAGCGAGCCGCCGTGAGCTTCAGCGATCTGCCGGCTCAGGACCAAGCCGATGCCTGAGCCCCCGGGTTTGGTTGTGAAGAACGGAACAAACAGGTTGCTGGTATTCGAGAGCCCCGGACCCTCGTCGTCGACCCATAATTCCAACTGACCGCCCACCTTGCGCCAGCCCACGGTGACTCCGCCGCTGGTCTCCAGCGACGCATCGACGGCGTTCCGAAGCAGGTTGATCAGCAGTTGTTCCAACTGATCGCCATCGGCTCGCAGCGTGACTTCGGGCCCGGGTGACAGCGCGATGCCGATTCGGGTCTCGAGCCCCACGAGTCGCTTTACCAAAGCACTGACGCTGAGCGGTTGAAGCCTCGGCAATGGTAGCCTCGCCAGCCTGGAATACGCTTCCATGAATCGCCCGAGCGAAGCGGCGCGCGCCGAGATCACACCCAACCCGCGTTGCATATCGTCCTTCCAGTCGGGCGGCCGCGGCTCGCGCGCCACCAGACCCTCAAGGCTGCCCGCAATTGACTTGATGGGCGCGAGCGAGTTGTTCAGCTCATGGCCGAGCACTCTGAGCAATCGCTGCCATGCCTGGCGTTCTTCCTCGCGCAGCGCGCGGCTCAAGTCAGAGAGGACGAGCAGTTGGTGAGGCGCTCCGCGTTCGCGGAAGGTGCTGCGGTGCACCTCCCATCGCCCGCCGCCCCCTGGAAACGACATCTGAAGCGTACGTGTGCCTTCGCCGGCAAGGCAATCCTCGAGCCCAAGCTCAACCGCGCTTCGGCCTATGACTCGCTCGGCGGGTTGCGCCAGCAACTTCTCTCCAGCCCGATTGACCAGCTTGAGTTTTTGCTCGACATCGAAGGCGAAGATCGCGACTTCAATCTCAGCCATCACCGTCCTCAACAGCGCTGTCGCTTCAAGCGCCCCCAACCGCTGCTCCCGAAGTATCTGGCCGAGGAAATTCACCTCGAGCATCGCTTCACCGAGAGCATCGTCGTGGGCAGCCCCTCGCGCCCTGATCGAGAAGTCTCCCTCGCGCAACGCCGCCAGCAAGTTCGAAAGTGTCTGGAGTGGGAACACAACTCGCTCGCGAACCGCGTACGAGAACCCAAGCCAGAATCCCGCGACCACCACCGTGAGCGTCCACTTCACCTTATCGGTGTAGGGGCCGTCCCAAAGCAGAATCATGGCTACAAGCACCGCGGGCGCGCCTCCGATCAGCGACATCACAAAGATGCGAAGGTCGTGATTTGCCGCTCGAGGTTTGGGCTGCGTCTTGGTCTTGACGAGACGCGAAGAAGACGATCTGGACTTGGCGTCAGCCGGAGATTGGGGGGCGCTCGAAGAAGCCGGAGAGTCAGTTAAGGTTTGTTCCTGAGATTGCCCAGGTTTGTGTGAGTCTGCGCTGGGGCCGCCTTTGGTCTCTGCAAGCGAGCGCCACCTGCTCGGGAACAGCGTCCCCGGTACTCGTTCCGCTGCGCGGGCCTTGAAGTCCTTCATAACCCGAACCGCTGCAACCGGCGATAAAGAGCGCTCCGGCTCAAGCCGAGCTTC
>DATMCM010000405.1:0-2023 GCA_035558335.1 Blastocatellia bacterium | reverse complement strand
TTGATGATCAAATTAAGCAGTACCTGTTGTAGCTGGACCCTATCTCCCTGGACACGCGGCAACCCCTCGGCTAACTGCGTCCGCACCGAGACGCTATTGTTTGCGGCCTCGGTACGGGTGAGAGCAACGACCTCCAGGATGGCATCGTTGATCTCTACGGCGTCTTTTCGGGCGGGGGCCTTCTTAATGAGTGCGCGGACTCGCCCGACGACCTCGCCTGCGCGATTGCCCTCCTTGACAATAAGGGAGAGCGCGTCATCCACCTCACGAAAATTCGGTGGCTCAGCGCTTAGGAAACGCCGTGCGGCTAACGCGTACGTGACTGCCGCTGTAATCGGCTGGTTCACTTCATGGGTGATCGAGGCCGTCAATTGGCCCATCGTCGCGACGCGGTTAGCGTGCGCGAGCTCGAGTTCCGCCTTGCGGTATCGCTGCTCGTTTTCGCGAGCTTCTTCTTCTGCTGTCCGCAATGCCGTAACATCGGCGCCTGTGCCGCGATAACCGCGTAATTCTCCTTTGGCGTCAAACACTGGCTTGCCGCTGATTTTATTAAAAACCACAGATCCGTCGCTATGTGTGGCCCGGTAGACAAAATCCCGGAACGGCTGACGCGCCTTGAGCATAGACCGATGAAGCTCCCACTTTTCCGGCTCCGATTGGACGTCCGTTGCGAATTCCCATCGGGCCACCCCAATCCGGGTCACAGTCGCGAGGCCGCGAGCGAGACGTCGTTCGTCCTCCGTGAGGCGTGTGAATTTGTGATCAGGATCGGTTTCCCAGTACCAATCGGAGGCGCTTTCCGCGTAGTCGCGGAATTTCGCTTCGCTTTCACGCAATGCTTCCTCGGCGCACTTGCGCTCCGTCACGTCGATTTGCGTAGCGACCACCTCGACCAGTTCCCCATTTGTTGAGAACACAGGTTGGCCGATTGATTCGAGGTGTTTCACCGTTCCATCGGGCAGCACGATTCTGTACGCGGTCGAGTAGCGCTTCTTCTCGCTCAATGCGCGCTCAACCTCTGCGTTCAGCCGGTCACGGTCGTCCGGGTGAATCCGTTGCAGCACGGCTTTGCGGCTTGGAACACCTTGCGCCGGATCAAACCCCCAAATGCGGTAAATCTCTTCCGACCCATAGAAAACCGTCGATCCCTTGTAGGCAGTCACACCGCAGTGGCTTAGCCTCTGTGCTTCCGCAAGATAGGCCTCGCTGCGGCGTAACGCCTGTTCGGCCCGCTTGCGCTCGATGAACTGACCGATCTGGCTACCGATGGTAGCCAGCACGTTGAGTAGCTCCTGATCGGGCTGCCTGATCTCGCGGCTGAAAAACTCTATCACGCCCAAGACTTCCCTCCCGAGCAGGATGGGAAACCCAAAGGCCGCTCGTAGTCCTTCCTGCTCGGCGATGGGTGCACGCGGAAAATTTTCATCGGGAGCGACATCGGGAATGTATTCGGGCTCAAGGCTGGACCACACCCGGCCCGGCAATCCGAAGCCCGGACCGAAAGTGAACTCCCGGCTGACTCTTTCAAATTCCGGGACTGCGATCGACGCTTTATGCCAAAGCTCGACACAGCGCAGTGCCTCGGCCTCACGGTCCACGCGCCAGAGCACGCCCACGTCCCATCCCAGACAATCGCCCATAGCCAGCAGTATTCTCGGAGTGGCCTCTTCGATCGTGGCAGCTTCCGCCAAGATCTGCGCGACCGTGTGCTGCGCGCGCAGGCGTTCCTCTACGCGTTTGCGCTCCGTCACGTCGATCTGTGTAGTGACAATCTCGACAAATTCTCAGCTCGCGGAGAACGCAGGCCGGCCTATTGTTTCGAGGTGTTTGATCGTTCCATCGGGGAGTACGATCCTGTACGCAGCCGAATAGCCTCTTTTCTCGCTCACCGCGGCAGTCACATACGCGTTAGCTGCTCGCCGCTTCCTAAGCGCGGAGCCACCGAATTTTCGCGAGGTGGATGACGCGCTCTCTCTTTGTCAAGGAAGGGAATCGCGCAGGCGAGGTCGTCGGGCGAGTCCGC
>DATMCM010000404.1:0-10747 GCA_035558335.1 Blastocatellia bacterium | reverse complement strand
AGGCCGGCTTCCGCACGGTCGAAAAGCTTCTGTTGCGCATAGAGCAAGCCGAGGTTGAGGTACGCGGTCGCCAGGTCGTAGCGCGTCGTTGAGCTTTCGGGCACAGTCGAAACTCCCTGTTCAAGATACTCGATGGCTTTGTCGAGTTTGCCCGAGGCGCGCGCGTAAAAGCTCAAATTCATGTAAGCCGCGAGATTGTTGCGGTCCAAGTCGAGCGCCTCACGCGCCTCGGCTTCAGCTTCTCGAGCTCTGCCCGCGTCGAAGTAAATACGCGACAGGACGGCGTGCGAAGGAGAGGAATGCGGGTTGACCGACACGCAATGCCTGTATAGCTCGATGCTGTCGTGCCAGACCATGTTCTGCCGGAAACAAAGCACGCTCAAGCAGATCACCAAAACCGCCGTGATGAGCTTTGCAGTCAGCTCGCTCCGCACAGCGAATAGTTTACGCGCGGCAACCCACTCGATGCCTATCGCCGCTGCGAAACACGCGCCGACTGAAGGCAGGTACAAGTATCGCTCCTGAACAAGATAAGCTGGCTCGAGTTGTCGGAGCACGCCCAGTGCAGGCGCAAGCGTGAACGCGAACCATACCGCGGAAAACGTGAGTTCTCGCGATCTCACCCACGCGAGAGCGATTGCGAGGCTAGCAAGCAGGAGTAACGGTCCGATGAACGAAAAGCTAACGAAGCTCTCGACTAGCGCGGTGTAGTGCTGATAGTTGTAGTGGTAAGGAATCGAAACCAGCCCCACGTACTTTAGCGCAGCCATCGGAATTGTGGCTATGATCGGGCCCAGCGGGTTACGGGCCGGCCCGCCAAAAAACACCGAGCCAAGCGCCTGGCTTCGCATCAGCAGATAAAGTAGGGTCGGCAGCGAAAACAAGCCTGCAACCACCGCCAGGCGAACTGCTCGCTGCTTTAGTGACAGCGATGCTTTGAAATAGAACAACTCGCAGTAAGCGATAACAGGTAACAGCCCGATGGCCGTTTCCTTACTCAACAGGGCAAAGAGATAAAACAAGATCGAGAGCGTCAGACGATAACCGCCTCCGCGTTTGCGATAACCCAAGTAGAAATAAAAGGCGAGAAGGACAAAGAGCGACATCAGAGGATCGGTCACACCCGACACCCACGCAACGGACTCGGCGTGTACCGGATGAACCGCAAACAGACTCGCGGTAATCAAGGCGGTCCTGCTTCTGTCGCTCAACTCTTGAATCACGAAAAAGACCAACGCGGTCACTCCTGCGTGAATAAGCACGTTGACCAGATGCCAGCCCCACGCTTCGTTGCCGAAGATTGCGTAGTTGATCGTAAACAACGAAGTGAACAGCGGACGGAAGTACGAGTCGGCGGTAAAAACAATGTCGCCGCCCATGAACGCCCACACGCTCGAAGTGAACGCGTGAGGCAAGTTGGCGAGCGTCTTGATAAACTCGTTGTTGAGAACCTGGCGTTCGTCGTCAGACGCAAAGCTGTTCCACAGTGTGTTGATTGAAACAAGCAGCGCCAGGCCTACCGGAATCAACGCCATCAACCGGGAGCCCGGCCGCGCCTCCGGCACTGAAGCCGGTTTCACGACCTTGCCTTCTTTCCGGGGCAGAACCGCGGCTGATCGGATCTCTTCTCCCGACACCTCCACGGCAGTTGGAGACCGGCCTACTTTCTTCTTCTTGGACACGTGATTAGAAAAGGAAAGGATCCTGCGTTCGATTGGGCTCCGGCTCCGTATTAAGATTGAGAGTGAAGTTCTGCATGGGCCATCAGATTCTAAGCAAGCGGCTACTGCCGTGCAAGTATCGCGTAGTCAGCAGACCTACTGGACTCATCGCCCGGTCTGAAGACGGTCGCCGGATCGAAATGTGATCTCGGGCGGAGCTTAGCAGAAACCCGGTTGACGGATATAATAAACATATCTCGATGTCAGAGGATATCTAAAGGAGTTACATCATGAAAAGAGTAGCGTTTGTTCTTATGGTCGCGATTGCGCTGATGGCCTGGGGATCGCGGGTGACCTCTGCGCATTCGAATGCGCAGCGGGGCAGCGAGTTGCTTCAATTGCTCCCGGACGGCAACATCTTAGCCGTCATCGATGTTCAAAGAATGACCGGCAGCAGCCTGTGGGCCACTCTCAGCGCGCAGCCAAAAGTGAAGTCTACTCTCGACAAGATGCAGTCGGACATCTCCGAGATCGGCGTGCGCTTGTCCGACATACAGACAGTTGCCCTGGTCTTCTCCGGTAAGGACTTTGACAACCCGACCGTTGCCGTGGTGGGAAGCTTTGATCAAGATGGGGTGCTGTCGCACCTGAGAGCGAACCCGAAGATCAAACTCACATCCGAGAAGTACAAAAACTACGACGTGTACAAGTCTGTGACGGTGCCGGCATCCACCCCTGGTGACGCTCAGAAGCCAGGCGCAGTACCCGCGCCGGTTAAGCCGAACGAAACAGCTTTCTACTTCATCGATTCCAAGACTGCGGTTGTGGGCTCGACGGCTGGTGTGCGCGCTTCGATTGACGTGAAATCCGGCTCGCGGGCCAGCGTCGCGCAGAACTCGAAGCTGACGGAGGCGATCGCCCAGAACGCTTCGGCTGCCATCCGTTTCGCAATCACCATGACCCCGTCGATGGCGGGCGGGCTATCCTCGAGCCTGCCGATCCCGGATTTCTCGTCGGTCAATCTGATCTTCGGCGCTCTAAATATGGCGTCGGGCGTCGACCTCAACGCCACCCTGCGGAGCGATACCGCGGATCACGCCAAAGTCGTAGCCGAGCGTCTCAACGGACTCGTGATGATGTTCAAGGGCTTCTTGACCTCTGTGGGCGACCCGAAGATGTCGGCTGTGAATGACGCTCTCAAGTCGGTGAGCATCGTGGGCAACGACATCGATGTCACGATAACCGCCAGCTTGCCCCAGGAGTTCTTTACCCAGATTTTCAAGTAGCCGCCACTCCTGCACTACTCCTCGATCAAAAGCTTCAGGGCCAGAGAACGACGTATCGTTCCTGGCCCTGTCCTTTTGGGCGCCGCAATGCCCGCGGCAGTGCCTTAGATTCGTGATCTTCTCTGCGTTGCCTTTGCGTCTCACCGTCTCTGCGGTTAGTTAGCCTTGAAATCTGCTAACCGCAGAGCCGCCGAGATAACGCGGAGACATGAAATTCAAGACACCGTAAGGCCCGCTCGTCCTCATTGTGTGCTTTGTGTCTGGAAGCTTCGATGGTCGCGTGCTAAGAGCTCGGGAGGTTCAAGAGTCTGGCAGCGTTGTCGTGAAGGATCTTCTGCCTTACCTCCGGCGAGAAACCCTCCAGCGTGTCAAAATCCGCAAGCCATCGCGACGGCGCGATGAACGGGTAGTCGCTGCCAAACAGAATCCGGTCCTGCAGTCTCGAACGAGCTTCGTCCATTATCATCTTGGGGATGTACTTCGGAGACCAGCCCGAGAGATCCATGAACACATTGGACTTATGGCCGATAATGGCGAGCATCTCTTCGTGCCACGGCCACGCGGGATGCGCGCCGATAATCGTGAGCGTTGGAAAATCAGCGGCGACGTGGTCCAGATAGATGGGCCTCGAGAAGTCGAGCCTCACGCCCATGCCGCCGGGCGTTCCTGCGCCCAATCCATTTGTACCGGTGTGAAATAGGGCGGGCACTCCAAGCTCAGTGATCTTTTCATAAAGCGGATAGAATCGCGCGTCGTTCGGATAGAACGCTTGAATACCCGGGTGAAACTTCGCGCCGATCAACCCGAGTTCTCTGATCGCGCGTTCCATCTCGTGGACCGCGCGCTTGCCTTTCCACGGATCGACTGAAGCAAACCCAACAAAACGTCCGGGATACTTCGCGACTACGGCAGCAACTTCGTCGTTTGTCAGCGGAGGCAATCCTGTCGCCGTCTCGGCATCCCAGGCGAGCAAAACGGCTACCATATCCAACTCGCCGTAGACTCGCGCGACTTCGTCCATCTCGCGCACCGGGACGCGGCTGCGAAAGAAAGCCTCGGCAGGTTCGCGAAACGGTTTGATAGAACCGTCAAGAAAACTCGCGGTCGGCAGGTGTACATGCATGTCGATGGCTTTTGGCATGGTCACCCCCTGGGAGCGCGAGCGTCTCGCCCGCAGTTTCACGAAGTAGTCTTACTCGCGCAAATTCCCGGGAGCGCGGGCGTCTCGCAATCACAATGTAAATCTCAAATACGGATTCATGCGGGCGGGACGCCCGCGCTCCCAGCAATCTACTTGCTCCCGTTGTGCAACACCTCACCCGGCAGCGGCTTGCGCGGAAGCTTCTGATCGCGAATCGCCGTCTCGTAGACAAACGCAGCCATGATCACCGCTGCCTGTTTCATGTCGTCCTCTTGAATCCGGTCGAACACGTCCATGTTCGAGTGATGAGTCCTGGTGTCGTATTCGATCTCGTCCTGAATAAACTGGAAGCCAGGCAGGCCTACACCATCGAACGCCTGGTGATCGGTTCCGCCGGTGTTTGAGATCGTCAGCGTCGAGGCGCCCATGTCCTTGAACGGCGCAAGCCACGCGCGAAAGATCGGCCGCACCGACTCATTTCCTTGCATGTAAACGCCGCGAATCTTACCGGTGCCGTTATCTAGATTGAAGTACCCCGCGAACTTGTCGTGGTCGGGCTTCAGATCAAACTGCGGCGGCGTGCTTGGAGCGGCGGGCTGACCGGCTGGCGGTGGCTCTCCGAATCTCGGCTCAGGGCCGAGCCTCTTGCCGAAGTGCTCAGCGACATAAGCGCGCGAGCCCAACAAGCCCTGCTCTTCACCGCTCCACAAGCCGATTCGTATCGTTCGCCGGGGCTTCAATCCTAGTGCTTGAAGTATTCGCACAACTTCCATGCATACTGCTGATCCTGCCCCGTTGTCGGTCGCGCCTGTTCCCGCATGCCAGGAATCGAAATGCGCGCCCAGCATCACTGTCTCGTCCTTAAGGTCTGTTCCCGGGATCTCGGCGATGACGTTGTGACTCATCAAATCCTGGTCGTAATACCTTGCCGAGATGTTTATGTTGAGCTCGACCGGCGCGCCCTTCGCAATCATTCTGATGATCCGGTTGTAGTGCTCGACGGCGACGACTACTTGAGGAATGACCGGCGGTGCATCCTTGTCGCGAATGGTCTTGCGCTTGTCAGCGGGAACATCCGGCGGATATGAAAGGACGGCGCCTTGAACGAACACGGTGCCACCGTCGCCCCGGCTCGGCTCAAGCACAAGCGCAGCGCCTTCGGCGTAAATCATCTCCCACTTCTTATTCTGAAGGTCTCGCTCCGCCCGCTGCTCGGCAGTGAAGTTCGCAAAGCGGCCCCCGCCTCCGGGGGTTGGAGGTTCGGCGTTGGCGAGCTTCAACAAGGATTCGTTGGTTTCCCTTGTACCCAGCGGTTCGAAGTGTGCCTTCACTTCCCGCAGTGGCGAAAACAAAACGATCGCGCCCTTCAGTTTGCCCTTGAACTTGTCGAGATCGGCCGGCGTCTTTGCGTCGAACAGGACCGGCGTGCCGCGGATGGCTCCGCTCGTGCTTGCCGACCACGCTTTCGGATAGGCGATGAGCGGTACGTAATAAGGCTTGATCATCCCGGCTGAGAAATTCTCCAGCGACCACCCTCGTCCGAACTGCCACGCTTCCAGATGCGCGTTTTGAAGCCCCCAACCGGCAAGCTTTTGTTTCGCCCACTCCTGCGCCGCATGAATATTGGGCGAGTTTGTGAGCCGCGCGCCCTCAACGTCGGTTAGGGAGCTCAGGATCTCCATCACCTGGGATCGTTTGAGTCCCTCCTCTTTGATCTTGTTGATCGCATCCAGGTCCACTTTCTCCTGCGGGGCTCGCGCGCGCACTGCAACGCTCGAGCCTCCGAAAGATGCGATTAACAGGAGTACAGTCAAATAGCGTTTGATCATTTCGCCTCCTCGTGAATTAGAACCTTTTTATTCGTGTGCGCCAGTCGTTCAGCGGTTCCTCACAGCTGCAAGACGGCGCGACTGGCGGCTTCGCGTCTTGGCGGTCCATGGCTTCTTTGGCGTGAGACTCGTTTCACGCAAAGACGCCAAGATTCGCAAAGAGATGAACTCCAACACTGACTAGCTCGACGGTTTAAGTGCGGCGGCTCGGAGCTGCCTTTGTCTCTTACGTGGGTTACGCCAGCCGGTTACTGCCTTTTCCCCTGCCCGCCGGCGCGTGGCTCAAGCACAAGGCGCTCGCTTGCGTTCTTCTCAACCTTGTCCCGGCTGAACAGCAACGGGAAATACTTGCCCTCGGCCCATAGCGGCAACAAATCGCCATAGTGCGGACTCGTCGGCTGACCCGACTGACCAGGGACGTTGATCGCCACCGAGTTATCCCAATCGCTCAGATCGAGTATCTCGCGAAATGAGGCTCCGCTTTGCTGGACAAAGTCTCTACCAGCTGTCGCATTCACCGTGTTTTCGTCGCCGCCGCGCGCGACGGATTTCAGGTCGAACACCGCGCCGATAGCTTCGTCAGTTGAAAGCGGATGATTGAATTTGGCTTGATGAAGGTCGCCCCACCGCCAATCTTTCATTTCAACTCCAGTCCCACGCAGAACCCTCACAGTCTTAACCAAACTGTCGACCAGCACTTCGTCCCTCTTAGCTTGCGGGTTGGCCCCGAAGATCTTGGGGTCGGCGGCTGTGAGGGCTCGTATGGTTATCGTGAGAGAAACTCCTTCGCGGAAACTTGGCCACGCCTCGGGTGGAACCACGAGACTCGCGAAAGCGGGAACCAGTTTCCTAAGCCACATTTCATAAAGCAGGGCGGCCCGAGAGTCCCTGGACAAAACCTTGTTCCATTTGACGAGCAAGTTCCGAGCATCGCGGACCATGGGATCATCTATCTTCAATCCCACAAGCAAAGACACTAGCTCTCGCGCGGGTAGCGAAGCCTCGTCGTGTTGCAATCGCTTGAAGTCGTCGACTGAGAACTTTGCACCCTTGCTCAGCACTTCTTCGATTCGATTGAATCGATACGGCGCAGACCATTCGAAGTTGATCTCGTGTTTGTAGCCTTCGGGAATGACCTTATGATTAGCGGTGGCAATGAAATTCTTCGCCGGGTTGTACGCGCGCGGCAACTCCGAGAGTGGGAGAAACCCTTCCCACTCGTAGCGCCCCGAATCGCCGGGCACCGGAAGCAAACCCGACCACCCGCGCCGCACCGGCGCCGAGCCCGCCGCTTGCCAGCCGATGTTCCCGTCGATATCTGCGTAAACCAGATTCTCTGAAGGAACCTTCCAGCGTTCGAGCGCTTTCAGAAATTCCGCCCAGTTCTTCGCGCGATTCAGCGAGAGCGATGCGAGGTAACCGGCCGATCCGGGCTCGCTTCCGATCCACTTCAGGGCGTACGCACGATGGAGCTGTGGGTCTTCGTAGATCACAGGCCCGTGGCGTGTAAACTTCAGCTCGACGTCGACCGGTTCGGCGCGGCCCTTTACTTTGATCTTCTCACGCTCGACCCGCATACGGAGCAGTTTGCCCATGTAACGGTAAACGGTCGGGTAGTTTTGATCCGTTTGTTCGACGTAAAGGTCCTGCTGATCGATGCCGACGATGGTGAATCCAAAACCGACGCGCTCGTTGTGCCCCGCCGCGACTCCCGGCAAGGTCGGTTCGCCCGCGCCGATCACGTTCCATCCCGGTCCTACGAGATGAACCATGTACCTTAGCGACGGTAGAAGGATCGGACGATGCGGGTCATTGGCGAGAAGCGGCTTGCCTGTCACCGAAAGCGCCCCGCTTACTACCCAGTTGTTGCTCCCCTCGTCGCGTGTGCGATCGGAGGCGTCGCTTGCCAGGTTATCGGCCTCATTCAACACCCTCGAAGTCGCATTCGCACCGGGCGCAAAACTAACCGGCTCGCTCGCAGCCTTCGCACCAGAAAGTATCTTTGTGTCGATGCCGTTCAGATCCAGACCGGCAGGCAATACAAGCTTCTTGAACGGGTCTGTCTCGATCCACTGATCGACCTTCTCAGCGCCGAACTGCCGTGCGAGTTCCGCGCGAAACACTTCGGCGGACGCGTTTCGCGTCATCACATAACCAGCCATCCTCGTCAGGCAAACTTCAGGCGTCCACGGCTCAGGTTTGATTCCAGTAAGCTGGAACTCGATAGGCAAGCGATCGCGGCTCATCTCGATGAACGCGTTTATGCCTCGAACAAACGACTCGATGATCCGCTTCGCATCCGGCGCGTAGCTGCTCCACTCGGCTTCCATGTTCCCGCGATAGCGCATCAGCCGAGCGAACTTATCGCGCTCGATCGCTGATTCGCCGAGCACTTCCGCGAGCCTGCCTTCTCCGGTTCGACGCCAGATCTCCATCTGCCACAACCGGTCCTGCGCCGCCACGAAACCTTGAGCAAAAAATAAATCCTCCTGGGTTTGGGCATAGATGTGCGCGACGCCCCAACGATCGCGGATGACTTCGACCGTCTTCTGCAAGCCGTCTAATTCGATTCGTCCCGAAGTCTGAGCCAGCACCGCACGAGCGCGCGCGGCGAGATCGCCGTGGAGTGATGACGGTCTGTCATTGCTGAGCGCGGCTTGAATCGCGAGCCCGAGAACCAGGATGGTGAGGCCGAGTTTCTTCATTCGTTTTCTGATCAGCTTGGGAGATTTGTTTGTAAGCTCACCGCCTGATGTTCCACTGTGCGGTTTCCATTGGAACGATATGCTATTCCCCGCAGGTGGACGCGTCAACCTCGGGGCGTTCGCGGCGCAGTAGCAGGTGAAAGAGTTTCGCCATGGAGACGCAACGAAATGAAGATCACAAAGCAGCGTCCTTATGTTGGGCCCTCGATCCTCCATCCTCGATCCTCCATTCTCGCTCCTCCGTCCTCCATCCTCGATCCTCTTCGTGCAGCTTTGAGACTTGGTGCCTTTGTGGCAAAGCACCATCCGCCGCTCATCAACACGATGTCCTACCAGCTATGCGTGAGACTAGCGCTGGCGATGTTGCGCGCCGGTGGACTCGGTAGCATAATTCGCGTGCGGATACGGATTTTCCAGTCGTGGGTTCAAAGAGGTTGAGACGGCTCGGTTCGGCGGGTCTTCAACTGAGGTGAACCCTTATGGTCGACAAGACTGACCACCAGGAGCATCGCAAGCGACTCAGAGAACGTTTTCAGCGCGGGGGCGCACAAGGGCTTCAAGACTACGAGTTGTTGGAGTTGCTGTTGACTTACGCAATTCCGCGAATCGACGTTAAGCCGCCCTCGAAAGCCCTCCTGAAGCGGTTCAAGTCTTTCAGCGGAGTGCTCGACGCGAGCCAGGCCGAGCTTGAATCGGTCAAGGGACTCGGGGCGTCGACGGCCGTTTTGATTCGCCTGGTGAAGGAGCTTCTGGGCGCTTACCTCGAAGAACAGATTCAGCGCCGCGACGTTCTCTCGTCGCCCGAGGCGGTTCGGGACTTCGCGCTGATGAAGCTCGCCGGGCTTCCGCACGAAGCCTTCATGGTGATCTTTCTTGACGTGAAGAATCACGTCATAGACCACGAAGTCCTCCACGAAGGCACCGTCGATCGCGCGGTGGTCTACCCGCGCCGGATCATCGAATCAGCGCTTGTCCATCACGCGGCCGGCTTGATCCTGAGCCACAACCACCCGAGCGGCGACCCCGCACCTTCACAGGAAGATAAACGCCTGACGCGCAGCGTCATCGAAGCAGCCCGCACGGTCGAGATCAGAGTTCTTGATCATCTTATCGTTGGGAAGGCGGGGCACTTCAGTTTTCACGAGAATCAGTTGTTGACGTAGCCACCGGCGCGTTTTAAATGTGAAAACGATTTCAAGCTACGAGCCGGAGTCATTGTCATGAAGAAAGTGAAATACGACGTAATCGGATATTGGTCCGAAGTGAAGCTCGAGATCGTTCGCACGTACGCGGCCGAGTACTCAAAAATCATGAACAAACAGGCCGTCATTAAGAAGCATCTCTACATCGATGCGTTTGCCGGGGCCGGCCAGCATATATCGAAGACGACTGGCGAGTTTGTGCCGGGGAGTCCGCTGAACGCTCTTCTCATTCAGCCGCCGTTCAGCGAGTTCCACCTCGTTGACCTTAATGGTACCCGAGCCGCCGAGCTTCGCCGAGTCGTTGGCCAGAGAAGCGATGTCCTGATCCACGAAGGGGATGCCAACAGCGTCCTCCTGAAGGAGGTCTTCCCGTTGTGCCGATACGACGACTACCATCGCGCTCTTTGCCTGCTTGATCCCTATGCGCTAAATGTCGATTGGAAGGTCATTGAGACAGCAGGTAAGATGCGTTCTCTTGAAATTTTCTATAACTTCATGATCATGGACGCGAACATGAACGTTCTCTGGCGGGACCCGGCCAAAGTCGCCCCCGATCAGCTAGCGCGCATGGACAAGGTTTGGGGAGATCGGTCGTGGCGCGACGCGGCTTACGAAAAGAAACCTGGACTATTTGAAGTAATGGAGGAGAAGGCCGACAACGAAGCAGTTGCTGAAGCGTTTCGGACTCGATTGAAAAGGGTCGCGGGTTTCAAATATGTTCCGACGCCGATGCCTATGCGAAACGAACAGGGCGCGGTTATCTACTATCTCTTTTTTGCTTCTCAAAACGAGCCAGGGGAACGCATTGCTAAAGCCATCTTCAAGAAGTACCGTGCAAGGGGGAGCAAGTAATGGCGATAAATTCATCCATTGAATGGACTGAATCCACATGGAATCCGCTCACCGGCTGCACAAAGATCAGT
>DATMCM010000403.1:0-12663 GCA_035558335.1 Blastocatellia bacterium | reverse complement strand
GCTCGAATCCACATAGTTGTAGAAGATCCCGCCTCCGCCGCGAATCGTGGTTTTGCGGGCCTTATCTGGATTCCATGCTACCGAGAAACGAGGCGCCAGATTCCATTTGTCCTGAAGATGCGTTTGCAGCTCCTGGCGGAGTCCGTACGAGAGGAAGAGGCGCGGCGACACCTTCCAGTCGTCCTGCGCAAACCAGCCATATTGCCACTGCGTAAACCCGATAAACGGGTCGCCTCGATTGATCGAGAACTGCGACGGCCGATACCCGGGCACGCCCTGCACGACCCGGCTGTAAAGCTCAATCGAGCTTATCGGGATAGGAGCGCCCGCCGAGTCTAGTACTATCAACCCGTTAGGATCGCGCTCGAAGTCTTGTCCAAACGTGAATGTTCCGCCGAAGTTCGAACGATTCAGATTGTCGGGCTCAACGGCCTCGGCGCGGAAGCCCGCCTTAAAAGTGTGGGTCTTGTGCGTGTATGTAAAGGTGTCCGTCAGATCGAGGTTATTGTTAGCATTGTTGGTAAAGACCTGGCTGCCCCCGCCGTTGAATGAGTCGAGCACGTTGATCGCCACTTCATCCGAAAGCGCCCTGCTCTTTGAGGTGCGGCGGCTCATTTGAATTCGCATCTCGTTGACCGCACGTTCACTCGCAATTGTGGTCAGCGAAAAGCGCAGCGTGTTCTCGCTAAATGTTGTGTCTTGCGCGCGCTCGGGCAATGTAAACGCACCGCCGCCACCCCTGAGCGATTCGTTCTCAGAGTGTCGGAATTGAACTCCAATCGTGTGTTTTTTTGTCGCCAGATAATCGCTGCGAATAGAAAAGTTGAGACCTCTTGTCGGAGTCAATATTGTCGCGAGGAACGGCGTAGGCTGGAACGTCACCGGGTCAAGGACAATCGCGTTGACGTAGGCGTTGTCGTCGGTCTCATTTCGCTGCATATCGAAAAAGAAGCCCCAGCGATTCTTGATAATCGGCCCGCTGAAATAGCCTCCGTATCTGCGATATTGATACGGCGCTCTAAAACTCGCGAAAGCGTCGCGAGCGTTCAGGGCCTCGTCGTTGAAGTTGAAATTGAATCCGCCGTGAAACGTATCCGACCCTGGCTTGGTAATGATCTCGATGCGCGAATCACCACGTTCAGAAAACTCCGCCGAGTAAGGATTCTGATTAATGTTGATTCTCAGAATCGCTTCTTTCGGTGGAAGCTGCCCACGTTCGTGGAAGCCGCCGACGTATACCTGAGCGTCGGAGCCGCCTGCCGCGCCCGCCATCTGCTTGAGCGTCTCCAGCAACTCGTCGGGATCGTCGGGCAGAGCTTCGAGATCTTTTTCCGTCAGGGTGATTGCGGACAGGTTCTTGTCGGGCTCGGTCGAAACCATCGCCGAGTCGTTTTTGACTTCAACCTGCTCGTTTAGAACGACCTGAAGCTTGACGTCGAACGGGACGGTGCGCTTCGCGGTGATGTCGATCTGCTCGACGAACTTCGCGAAGCCTTCGACTTCAACGGTCAGCGTGTAGCTGCCGGGCTTCACCAGAAAACGATATCTCCCGTGCTCATCGGAAGTCGTCGTGTACTTGTTTCCATTGCCATCATCCAGCGTCATCGGCGCAGCCGCGATGTACGCGTTGGTCTCGTCGACAATCGTGCCTTTCAACTCGATCTGGTTACTCTGAGCGAAAGCAGCGCCAGATCCGGCGTATGGCATCAGTGACGCCAAAAAGAACAGGCTTAACAATAGCGCGGTTGTCTTCTTCATCATCACCACATATTCAGCACAATGGCACAGCTAGTTCCAGTTTTCATTCGCTCGCGAGAGCGCGAACTCACGGGAGCTTTGCGTTTTCCGTTACTTTTTTGTTCTCTCGCGCTCTTGCGCGCGAATCTGGTCCTGCTTGCGCACCATCTCTTCAAACTTCGGCAACTGCTCTTCGTTAAGCAGCGAGCGAATCCGCTCGCGAGACTCCTGCCGTACAGCGTCGAAACGCGGCTCGAAAGGCTTCATAACCGGATCGAGGTCTCTTCTGATCTCGATGTACTTTTCGCCAGTCTCGTCCAGGATCTTCTTGATCTGCTCCTGTTGATCGGAAGTAAGACCAACTTCCTCTTTCAGCTTTCCAAGGATGGCTTCGGACCTCCCCTGGGGATGGTCTGGCTTATTCGAATGGGTCAAGTGTTGGTAGAGATTCAGCGACAGCGCGCCGGCCGCGAATCCAATCGCAAAAACGGCGGCCACGATCAAGCGCGCCTTCTTCTGGCTGGTGTTACTTTCCATTTTCTTTCTCCTCGGCCGCGACCAATGTTTCGAGCACGTCGTCGCGGGTCGGCGCGGGGTAGTCGTACATGTCGCTGAACATCACTCGCTCTCTCGGCCGCAACGCTACGCGATCATTCCCCGGCCCAACCTCGGCGCTCCAGACATACGTGGCTCCGATGATCAGCAGGAGCAGCATCGCCATAGCCGGAATCAACTCGCGAGCGGTTAGCAGCAACGCCGCCGCCCACGATTCTTCAGCCGGTTGCCAGGTCGGCGACTCGGGTCCGCGATTGATGCGCGCTCGCAAGCCGCGGAAAAAGGCGTCGTCCGCGGTCACCGGTTCCTTGGAACCTGCGGCATCAAGCATCGCGCGAGTGAGCGAGAAGACTCGAAACTCGTGCGCGCACTTCGCGCAATCGCGTAAATGCCTTTCAGTCGCCGCGCGTTCGTCGGCCGTCAATGTCTCCTGGGCTGTCGGGCTTTCGTCAAATGCCGGGAATCGCCTTCGCGCTTGCCGGCAACCAATTACTACCTCGTTGCTCATTGCTTGCTCCTCTGCATCCGTTCACCGCTCAGGACCAATCGTCTCATCGCCGCCCTGAGCGTCCGGCGCGCTCGGAAGGCGCGCACTTTGACTTTGGACTGACCCCACCCGGTCATTTCCGAGACTTCCTTGACCGAGAACCCATCGCGGTCGATCAGCACAACCACCAATCGGTCTTCCGGATCGAGCTTGGCCAACAATCGTTCTGAGATCTCCGCCGCGTCCCGCTGCCGTTCGGCGCTTGCATGCCTGTCGCGAGCGACCTCCAGCATTTGAAGCTCGAACCACTCATCCTCCTGTTGCGACTCGTGAGGCGCTTGCTGATCCAGTCGGCGGCGCTGCGCTCGCAGTTGATCGTAACAGGCGTTCACCGTTATCTTTGCCAGCCACGCCTCAAACGACCGCCCCCGAGTAAACGTGCCAAGCGAGAAATACGCCTTGGCGAAGACTTCCTGTGAAATGTCTTCAACCATGTCGCGGCGGCGAAAGAAGCTGCCGATGATGCTGAAGACTCGCGAGCTGTGGCGCCTCACTAGAGCTTCGAAGGCGTCGTGATCGCCGGCCAGGCTTCGAACGATCAATTCGTCTTCAGCGATCGCAGCCGGAGATTGGGCAGACATCTCCGCTTGCTCGGACGCACCAGCCAGCCCATTCACCGTGGCGTTCCCGGAACCATCGACTTCCAGCTCGATGAGTTCAACAGGAGCGTCGTCCGCCACGGCGCGGGTAGCTGCTCTTTGTGCGCTGCGGTTATTAGCCTTCAATCCCAAGCTCCACTGAATCCTTGGTCCGGTTATCCCGGCTAGTCGCAAACGCTACCTTCGCCTGCCGTCTGCCCGTCCTTCTGGCCGTCGTGAATGAGTTGCCGAACCTGATACAAAACTAACGCTTAAACGCTAATCTCGTTCAGCCTTTTGAGCAACCCGATTCAGCTCCCGCCTCAGGTCTGTTGGCAAAGAACCCGCTGTGGTCCTTAGACCAAGCCAGCACTGGATAAGACGGCAGTCATAAAGCGATGGTTACTAGAATCAACGGGCTAGAGAGGCAGGTTAGGCCCCAAATGGGAGCACGTACAGAAACACAGCGAAGTAGTGACAGATACTGCCCGCAAGAACGAATACATGCCAGATTGCATGGCTGTAAGGAACGCGCTTGGAGGCGAAGAAAAAGACGCCGGCGGTATAAAACACCCCGCCCGCAAGCAACCACGCGATGCCTCCAGGTGGGACCGCGGCGAATAAGGGCTTGACCGCAATGACGCATACCCAGCCCATCATTATGTACAGGATGGTCGACAGCACTTCGAGACGATTGACGAAGATCACTTTGAACACCACGCCGAACACGCAAAGGCTCCAGACAAGCGCGAACAACAACCAACCCCAGAAGCCTCTCAGATTCACAAGTGTAAAAGGAGTGTAAGTGCCGGCGATCAACAAGAATATCGCGGAATGATCGAGCACTTTGAAAACGTGCCTGGCGCGGGGTGAGCGAAGGCTGTGATAGAGCGTCGAAGCTGCGTAAAGAAAGACCAGGCTTGCGCCATAAACCGAGCAGCCCGCGATGTGCCACCCGTTACCGCGCAAAACTGCGAGAGTCAACAAAACGCCAAATCCGGCAAGGCTCAGCGCAAGCCCGACGCCGTGGGTGATGCTGTTTGCCAGCTCGTCTAACTGGCGTTTGACTTCAAGGGTCACGTTAGCTTTCCTTGCAGATTCCCGGTTTCAATACTTTATCGTATGAACGATCTGAGCGCTTCGATTCGCTGGCTCAATTCTACCGGCGACAGGTTCCGATATTGCTCGGGCACCATCTCTTTCGAGGTCGCCTCGCGAGCCGCAACCAGCATCTGATACTCGACGGCCATCTCGTCGCGAGCCGGTCTGAATTCACCCGCGACTTGCTCGATGTCTTGCTGAGTAACCTTGTCGCGCCCCGCCATCCGCGCCACTCGGCGAGCGCGAATCAACATCGACTCGATGTCCGCGCCCGACAATGTGAGCTTGTTCTTCGTTATCGCGGACCAGTCGGTCGCGTCGTGCGCGATCTTGTTCTTGCGTACCATCGCGTCGATCACCGCGAGCCGGTCTGCTTCGCTATCGGGATAGAACAGCGAGATATGTTCTTCGGCGCGGCCCTGTCGCTTCAAGTCGATCGGCAACAAGTCGGGCCGGCTGGTCATCAGTATCCAAAGTATCCGTCCGCGGTTTCGAGTGTCGCCCATCGCCGCCGCAAGCTTCGAAAACACTCGCGCATCCACTCCCGAGTCGCCGCCGGTCTCGCGTGAACCAAGCGTCGCGTCCGCTTCGTCCACCAGCACGACTATCGGCGCCAGTGTCTGAAGCAGGTTGAGAATCTTTTCGAGGTTCGCCTCGCTCGATCCCACCCACCGCTCGCGGAAGTTCTTGAACGCGACCACATTCAAACCGCAATCGTGCGCGAAGCACTCAGCCAGGAATGTCTTGCCGGTGCCGACCGGCCCCGAAATCAGGATACCCATCGGCGCTTCCTCGGTGTTGCCGACGCGAATCGTCTCGGAGATCGATTTCAGGTAGCCTTTGGCCTTTTCCATACCTCCGACCGTATCCAGCCCGTAGCGAGGCTGAACGAATTCCACCAGCCCCACGCACTCGGCTTCGATCAACTCTTTCTTCTTCTGTCGAATCTTCTCGAGGGTGAGCGGCGCGTTGTCGGCGGCAGCGCTGCGGATCAGGGAGTTCAGATGAACGCGATTCAATCCCGAGGTCATCATCGACAACTGCTCGTCAGAGACTTCGCTCTGCAGGTGCGGGAACTGCTTTCGAAGATGAAGAACGAACTCGAGCCGTTCGCGGTCATCGGGGTATGGAACATCAATCGCAGCCAGTCGCGAGCTCTGTCGTATGCGGGGATGGGTTTCGGCGGGACTCTCCGCGATCAGAATAACGATGTTGTCCTTCTTGAGAAGCCGTGAGCTTGTAATCCAGCGCTGAAACGCTACGAGATTAGTGCGGTCGTCGCCGGACATATAGCTGACGTCGCCCGCCGGAATTATGGTGTCGAGAAAGTTGATGATCACCGCAACCTGGTCGCCGTAAAGCAAGAAGTGTTCGATCAATGGAAGCGCCCGAGCCGGGTCCTTTGGAAGCTGCTTCATCGCGTCGCGGCCCATCAACGGATCGGCGACTTGAAGCTGAGCCTTGAAGGCTCGCTCGGCTTCAGCAGAGCCGAACTTGATCCCTTCGCTGCGGTTGTAGGTAAGAAGTTGTTTAGTCCCAACAAGCTCGCGCTGAAGGTAGTTGAGGAGGCTTATGTACTCGTCGCCCGATCGCACCAGGTCATAGATATTGTTGTAAAGGAAAAAGTGGCTGGCTTCACCGGCGTAGTACTTGCGAGCCATTCGCTGGGCCCAGCCGGGTAGTTGATCTATTTCGTCGAGCAGGAGTCTTGTTCGGGTGGATGACATGGTGGTTCGGGGTTTAGGGTTCGGGGTTTAGGGTTCCGAGTTTAGGGTTTGGGGTTCTACGTTAAATTCTAAACCGCAAACCCCGAACCCTAAACCCGGAACCCTGGACCCATAGCTATTGCCTTTGCGCAAGCGGGGGCCGCGCGGGATGCGACGAGCGTTCGGCCATATCCATCTGGCTTATGATCGGCGCCGTCTCGTCCAGAATTTCCTTGGTCAGCTCAATCGATGATAGCAGCGACTCAAAATCGAGCGATGAGATGTGTTCAGGCGTAGGCATTGTGATCACCTGATCATTCACCAGGCCGAAGAAACTCTCGATCGATTGAAGCTGCGCCTCGACGCGTTTCATCGACCGCTCGATGTCGTTGTAAGTCTGCAATCTCTTTTGCAGGAACTCGAGATTAGTCTCATACAGCCGCCGAGTGTCGTCGTCCGGAGCGTTAGCGATCGAGCGCTCGGCTTGCTGAATCTGGTTCTGGATCGTCTGGCGGTTGATCGAACGCATGTGGTTTTTGCGCCGACGGTAGGTGTCGAGCAGGTCGACATATGATTCCCAGTAGACGTCGAGAGTCTGAATTCGCTCAGGAAGATCAGAGACGTGAGTGAACTTTTGATAGTTCTTATAAATCTCGTTCTTCATCCAGCGAAGATACTCGACAGCTTCACGCTCGCGAGGATCAAAGGTCTTGATCAGGTCTTCACGTCTGCGTCCGCGGTCCACAAGAGCGCGACGGCGCCCGCGCTGGTCCACTAGCCGCTTGTATCCGGGGGTGTTCGGGACGGTCGACAGATAAAGCGCTTCTACGACGCCGCCGGCAGCAAGCGGAATCCACGGAGCCAACCAGGCGAGAAAACTAAAGTCGTTTGCCGCCGTAGCCGCGAAGACAGCCATGGCAACAAAGATGACCATCATCCAGATGTTGAGCGGTTCCTTGATCGCTTCTTTGACGTAGCTGACGTTCTCGGCCATAAAGAGTAACGCGATTCGTGAAGCGTGATCAGTGAATCGCGCGGTTTCTCCAGTCACGGATGACGCGTCACGAATCACTCGCCACTATTCGAGCGCCTTCGCTCTTTCCGAGGGGCCGAGAGATTTCTCAGCAGTCTCGGTTTCGATTCTCGGCGCGGGTGTCGAAGGCGGGGCGTCAGACACGAGGCCCATCTGCCGTTTGTAAGCGGTCAGCGTGTCTTCGACCTGAATGTTGAGCGACTCGCGTTCGATGTCCTGAATCTGCGATTCGACTCCGCCAGTTGATAGGTCCATTCTCGCTTCGGCGGCCGCGGCGCGGCGCTGAATCTTTTCGCGCATCTCCTGGAAGGTTCCCGCATCATCGCCGATCTGGAACGAAGCCATCGTCTGCGAAAGCTGCTCCTGCATTTTGGCCGCTCGAGCCTCGTTTACAAGCTGTTGCGCCTCGGACGTCCGCTTTTTGACTTGAAGAATGTAGTTGTCCAGGAATTTCTTGGCTTGCTCCGACGCGGCGCGCGAGGTCTCGAGCTGCGCCCGCGAGCGCTCGAGGGCTGTCTGCTTTTCCTGAAGCGCGGTGATGTAGGTCCGAGCGATGTCATCGCGGCCCTGGGTGATCGACGCCTTGACCTTCGCGTCGTACTGCTTGATCTCCATTTCGAGCGTCGTGACTTCTTTTTGCAGGAGCTTCTCCGTGGCCATGACCTGAACCACGTTGTTCTGCATCTGAGGGACCTTCTCGCGCATGTCGCGGATGGTCTGCTGAAGTATCAGCTCAGGGTCTTCGGCCTTCTCGATGATTCCCCCAAAAACAGAACGGAACAGCCTCTTTAGTCTATTCCACATTTACCCTCCTAAGCTCACCGGACCGGTCATCAGCGGCCGAGCTCGCTTGATCAGCTTTGCTGCGCTCGAACGGGGTGCGCGGGGCGAGCCGTCTGGATTTCGTTTGTAGTCTACCATAACAGCCGACAGCCTAAGAACCAAAACTAACACCCGATCTACGGCAAACGATGAACCTGTACGGGCGTCCCTACGTAGCCGCCTTTATCACCCTTATGACATCTCGCAACCAACGCCTGTTCGCACAGGAGACGCCCCTACGCGTTCACAAGACAGCAACACCACATACGCCGTTTGAGACGTTCCCGTTCTGACAACGAGTCGTTTTGATAGCCCGGACGGCCCTGGGAGCGCAGCCCGTCTGGCCGCATCCAGAAGGGCGGAGCGCCGCCATTATCGAAGCGAAGACACGCGCAACAACAGTTGATGTGCTTTGCTTTTGCGTTTTGCCTCGCTACCCCGGGTTTGCTATGATTCGGGCGAATCGAGCGAGAGCGAAACCCGGAAGAACAAAGTCGACGCGATAAAGATCGGAGCATCACAGTAATGCGCAGCCCTTTGCAGGCGCCGGAAGCCGACGAAGCGCAGATGACGCCCGAAGAGATCTTCTCTTTAGTGCGGCACGACTTGATGCTTGTCGAACAGGAGTTCGACCGGAACGCCTCCGACGCATCCGACCTGGTCTCCGAGATCGCCCGCTACCTCCACGATGGAGGCGGCAAGCGCGTAAGGCCGGCTCTCCTGTTGCTCTCATCCCGCTTATTGAGCGCCGAAGCGAGTCCTTCCTCCATTCGCATGGCAGCGGTGATGGAGATGCTCCATACCGCCACGCTGGTTCACGACGACATAATAGATGATGCGCGGGTGCGCCGCGGACGCGCGTCGGCAAATGTCCAGTGGGGCAACAACAAGACGGTTCTTATTGGCGACTGGTTGTACATGACCGCTTTCGATATGAGTTTGCGAGAGCGGAACTTCGACATGCTGGAAGTGCTGACTGGAATGACGCGACTGATGGTCGAAGGCGAGATCATCCAGCTTGCGCTGGTAGGCAACAGTCACATCACCGAAGCCGAGCACCTTGACATCGTTCGGCGCAAAACGGCTTGTATGTTCAGCGCTTGCGCCGAGATCGGCGGAATCGTCGCTGGAGCGACCGCGGAAGAGCGCCACGCGCTTGCGCGATACGGCGCGTCGGTCGGGATTGCGTTCCAGTTAATTGATGATGTTCTGGATTTTGTTTCAACGGAAGCGAAACTTGGGAAGCCGGTCGCCAACGACCTGCGCGAAGGCAAACTCACTCTCCCCTTGATCTACTTAATGGAAGAGGGGAACGATCAGCATCGGGAAATGATCGAAACGGTGATGCGCGAATGCGGCTTCGAATCGGTGCGACGCGAAGATGTGCTGCATGTTATTCGCGAGCACGGTACGCTTGCCCGTGCCCGCTCAGAGGCTCAACGCTACGCGGATGCGGCGGTAGAGTCACTAAGCATCTTTCCACCTTCCCCCTATCGTCAGGCCCTTCTCAGCGTGCCACGCTTCATCATCGAGCGCGAAATGTGATATTAGTCTGGAGGTTGGGTGTTAGGCGTCTGCGGCTGGTCCCAACAGTCGAAGCCCAAGCACTTCTATAAGATGTACTGCGACAGATGCAATGTAGAGTTCACCGAGGGGCTTCGCTACTGCAAGTGGTGCGGCCAGGTGCTGGCCGACCGACCGCGCGTCACCAGTGAGCTTCACGCCTGCCCGAATTGCGCAGCCGCGGTTCAACCCGGCTGGATCTTTTGCAAGTCCTGTGGGGTCCGGCTTGCCGCCCCGGTAAGCGATCCCGGACGAATCTTCTGTCCAAAATGCGGCACTGGCGCAGAGGCAACGGCGGCCAGCTGCGCAAGCTGCGGAACAGGTCTCGCGGAGCCCGCAAAGTCCAGTCACGAGACGCCCAGCACTTCGGTCATCGGAGACTGCCCGTCCTGCGGTGAGCGACTTGATACCGGGTCAATGTACTGCAAGGCTTGCGGCGCCGCTGTGTACGCTCAAGCGCGTCCGTTTGGCGGCTCGGCGATGCTTTGTGCGGCTTGCAACAGCTACAGTCCAATTGGCTCAGTCGCCTGCCGGGTCTGCGGCGCGCCGCTCGGCGGAGAAGCCGAAGGCGTAACCGCTGCAGTGGCTCACCCAAAACCCAGCACGCTGCCGGATCTTGCCGAGCACCTGACTAGTCCCGAGACTCAGATCGAAGATGACCCCCACCAAGTGAATTCCGGCGCGAACACCGCAATGTTCAGCCCGACCGGAAAGGGCTCGGATGCAACCAGCACGCTCGCGGTCGGGGATCGAGGAACCGGGCTTGTCGGCGAACAACGAGTCGAAGGCCCGAGCACCAACACTTTGCCGGGCCTAGCAGGATCCAAATCCGAAATGCCATCTCGGACAACCAGGGCGCCAAAGACCAGAATCACAAGCTCAGTCGAGGATGAAATCCCGGATAGGCGAACCTCAGTTGAGGTGCCGGCTCTCGCGTCTGAGACCGTTCCAATCAATTCACCCGCCGCGCAGTCTGCCGCGCAGTCTTCTGATGAGCCGCGAAACGTTGGGGCGAGTCTTCCGCGAATGAGCGCCGGACCTTCTCAGACACGTGAACAAGGCTCGACGATACCGTTTGCGCAAGGTGAACCGGCAGTCGCACCGCGATCTACATCGGATTATGGAGCGCCGGCGAGCGAGCCGCTCGCCCAGCCGCAGCCCCAGCCGAAGAACCGAAGCGCGGTCGCAACCGCATCGGTGGTGGTCGGTCTGATCGTACTCGCAGCGGCCGCGTATCTGATTTATTCGTTCGTCGGTAAGGGGGGCGCCGCGCAGCACACGCCAGCTCCCCGTGTTGAGACCAAGGCTACCGAAACGCCCGCGCCTCCGCCGCCACCGGCGGCCCCGGTGGTGCCGGCGGGAATGGTATCGGTGCAAGCTGGTTCTTACACGATCGGCAGAGAAGACGGCGATCCGGTGGAAGCCCCCGTGCACGCAGTGAAACTCGGCGCGTTTTACATTGACCGCAACGAAGTAACCAACGCTCAGTACGCTAAGTTCGTCGAGGCTACGAAGCACAAGCCTCCGGCGAACTGGAAAGGCACGACTCTTCCCGCCGGACGCGATGACTTTCCGGTTACGGGGGTAAGCTGGCAAGACGCGGTTGACTATGCTACGTGGGCCGGGAAACGGCTGCCGACCGAAGCCGAGTGGGAGGCGGCGGCTCGTGGCAGCGACGCTCGAAAGTATCCGTGGGGCAATGAGTGGCAATCAGGGCTCGCAAACATTGGCGTACGCAGCCCCGAGAAAGTGGAAGCGAGCAAGTATCCGAGCGGAATCACCGAAGTTGGCAAGTATCCCCAGGGGGCAAGCGCGTCGGGTGCGCTCGATATGATCGGTAACGTTTGGGAATGGGTGGCAGACGAGATCGCGCCTTACCCGGGCAGCAACGCGACCCTTCCGGTTCCCGCGGAGAGTCCAGCGCCGATGCTTCGAGTGATCCGAGGCGGGGCTTATGACGGCGACCGGAAACACGATGCGTCATACCGAGGTTTTCTGGATGGAAGCTTGCCGTATCCGAAAGTAGGTTTCCGCTGTGCCAAGAGCGCGGGACAGTGATCAGTTGGCAGTTGCCAGTTGCCAGTTGTCAGAGTCAGTTGCCAGTTGTCAGTTGCCAGTTGTCAGTTGTCAGTTATCAGCCGTCAGTTGTTCCGTTGTCTGCCGTCAGTGGCATTTGAATCTTTACCGCTTCAACACCTCCGTTAGATTGAGCGTCGCTGCCTGCCAAGGAACTGATAACTGCCAACTGACAACTGACAACTGGCAACTGGCAACTGGCAACTGCCAACCGACTGGCAACTGGCAACTGGCAACTGCCAACCGACTGACAACTGGCAACTGACAACTGACAACTGACAACTGCCAAATGACAACTGGCAACTGCTTATGCGATTGAGTATCAAGATTGGAGCTTTGTGTGCGGTTGTGGCGGTGGTGCCTTTGATCATTGCTTCGGCAGTCATTCTCCCTCGGATTTCATCCCAGTCGCACGAGAAAGCCGCCGAGCAGTTGCGAACTGACGCTCGAGCCGCCGCCGCACTCTACGATAAGCGGCTCACCGAGATGCTCGCGGCGGCGGGTCGGCTCGCCAATGAAATTGCCAATCAGGCTTTGACTGACTCCGCGGCCACCAATCACACGACATCCGGAGCACGGCTCCAGGACCTGTTTCCCCGTGCGCAACAAGACTACTTTCTCGACTTTCTGATTGTGACTGATCCCCTTGGCCAGGTGTTGGCCCGGCACAACGATCGACCCGCGGCGGGCGAGACGCTTCTGGGTGCTGATGACAAGAATCCTGTCATCGAGAAAGTGATTACCGGAGGCAATTTACCGGCGGCTGCATGTGTGGTCGAACGCGGCGAGCGTTACTCGAAACTCGGCCTTGACCGTATCGCGCAAGTGCGGCTTTCCGATGGGTCGACTGTCGACGAAGCACTGACTATCGAAGCGGGCGCGCCGATCTTCAGCGGCGGCCGATTCGCCGGCGTAGCGTTGATCGGCCAGATGTTGAACACCTAT
>DATMCM010000402.1:0-9616 GCA_035558335.1 Blastocatellia bacterium | reverse complement strand
TACGATCAGAACAACGAACATCAGCCACATCTTGTATGGCCATACCATCCAGTACGAGTAAAACACCTGCGGATAGAGTTTTTGATGCTGGAACAGCACGTCGTCAATCCGCACACCGGCAAGATGGGTGATGATGAGGGCAGGGATACTTAGACCTAGTACAAGTTGTATCGGCTCGATCGCTTTCCAGTGAAATTGACGGCGCTGGTAAAGCGCCCAAATCCCGAGGCCGGCATGGGCGGCTGCCGCGGCATAAAACACCGTCGCGATTGGCAAACTCTTCCAGAAGGCGGTGTGATATCTGACACCCGTGGCAAGGGCATCCATCGAAATATTGCCGAGCGCATGGTTGATGAAATGGCTTAGCAAGTAGACGAACAGAACCAGCCCACAAGCCAGACGGATCTGCCGGACGCCGACGCTGCGAACAAATTTGGCAAGCGACGCGCGATTGAGCTCAGTCATGTGCATAATCCCGGCCTTCAGACTTTGCAGCTTCAGCTCGGGCAACTTGATGTTCCGAACAAACCGTCGAAGAAAAGGCTTCAACGCCCGACCGGTCGTCGTACATTAATTGGAAATTTCATGTCATGGTCGTGTAGCGGGACCGGGAACGACGCAAAATCTTGAGATAGCCGAAGAGATGCGATGATTGTTAAAGCCGGCTCGATGTTTGAGCGCGAGAGGTTTGCCGTTCATTTCCGGAATGCCAGTTCGATTGATCCGAACTCCGACACCCAAGCTCTGATAAAAAGCCTGTACACCGAGATCCTGGATAGCTTCTTGTGCAGTTCCCGGGGTTGCGGTCACCCCGGACAGAATCGCAGCCAGGCTAAGAAGTTTGAAGTTAGTCGTCCTCGAGTCCTTCCACCTTGACCCAGTGCGGATGTGCGCGGGTCCTCTAATAGAATGACTCGCATCTGATTTCTGATATTCCCGAGCACGCGAATAATGTTTCAAATTTTTTCAAACCACGAGCCACGGGTGGTCTGAAGCGAACCTCTGCGCCGGTGCTTCGGGATTTATGAACCGCGTTCAAGCTGTCGTCGTCTTTGCGCACGAATGTATTATCGACCTAAGCAATATACATTTTAGGCCGGCGATTAAGCCCGAATGGCGGCTTGGTCTACGAGGGGCGACTAGATAGTGTCAGAGTCTCGCTATCGGGGGTCATCATCCGAGGCTCCGTGATCGTGGTGGACTCGCGGACAGTTTGGGCCGCGGTGTTTTTGGAGGGGGCGCTCGTGAAGAAGACTCTAATATCAGCTGCGACCAACTTTGCCTCTGCAACGGCGGTCCACGCCGACGAACTTTCGGACCCCGGCGCTAAAGTGGCAGATCAGCCCAATCCCCGGAAAAGGTCGAACTATCTGCGGTGTGGCATTGCCGACTGAATCAGCCAGTTTAGCCGGTCGCGGAGCGCAGCCCTATTTGCAATTCCCGTGTTCCGATGATCGCCGACGAACTGAGGCGCCAGGCCGACGTCTTCACCGACCTGGTGGAGCTGCAATCCAAGCTCGGCCGCGATCCCTCCGAGCGTCCGGCCTTCCGCGAGCCGCGTCATCACGCGCCGCAATTCCTGCAGCGCGCGACCACGAGGGCACCACCGGGCGAAGGCGCCGACTGCGATGATTGAGCGCGGCCTTGGAGACGGGGGGAACGGGCAATATGCCCATGTCCGCGCGAATCAGAGCAGCTGGCTGGAGATGAAATTCAAGCAAGGCGTTCACGAGGACATTTGGAGCTCAAGGGTTCGGCAGCTTGGGCTGAGGTAATTTCGGGCCGAAGGCCTTAGTCGTGTCGCGCTGCGGGCGAGTTGTTTGGGGCAGTGCGCGCTGGCGAGCAAGTTCTGTAGTGAGCGCGCGCTGGGCCCACATCCGAACCAAGCTCGGTGCGAGCCGATGCTTATATGCATTGAGCTGCTAAGCCAGAGTCAGCCTGAAGTCTTCGTAACCTAGGATCATTCCGGCCGGCCAATCATCGTTAGTCGAATTCGGTAGGCAGCAGTGCGCATCGCGAGTCGCATCGCATAGTTTTGATATCGGAACATGACAAGCTGACGTTTGTCTCTTGTATGAACGACAGCCATCTCCAGAACGCATCATCGGTCTTGCGAACGCGAGTGTGCTACCGAGTACAGTGAATACAAAGCACAAAGTTATCAGTTTGTGACTGATCTTCATGTATTGCCCCCCTCCGGAACCTTTAGTCCGAGACTAACCTATTGAGGCGGACGATCAGGTCGCCGCTTCGTCTTGGGTTTTGCCCCAGCGCCTTTAAAGGAGACCGAAACGGGAGTAGCTCTATTCCCAGGAAATGCCAAAAGTTAGCCGTGCTGACTGGCTGGAGGGCAGATGCCGCCGCGGGCGAACATACAGCGTCGCTGCGGAGACGTTCATTGTCATAATCACATCTTGGCCTACAACTAGGCTACGGACCTTAGGTCCATCGGCTCTGCGTCTGGGTCCGTATCTGTGGCTGGTATTTCGGCCTCCTGCAAACTGTGTTCCAATTCCTCGACCAGCTTCGCAAGCCGAGATGATGTTGCGGGATCGTAAGCTATTTCAGACAGTCGCCGGCACAGTTCGAGTTTCCTTTGCAGTTGTTTTCGGTCAAGCTGTTCATCCATAACGACACACTCCTTAAAGACAATTAAGCCGCACGAGTAGGAGAGACGATTGAGCCTCACTATTAGGGACCGCTTTCCCTTCAAAAATATTCCCGGGGTTGCCGCCTGAATTTAGACCCTGGTCCTCGCACGTAATGAGCTTCAGGTCAGTATTGCCTGACCAATCCTCCGCAGAAGGTAGTCAGAAGATTTAAGCCGATCGTGCGTAATCTTGCCCGTATCGCGTTAAAAGAGGCGTCGATCAGCACACCAGACCGGCAATCGATTTATTCCCGCTAACTTGTTGGCTTCGACAGGAAGAGAGCCGCCCGGCGCTTTCGCGCCGGTCGCGCGCAGAAAGTTTCGTTGGCGCGCTCGCATACGAACCACTGCCATTTGCCGACGCGATAGCGCCAGCCGTCCCGCTTGGTCCGAATCCCTAATCCCGGTTGGGATAGGAAGAGACGTAACGAGACGACTCCTTGGCCGCGAGATAGCGGTCTTTCGCATGGGCGGTCTGACCGTCACGCTTGGTTTCATGCACGAGCTGTTGGTCGGCGAGTCGTCCTCCAAGCTGCAGCACCTTGACGCGGGTAAAACCCGTGATCGTCATCAGTTGCGCAACCGTCTTAGTTTTTTTGCCACCCTTGCAGACAGCTTCAAACAAGTCTGAAGCGAGACCGCATGTGCGACTTGTTCGTTCGGATTGGACTGAACGTCGTTTGACGGCAACGACCATGCGAACCTCAGTCAAGCGGACCTGGGCAAAAATGCCGACGTCAACTAAGTGCCAGACTTAGGAATTGGCGGCGGATAAGCCGGAAGGCGGCGGTCGGTCACCACAAAAGGCGGCGACTACTGGTGCTTCACGGCAAACGTTACCCGTCAAGCGGCACTAAGAGGCGCCTGCGTTGCGCTCGCTGCCGCAATTTGTGTTGTCTCATTGAATCTCATCTGTTTCTCCGTTGATCCTGCTGACGACTTCGACATGCGGTCGCGAAATCAAATTTGAACACCGCTGACGCGCGTCGGGTCCGTAGCAAGCAGGCAAACGAAATCCTGTTACTGGCAAGCAACAAGGACGCGCTGAAGTGTTTGATTGGATGTGCGCGGACATCGCGCGGTCGCGTAAAAAAAATCTCGCTCGATTGGGAATTTCCAAACTCGAACCTGAGTCTCGCTATCAGGGGTCATCATCCTGAGGCTCCGTGATCTTGGTCGAGTCGCGGATATTTGCGCCGCGCCATTTTTGGGGGGACGCTCGTGAAAAGGACTATTTTATCTGCAGCGGCGGTTTTCACCGTCGCAACGGCGGCGCATGCCGGTGAGCTTTCGGACATCCAGGAGCAGTCAAAACAGCTCCGCGAGCAAAATCGGGCGCTGACCAAACGAATCGCAGATCTTGAATGGCGACAGCACAAGCTTGAAGCGCAGCCCGCAAAGCCGCCCGCCGTTGCGGCAAGGTCGGCGAATCCGGCGGATTCGATGGCCGCCGACCTCGCCTACAAGGCGGAATACAAAAAAGCGCCGGTCGATGACAGCCTGACCTGGCACGGCATTACGCTATACGGCCTGGTCGACATGGGCGTGACGTACCAAAGTCACGGCGCCCCGCTGAGCAACACTGCCGGGCTGGGATTGAATTACCTGATCTCGAAGAACAGCAACGGTTCTTACTTCGGCGTCGGCCCGAATGCGCTGAGCTCCTCATATATCGGTTTGAAGGGAAACCAGGAGATTGCGAACGGTCTGTCGGCCATATTCAATCTTCAGACCGGATTCAATCCACAATCCGGCAAGCTTTCCGACGGGCTCGGGTCCATTGTGCAAAACAACGGCCTGGCGATCGGCCAACAGAACTCGTTTGCCGATTCCGCCAAGGACGGCCAGGCGTTCAACGTGGCGGCGTATGCCGGCCTTAGCTCGCCGACATATGGAACGCTGACTTACGGTCGGCAAAACGCGCTGACTTCGGACGGCGTCGTTAATTATGATCCTATGAGCAACTCGGGCGCTTTCTCGCTGATCGGCTTCCAGGGGGCTACCGGCGGTGCGGGAGATACCGAGAATCGCATCTTCGACAATTCGTTCAAATATTCCGTGAATGTAGGCGCTTTCCGTGCCGCCGTGGAAACTCAGATTAGATCTGGCGCCTTTAGTGCCCCAGGCAATGCCGTCGAGGCGCAGATCGGCGCGGACTATGCGGGTCTGTCGGTCGACGCGATCTTCAGTCACGTCACGGATGCGGTTTCCTCAGCCCCCCTCAGTACCGCGCAGATCACAACCGCGGCCAACCTAGGTATAAACCAAGGGGCGGGACTTGTTTCGGGAACTGTCTCCGACAACACCAGCGTTATGCTTCTTGCTAAATACAGCATCGGGCCGGCCAAGCTCTATGGCGGCTATGAGCATATGCAATTCGCGAATCCGAATAATCCATTGACGCCCGGCAGCTTCATTACGGGCGGTTATTCGCTCGGCGCAGTTAACAACACCAATTTTACCACTAATAAGGTCCTTCAGGTATTTTGGGGTGGTATGAAATATGCAGTCAGGCCCGACGTCGATCTGAGTGTCGCCTATTACCATGAAGAGCAGAACAGCTTTCGGTCGGGCGCTGTGAACGTGGGAGGTGTTTGCACAACCAGCGCCTTTGCGGCATGCAGCGGACAGCTGGACGCGGTTTCCTTCGTCGCTGATTACAGATTTGCGAAGCGCTTCGACGCCTATGCCGGCATCATGTGGTCGCAAGTGTCGAATGGCCTTGCAAACGGCTTCCTGCAGAGATCCTCGATCGATCCGACCGTTGGCTTGCGCTTCCAGTTCTGAAGAAAAACTGGGTCAATACAACGCTTCGCAACTGAGGGCCGGTCCCGGCCGGCTCCTCCTGATTAAAGCGAATCACCGATGCCGGCCCGATCTGGGAGCCGCAAGTCAAACCGCATCTCGCGATCTGCCTTACGCGGGAGATTGAATGCAAGATAACAAATCGATTTCGATCATTGCGCGAACTGCGTCTGCGTTCGCTTGCGCACCCCTAGCCGTTGGCAGGCTCGCAATAATCTTAGCGACGCTAGTTGTCTATCACAGTATAATCTCTGCAAAGGCGGACAGTTGTCCGAGCATCAAGGACGAAATTAACACCGATCGGCCTGATGTCACGAATTCCAGCGTTGTTACTCCACCGGGCAGTCTGCAAATCGAGAACGGCGTCAATTTCAGCGCGCGAGGCGACGATCGAGTTATTGACGGCACAAATACGCGCTTGCGCGCCGGAATTACAAACTGTCTCGAAGTTCTCGTGGATACGCCGACGTACTTTGCAAAAGTCGGCAGTTCAAAAAATTCCGGTTTTTCCGATGTAGCACCGGCGCTGAAGTGGCAGATCAGCCCAGTCCCCGGAAAAGTCGATCTATCCGCGGTATTTGGTGTGGCGTTGCCAACCGGATCAGCAAGCATAGCCGGCCCCGGTGCGCAGCCCTATTTGCAATTCCCGTGGTCATGGGAGTTGCACAGCGGGTGGGGATTGAGTGGAATGTTCACCGAGTTCTTTCGTCCCTCTGACCCCGCCAGCAAGCTGATCACAGAGGCGACATTTGTGATCGAAAAGAGGGTGACCGAGAGAGTGAGCCTGTTTGTGGAGTACGTCGGTGATTACCCGCAGAATGGAAGTTCCGCGCAACTACTGAATTGGGGCGGACTGTACCGCCTCACTCCAAATCAGCAGGTGGATTTTCACGTCGCCCTGGGGCTCAACCACAATGCGCCCAGTTACATCGTCGGGGTCGGATATTCGGTGCGTTTTGATGAGCTGTTCCCGGTCAGGCGAAGCAGTCACTCGATCGCCCCGCGCAATTAGGAAACAACTCGAGGTTCCATCTTGCCAGACAAGCGTCGGCATTTATGCAGAGCGGTCCGAACATAGGCGCGCCTCGGATGCTCTCGTTCCAAACAAACCCCAGCGGGAATAAATCGATCGTTGGGCCGGTCATCCCAAAGGGATGCTGAATAGCATCGCTATCTTCATTCAATTGCAAACTTGGCGGATCGGGCAAGGGCCCGTCGGAAATCAGACCGCGCCTTGTGGACGAAGCCGGCTCAAGAGACAGGAGACACCGGTGAGTGTGCATTCCTTCCGCTATCCCTCTATTAACTCGATGCGGGCGAGATTCCGTACGGTCGCGCTGAATCTTTTGACCGCCTTTTGGGGAGGGTCTGTGAGCCAATATCAACTTGAAGCCCATTATATGCGAGGGCCGGGCCCAAAATGGCGTGAAAAGCATGGACGGAATAGGGAGGCCACAGACTTCATCCAGAGGCCTCTAATATTGTACGATAAATGGGATCTATAGGTAATTCTCGCAAGAGCCGTCCTGTCCGTCTCACCTTTGAGACCGACAGGATGATCCGGAATTCGACAGCGGATAGAGCTGTAACCTCTATGCAGCTTGACGTCTTCCCGGGCCCTAGCCAGGGGCGCTGCTGAATTGTCCAAGCCGCGCCGCTGTACCAGCGGCGAGTTGCAGTAGAACGCCGAGCGCCCACCCGGAACCGATCCCGACATTCCACATGGCGGGTGGAGTCTCGTCAAAGATGATCATATAGACCGAGACGAGCGCTGCGACAGCGGCGACGAATGTGCCGATAGCGCTTGCCAGCGCTATCGTCTTCGGACCTGAGCCGGTGCTGGAAAAAGTACGGCTGGAAGACATCGAGGGAATGTTAGTTCCCAAATAGAAGCCGAGAGAGCCATACAGCACCGCGGAGAAGAGAGCTCCCAAGGAATTGATCTCCTCGATATCTGCCTTGGCTACCATAGCTGCGACGAAAAGCCCGCATAGCGCACCCATGATGGCGAGACCGATCCTTTCCATGACCTGAGCAAAGCCGTTGAGGTGGTGGCGGGTCGGTGCTGCGGCTTCTGCTCTATTTGCCATAATCGGATCTCCCTTTGTTGGTTGAAGAGGCCCAATCGCCTTCCTATCGGGCTTTGCACGAGCCACAGAGTCGAAGGAACTCTTGCGCATCGATCAGGAGACTGGACGCGCGATTGTTTTATTCCGGTGGCACTCCGCCGCTTCGACAGGGCAGCAGATGAACTGACTTCGCCAGATCGGGAACCACAGGTTTGCCGGAGCGGAAATAGCGACGGCGCATGAGCGATCAATGCGGTTTAGATGATCGCTAAAAAAGCCAGGAATAAAGCGCGCCTGCAATGAGTCTTTGCTGTGGTGAAGCAAGTTGTGGTGTCAAATGAAAACGCGATCGCACAGCATGCAGCTTCATCGATCGTGTTGAGCCGATCCGCAGCGCCGCCTGGGCTCCAGCTTTTCTCCCGAAGCTGGGGCCCTTTTTTTCTGGCGCCCGGGCTGCGAACACATCTTTGCCAGCGGTGAGCGGGCTGCAGCTCTCAATTAAAAAAATGTGCGCGAGTTAGGAATTTCATCACGCGAAGGTGAGTCTTTTGTGAGAGGCAACGCGCTCGTACCAAGTTTACAGCGCGGGCTGCGCAACCATTTCGATTTCTCTCTCTGCCCGGGTGCGATGATCGACGCACCTCCAGCAGATAGCTTCAACTCAAACAAGGAGATTGGTCGTGACAGTCCGTGACCCAGTGCACTTCGTCGCAAATCCGGAAACGTCTTCAGGGGTGGGCTGCAAGTCGCAAAGCGTTCTGCGTGCGTTGAGACTGACCATCCTGTTCACCGTTCTGGCGTCCGCCCCTTGCCTGGCGGAGGATGCGAACAATGCCGGCGCCGGCGCGGTGGCAACCGTGAGCATGGACCATAACACTTTCATTCCCATCGAAATCACCGTCGTGCCCGGCACCACCGTGACCTGGGTCAACAAGGAAGCCATGCCCCACACCGTGGTGGATTTGAACAAGGGGTTTCGATCGAAGACCCTGGCCAAGGACGCCAGCTTCTCTTTCACTTTTGCAACCGCGGGGGACTATGACTATTTGTGTTCGATCCACCCGAACATGAAAGGCAAAGTCATCGTCAAGCCAGCCAGCTAGTGTCCTCGCTCAGCGACATGGTGCGCATTCCCATGCTCCCGCCGCCTGCGCCCGAATCCAGCATGAGCACGGCCGGCGCCTGCTCGGATTGGGAACTCGTCCTGCACGCTTTCTTCGACGGAGAATTGGACGCGGCGGATTCGCTGGCTTGCGAGCTGCACCTCGGGCGATGCCAACGTTGCTCCGGCGAAATGAAAAATCTGAAATCGATGAGGCAGAAATTCAGGCGTTCCGCCATCAGGTGGGCTGCGCCTGTTGTCTTGCGAAATCGAATTGGCTAATCGCGCCTTTCGAAGGGGCATTCGCTGCAGATCTTGGCGGGAGGAAGGCGCGAGCAGCGGGGTCATCGTAATCGGCAATTCAAACGAGGAAATCCTTGGATTGGAGAAACGGTATATTCTTGGGAATAAAGTTCGAGCCGGCCGAGTCTCCTGTTTAGCGGCGCAATTCAGCGCCATTTGGTGCCGTTCGGCCCACAGGGAGAGTGAGACATGGCGAGAAAAGGCTTAGACGATCATGGACATGGATTGGGCCGCCGGGAGGTGCTGGAATGCATGCTGTGGGCTGGCACCGGCGTTTTATGGACGGTTGCCGGCGGCGTTCCGAAATCCAGCCTGATGGGATCGGCGCAGGCTGCGGAGGCCGGCTTCACTTTCTTGCAGATTTCCGACAGCCATGTCGGCTTCGACAAGAAAGCCAATCCCAATGCGCTCGGAACGCTACAGGAAGCCATCGCCAAGGTTAAGGCTCTGCCCAACAAGCCAGCCTTCATGCTGCATACCGGTGACATCACCCATTTGTCGAAGCCAAAAGAATTCGACGACGCTGCGCAGGTCATCGGCAGCGTCGGCCTCGACGTGCACTACGTGCCGGGCGAGCACGATAACCTCGACGAAGTGCCGCTCAAATCCTATCTCGAGCGCTACGGCAAGAACACCAAGGGCACAGGCTGGTATTCCTTCAACCAGAACGGTGTCCATTTCATCGGT
>DATMCM010000401.1:0-11085 GCA_035558335.1 Blastocatellia bacterium | reverse complement strand
CTGGGTGCGTTCCTTTCCGGCCAGGAACTGTATGTCGTCAATCAACAAAACGTCGATGTTCCTGTACCTGTCGCGGAACTTGATGGTTTGGTCGTACCTTATCGCATTAATCAACTCGTTCATGAATTTTTCGGATGAGATGTAAGTCAGGCGCAACGATTCGTCTCTGGCCTTGATCGCATACCCAATGGCGTGCATCAAATGGGTCTTTCCAAGACCCACTCCGCCGTAAATATAGAACGGGTTGTAGGTTTTCGCGGGCATATCGACCACCGCCATAGAGGCTGCGTGGGCGAATTGATTACATGAGCCTACAACAAACGTATCGAAATTGTATTTTGGATTTAGTGGCAACTCGGACTGCCCTGACAACAACGGCCTGGGCGCAGCGACCGCGGCTTGCGACGCCCTGGGTCCTGGGTCGATGGGTGTGTCGAGCCCAGGCACGAGGGGTGCACTCGTTTCGAGATGCGTGGCGGGACCCGAATAGCCTTCTAACAGGAATTCAACCTGGTATCCGGGCATGTGCAGCTCTTCGAGGGACTCCTCGATGACGTCAAAGTAGTTAGTGCGGATCCAATCGCGAAAAACCTCATTAGGCACAGTTAGATAGAGGGTAGTAGAATCCCTGGTTGCGCAGGAGATCGGTCTGAACCACGTATCGAAGCTTTCCAGGTTCAGCCTCTTTGAAATTGCCGTTAGAACCGATGAGAGCAGATCAGGCTGCACGCCCGTGTTCATTACAGGTCTCCGGGCCGCGTGTGAGCCACGCAGTGGTTAATCACCAACAAATGAGGAAGTTAGCCGAGCGCCAAAGCAGGCCGCGCCGTGCTTCTCTCCTGTATCGAAATAACAGAAAACGTTGCGGAGGAAAACTCGCGAACAGTATCACAAGTGGTGGCAGCATTTCAACGCCGACGAGTGGTTTGCACGCCCATAGAAGCCTCATCACTTAATATCGAAGTTTTGCACCCAACGGCAAATGGCTGATTCTTCACCGCTTAGCTGGGAGCCTGGTGTTTCACGTGAAACAAACTTGCGTGCACCGATCCCGTTTGTGGCGGTTTAGCGAACGTGTCGGCTGTTGATCGACGTTCGGTTTATGGTATCGTATCGGGACATGGCCAGAATCATAGCCATAGCCAACCAAAAAGGTGGCGTAGGCAAGACGACTTCCGCTATTAACCTGGCAGCCAGCCTCGCAATTGCTGACAAACGGGTGTTACTTGTTGACTCAGACCCACAAGGGAACAGCACCAGCGGCTTAGGGCTACGAGGCAGATTTAAGAATAGTCTATATCACTCTTTGGTTTTGAATCAGTCGCTTGAGTCGATTGTCTTAGCGAGTGAGTTGGCCGGTCTGTCGGTGATACCCTCGGAGAAGATACTGGTGGCGGCCGAGATCGAACTGGTCGACGCTGAAGGCCGTGAATTCAAGCTAAAAAAGGCCCTCCAGCCGCTCGCGGAGAAGTATGATTACGTGCTGATCGACTGCCCGCCCAGCCTGGGGTTGCTAACTCTGAATGCGCTTGCGGCTGCCCACTCGGTGCTTGTGCCGATTCAATGTGAGTACTTTGCCTTGGAGGGAGTCTCCGAGCTTTGGGACACGCTTGCGAAAGTGCGCAGAAGCGTCAATCCAGCTTTGGCGATCGAGGGCTTTCTGCTTACCATGTTCGACGAAAGAACAAATCTTTCTAACCAGGTCGTGTCGGACTTGAGAGCGTTCTTAGGGTCTCAAGTTTTTTCGACCGTCATACCAAGGAACGTACGGCTCGCAGAGGCGCCCAGCCACGGCAAGCCAATTGTGCTGTACGATGTTCGATCCAAAGGCGCCGAGAGTTATCTTCGATTGGCGCGGGAGGTTATTGACAATGTCAAGACGGGCGTTGGGCAGGGGGCTTGATGCGCTCTTTCAGCCGGCTAACTCATTGGGCAACGAGCTGATTGACTTGGATGTGGACTCTATCGATCCAGGCGTTGAACAGCCTCGGCGCGACTTCAATGAAGAGAAACTGACGGAGCTTGCGCGGTCGATCGAGGCAAATGGCGTGATACAGCCGATAGTCGTAAGGCGAGTGGGCGAGCGATTCCAGATAATAGCCGGCGAGCGCAGATGGCGGGCCGCCAAGAAGACTGGTTTGAAACGGATACCGAGTCTGGTTCGCGATGTCGCCGATGCGAACGTACTGGAGTTGTCCTTGATCGAGAACATACAGCGCCAGGAGCTTAACCCGATAGAAGAGGCCAACGCGTATCGCAGGCTTCAGACGCAGCTAGGCATCACTCAAGAAGCGGTCGCGCAGCGAGTGGGCAAAGACCGCTCTACGGTGACAAATTCCTTGAGACTTCTTCGACTTCCCGAGGAGGTCCAGAGACTGGTAGAAGACTCGAGACTCTCCATGGGACATGCGCGAGCTCTTCTTTCGATCGAGTCTCCAGAAAGGCAAGAGCAATTAGCCTCTGAAATGGTGACCAAGCTACTTTCGGTGCGAGAAGCGGAGAGGCTGGTCAAGAACGAACTCACCACGGGGGGATCGCATCCAGCGCGAATGCCGAAGAATGAGGCGCGGCACGATGGAGAGACCGCAAACGTTCTCGCAGCCGAACAAAGGCTTAGCCGAAAACTTGGTGCACAGGTGAAGATAAAGTTCTCAGGTGTCGGAGGCGCAATTGAGATACGGTTTTCGTCCGGAGAAGAACTGTCACGTATCTTCGAACTGCTCGTGCAGAGACAACCCGGGTGAGAGCGTGCCCCGGAGAATCCGCCGCCTTGGGATTTGGCGGTTATCGCGAGGTTGACGGCACGACACTCGGGCTCAAAGAAATCCTCCCGAGTTGAGCCAGCAAGTCTCTGCGTTGTTGGGTTGCGAGCTTAAGATAGATTTAATCCGTGTTCCTGTTGCGACCAGAACTCATGCCGGTTAGTATCCCTGCTTCAAGCGGTTAGCATCCATAACGCGAATCCCAATCGTCCCTGATTTGAAAGGAGTGCCCTAACCCCGAGTGCCGCTTCAGGTGTAACTACCGTCGCGCCTGAAGCGTAGGGCTGGAGCAGGGCGGCACAAGATGAAACCCCAATTTTCGCCCTTAGCTTCCCCTCGAAATTCCCGGAGCGCTAATTCAACACGCCTGGCCGGCACAGGAATCAAGGACCTCAGGATGCGTAAGATATCTCACAGAAAGATTGCAACCGCTTCGATAGCTATTTTGATTTCGTCAGTAATTTTGATCTCCAGTAGTAAGCTCTTGGTAGAAGCTGATAGCGCGGCGCAGACTCTTCCGTTCTCGCAGGACTGGTCGAACACGAGCCTGATCACGATGAGCGATCTCTGGACGGGTGTACCGGGCATTGAAGGCTTTCGCGGTGACGGTCTGACCGGAGGAACAGGCGTCGACCCTCAGACTGTGCTTGCAGCAGACGATCCGGGCGTCCTGGATGTCAACGCAAATCAGGCTAACCCGAATACGTTCGCGACTGGCGGAGTAGCGGAATTTGACACGCTTCCGAATCCAACGATTGCGTTGCAGGGGTCTGGCACAGCGCGGGCACCATACATCAAGCTGTACCTCAATACTACCGGGCAGAGCAGCATCAACATCTCGTACAACTTGCGCGACGTTGACGGCTCCGCGGATAACGCCGTCCAGCCTGTCGCCCTGCAATTCCGTGTGGGCTCTTCGGGCACTTTTACAAACGTTCCCGCCGGATTTGTCGCCGATGCCACGACGGGTCCAAGCTTGGCAACACTGGTAACTCCAGTCAGCGCGACCTTGCCAGCGGCCGCGGAGAATCAATCGCTTGTACAAGTGCGAATCATTATTACCGACGCCGTGGGGAGCGATGAGTGGGTGGGCATAGACAACATCGTCGTAACGGGCGTTAGCGGTGGCTCGACCAACCCTTCAGGCGCCGGGGCAGCGAGCCCTTCAAACGTGATTCAGGGCGGCTCGACGCTGCTCACCGTTACAGTAACGCCAGGCACCAACCCGGCTAGCATCGGTCTGGCAGTGACTGGTGATTTGACATCCATAGGCGGCTCGGCAACTCAGACGTTCTTTGACGACGGAACGAACGGTGATGTAGCTATCGGCGATAACATTTTCTCGTTTCAGGCGACCGTTGCGCCGGCCACGCCGCCAGGAGCAAAGAGCCTCCCGGTTGCGATAACCGATTCCCAGATGCGCGCGGGCAATACAGCGATCTCACTTACTATCACGCCACCCGCGGCGTCGCGAATCCATGATATTCAAGGAGCGAGCCACACATCGCTTTACTTAGGCTTTACCGTATCGAACATTCCCGGCATCGTGACAGCCCTGAGGACTAATGGCTTCTTCATGCAGGATCCCCTGCCTGACAGCAATGACGCTACATCCGAAGGAATATTTGTCTTTACTTCCTCGGCCCCTATGGTCGCGGTTGGCGATGCGGTATCGGTGAGCGGCGCGGTCGCTGAGTTCGGCTCTTCCCCTAACCTGACAAATACAGAGATTGGTTCGCCTACAACTGTAGTTACATCAACCGGCAACGTGCTGCCTGCGCCAACTGTAATCGGCACGGGCGGGCGCATTCCGCCTACTACAATAATCGACGATGACTCGTCAGGGACCGTAGGAAGCGGACCATTTGATCCAGACAATGACGGGATTGATTTCTACGAGAGCCTCGAGGGGATGCGAATACAGGTCAACAATGCGGTTGCCGTTGGCCCACGCACCAGCGCCAACGAGATTGCCGTTATCGGGGACAACGGGGCCAACGCCAGCGTCCGCACCAGCCGTGGTGGCATCGTTATCAGGGCTAACGATTTTAATCCGGAACGCATCATCATCGACGATACTCTTTTGGCCGGCTCAACACCGGCGGTCAATGTTGGCGACACCTTCACCACGCCCGTCGTCGGCATTATGGACTACAGCGGCGGTAACTTCAGGCTTCTAACGACTTCGGCGTTGACGGCGGTATCAGGCGGTCTGATGCAGGAGTCTACGATCCCGCAGGGCACTAACGAGGTCGCTATTGCCACTTTCAATGTGGAGAATCTGGATCCGAGCGATGGCGCAACGAAGTTCAATACGCTGGCGAGCCTGATCGTCAATAATCTCAAGTCGCCGGACATCATTTGTGTCGAGGAGGTTCAGGACAACGACGGTCCTGCAAACAGCGGCACAGTCGACGCGTCGGTTACTTATGGCATGTTGATCTCCGCAGTCCAAGCCGCCGGAGGTCCAACCTACCAAGTCCGCCAAATCAATCCAGTAAACAATCAGGATGGAGGCGAACCGAGCGGCAATATTCGCCAAATCTTCATGTTCCGAACCGACCGAGGTGTCGCCTTCATAGACCGGCCCGGCGGCGGATCCATAATCGCTACGACCGTCGTGAGCGGCGGGAGCGGCCCTGAACTATCCTCAAGTCCGGGGCGGATCGACCCGGCCAATCCGGCTTTCAACAACAGCAGAAAACCTCTTGCGGGTGAGTTCACATTCAATGGTCACAAGTTGTTTCTCATTGGAAACCATTTCAATTCCAAAGGCGGCGACGATCCTCTCTACGGTCGTAACCAGCCGCCAATTCGCTCCTCTGAAACTGCACGCATTCAGCAAGCCCAGATAGTCAATAACTTCGTTGACTCGATCCTGGCACTCGACGCGAATGCCGACATTGTAGTGCTGGGCGATCTCAACGATTTCGAGTTCTCAACCGCAATCAATACGCTAAAAGGGGGAGTGCTTACTCCGCTGATCGAATCCCTGCCTCAGAACGAGCGATACAGTTACAACTTTGAAGGCAATGCGCAGGTGCTCGATCACATTATGGCGAGCAACAATCTCTTCAACAATGTTCCCTTTGTGTATGACGTAGTACACATCAATTCGGAGTTTGCGGTCCAATCGAGCGATCACGATCCTTCAGTCGCGCGGTTTACGTCCGCGCCGACCGCGGCCAAGCTCGCCAGTTTTGAGGCCGAAAGCTATGGCGATCAAGTTTTGCTACGGTGGCAGACGGGCGAAGAAATCGACAATCTGGGATTCAACATCTATCGAGAGGAGAACGGTGAACGTGTCCGGTTGAATCCACAGCTACTGGCAGGCTCCGCTCTCCTCGCAGGCAATGGAATAGAGCTAAAGGCAGGACGGTCGTACTCGTGGTGGGACGGAGGGCGCGCAGAATCTCGATACTGGCTCGAAGAGATAAGCCTTAACGGCGATAACGTTTTGCACGGGCCCGTGAAGGCAAAGTATTCGAACGGCCGAAACCGATCCGCGGTGAAAGAACGCCAGGCGGTAATGCTGAGCATGCTTGGCAGGGATCAACTTCAATTTGGCATCACCAGACCCGTCGAGCCGGCGGCTGAAATCGTTCAATCGGCCGAAATGGCTCGCATCGCGGCGGCGCAGTTCCAGTCGGGATTGAACCTCGCCGCGCAAAAGGCTGTGAAGATCTCGGTCAATCACGAAGGCTGGTACAGAGTCGCGCAACCGGAGCTTGTCCGCGTAGGGATTGATCCGAAAGTCGATCCTCGAATGCTTCAGCTCTTTGTTGACGGTAAAGAGCAACCCATTTCGGTCACTGGAAAGAACGGCTCGGATTTCGGTCCGTCGGATGCGATTGAGTTTTATGGCATTGGACTCGACACGGCTTCGACCAACTCGCGGGTTTACTGGCTCATCGCTGGGTCCCAACCCGGTCTGCGCGTACAGCAGGTGAGGAGCGCGGGAGGGCAGCTCCTGGCCAGTAGCTTCCCTTCAGTGGTCGAACGAAGAGACAGAACAATCTACTTCTCATCTTTGAGAAACGGCGACAAGGAAAACTTCTTCGGGGCAGTTGTAACTCGCGACCCGATCGATCAGACGGTCACACTTGAGCGTGTCGACGCAAGGTCCGCCGGCGGCGCGGTCCTTGAGCTCGCGTTGCAAGGTGTCTCTCAAAAGGCTCACAGAGTAAACGTACTTCTGAACGGATCGGTGGTCGGCGAGGCGTCCTTCGAGGGGCAGACTTCACATGTTGCCAGGCTTCCAATTTCTCAGGCGCTACTGAAGGAGGGAGACAACGTAGTTAGACTCGCGGCTCAGGGCACCGAGTTCGATGTCAGTCTCATCGATTACATTCGGCTGACCTACCAACGAAGCTTTACCGCAACTAATAATACGCTGCGATTTAGTGCCGCAAGCAAACAACTAGTTACCGTTGACGGCTTTACCGCGAGCTCAATCCGAGTGTTTGACGTGACCAGTCCAGATGCCGTGCAGGAAGTTGCCGGGCTGGTCAAACCGCAAAAGAACGGGTTCGCAGTAACGGTTGCCGTTCCGGGCAGCGGCCCAAGGACTCTGCTGGCGTTAACAAGTGATCAGGCACAGCGGCCTCCGTCCGTCACGGCCAACCAGCCGTCGAATTGGCGCCAGCCGAATCAAGGCGCCGACCTCGTAATAGTCACGCACAGCAGCTTGGTGGCGAGCGCCGGGCTGCTCAAGACTTACCGGGAAAGCCAGGGACTTCGAGTCGCTCTCATTGACATCGAAGACGTCTACGATGAGTTCGCGTTTGGCAATAAGAGTCCCTACGCCTTGAGAGACTTGCTCGCATTCGCCAGGGCAAACTGGCAGCGCGCACCTCGATTCGTCCTGCTGGTGGGTGACGCCAGCCTGGATCCAAGAAACTATCTCGGAAGGGGCGACTTCGACCTGGTTCCGACTAAGCTGCTGGACACACAGTTTATGGAGACAGCTTCTGATGATTGGTTTGCCGAAGTCGATTCAAACGGATCGGCGGGAATGTCAGTGGGCCGCTTGCCAGTCAGAGCCGAAGACGAAGCCGCAAGAATGGTCTCGAAGATTATGGGCTACGAGCAGTCAACAGTGCCGAAAGGAGTGTTGCTGGTCTCCGATATTAATGATGGATTCAATTTCGAAGTCGCCAGCGACAGGATGAGCAAAATCGTTCCCGATGGCACTAAAGTCGAAAAGATCTATCGCGGGATGAGCGATGAATCTGCTGCAAAGAAGGCTTTGCTTGATGGGCTGTCGCGGGGGCAGAAGATCGTAAACTATGCCGGGCACGCCTCAGTAGATAGCTGGCGAGGAAACCTCCTGTCCTCGGCCGAGGCCAGGGGGTTGACCAATGGCGAACACCTCCCGGTGTTCGTAATGTTGACGTGCCTCAACGGATACTTCCACGATGTCTCGATTGATAGCCTCGCCGAGTCATTGATGAAAGCGGAGCGCGGCGGCGCTGTGGCGGTCTGGGCGTCATCTGGATTGACCGTGCCATCAGCCCAATCCGCAATGGATGAGCAGGCCTTCAGAGCGCTCTTTAGTGGGAATGAGGGTGAGACGGTGATGCTGGGAGAGATCACCTCGCAAGCAAAGGCGGCAGTCCACAATCTTGATGTGCGACGCACGTGGATTCTCTTTGGTGATCCGACCACGCGAATCAGGCGTTGATGAGAGAGCCCTTGATGCTGAAAAGCGAGGTCGTCATTTCCTCGATTACAGCTGGGAGGACAAGCACAACAGCGACTCGTAGTCATCCAGTCGTTAGCGAAGAACTACAAGCCTCTCACCGGCTAAGGTCTCGCAATGCGTCCTTGCTTGTACAACCGCAGTCGCCCGTCAATCGCCAAAGCCAATTGATCGGCGCCATTTGATCTGGCCATGTCGATCGCTTCCTGGGCGGTTACGACCGCGTCATCGAAGCGTCCGACAGACGAGTAGACCGAAGCTAGAACATCCAATGTTACTGGTTGGCGGCGGGTTACCAGCACCGCTTTCTTCGCCAGGGTAATCGCCTGGTCTGGATCTCGAAGCTCTTTTGCCTCCTGGTCAACCAGGAGCAGGGCCAGCCTACAGAGCGGCTGAGCCCAGTTGGGCGCGACCGAGAGCGTGTCGCCATAAGCCACCGCCGCCTCGGTGAACTTCTTCTGCCGCTCGAGCGTTGAGGCTAGCTGCATCCTGGCGTCGACAGAATTCGGGTTCAGCCTCAACTCCTCTCTGTATTGGTCGGCCGCTTCGTCGAGGCGCGACTGACTTGCAAACACCTGGCCCAGATTGAAGTGTGCTGTGATGACGTTGGGCCGCAGTTCGATCGCCCGCAGGAAATACGGTATCGCCTCCGCCTTCTTCCCCGAATTTGCCAGAGCCATGCCCATGTTGTTCAACGCATCCGTATAGTTCGGCCTGAGCCTCAGCGCCTCGTCGAATTGCTCTATCGCCGCCTGCAGGTCACCTTCATTTGCAAGACTCAGCCCCAGGTTGCTGTGTCCGCGCGGATTGTCAGGGTGCTTTTGGACGACGTCTAGCCACATCCCTTTCCGGCTCTGGTAATAGCTGTTGCGCTCGACGGTGAGCGAACCAAGCCAGGCCACAACTATCCCCACTGCTCCGATCGTCAACCAGCGACCAATAGACGACCGTTCTAGCCTAAGCCAAGACAGAAGGCGGGGCGCAAGTCGGTAAGCACCAAGTACCAGAAGCGCACAGACGGCGACGAGCGAGAGATAGGTGCGATGCTCAACCTCAAGGTCCACGATCGGCATGACGCTCGACGTTGGCGCCAGGATCAAGAAGAACCAAATGCCAATGAAGCCCAGTTCCGGCCGCCTCTTGAGCGCGACGAGGGTGCCGATCACGAGCGCCCCGATCAACAACGCATACGGAACGATCTTGCTTGCACTGTTTGCAAGCGGCCAACCATAGTCAATGCACAGATCGTAAGGCCACACCGACAGCCGCAAGTAGTAAACGATTACGCCGAACTGCGAGAACAAATAGCGCAGAGGCGTGATCGCGAGGTTGAATCCCGCAGACTCAGAATCTTGATGAGCACTCGCGGCCAGGACGGTTGCCGCCAGAAAAACCCAGGTGAAAGCAAGACCCGCATAGAGGCTCGCGCGTCGTTTGATCACTTGCTTCAACGGATCAGAAAAGAACACCCAATCGTATATTGCAACCATTATCGGAGCGGTGACCATGACCGGCTTGCTCACCATGCCCGCCGCACAACTCAAAACCGCAGCAGTGTGCCATAGCGCCGTATTCCTTCCCGAGTGACCTCTAATCACACAGTAGAGAGTCAACAGATAGAATAAGCCGCACATCGCTTCCGATCGCTGGATCAGATAAGTAACCGACTCGGTGTTCAGAGGATGCACAAGCCAGATCAACGCGACGACAAGAGCTAGACCAGTGGATGCCTTTCCGAATCTGTCTTTCAGCCTGTCACTGAGAAGCGTCCTCCGGACCACACCGAACAGGACCAGCCCCGCCAGTATGTGGATCGCCAGGTTGAACATGTGGTAGCTCCACAGGTTAGCGCCGCTCATCGCGTAGTTGATCGCCAGCGACAGACCGACCAGCGGACGCGCGATCTGCTTTGGCGAGAACATCGCTCCCCACGGCGGCCACAGCTGCCGGAGCGTTTGGTCGTCGGTGATCACTACGTCGTCGAAGACAATCTGCCCCCCGAAGCTGTTGAGATAGACGAGAACCCCCGCGACGACGATGAGCGCCGCGCAGGCCCACAATTGCTTGGACGAACTAGTGGTGGCTTCAGCGTGAGGGGCAATTGATGGGACGGCTTTCGCCTTTGTTGTGGTCACGATGTGCCTCTAAGTCAACAGGCTGTGCGCCGCAACACGCGCCCGCCTTTACTTCGGAGTGTTGGCTATATCCAGGACTATTGCCTGCAGGAGCAGTTGAAAGCCGAGGATCAACGGCAGCAGTGCGAGCATGATGGTGCCGGTTGGGGTCGCTCTGCTTGTGACCGCGGTCTCGATCCAGAGGTAGATTCCGAACCCGACGCCCCATAGAAACATCGCCAGACCCATGAACAGAAACAGCGCGACTGGCGAGAAGTCTCTCAGCACGTACCGTTGATAGATTCGCCGGGCGAAGCGTTGAAGTAGCAGAAGCGGGAAGGTAATCCCGATCTTGAACGGGCTCAAGTCTGATACTTCATTGCCGTAGCGAGACGGTATGTCCACGTCGGTGACCCGCGAGTTGTGAAAGTTCAACGCGACCAGCATGTCGTTCTCGAAGAAATAGCGCTTGTGCACCTTGTTGAGATCCAGCATTCGCAGCGAGCGA
>DATMCM010000400.1:0-2747 GCA_035558335.1 Blastocatellia bacterium | reverse complement strand
CTAAGTTACTAGTTGCTTTCGTCATTGGCGCGAAAGCACCCCGAAGACGTCAAAGAACAGTCGTTCATAAATAGCCTCAACCGTATTCGGTGTAGCGCCGTGCATCGATATCAGCGCCTGTTGAATTGTGGTCCTTAGGTTTTCGAAGGTCGGAACCTCAGTTCTCCACTCGCCTCGGCGAATGAAACCAAGCAAATCGTCGTCGGTTGCAGCGTTATGAAAGCGGCGAAGGCTTTCCATGTCTCATCATTCAGACCTTCAGGTTTCGAGGCATTGTTTAGCAACCTACGTATCCCGGCCAGAGCGGCTGCTTAATCATCGATTTTGAGTTTGTTCGCGCGTATTTGATTCCATACGCGAATCGCAGGAATTTATCGCACTTGGCTCAGACTCGTGCCAGCACTCCAAGCTGAATCAAACGCTCGAACCGGCTCTCGACGCGTTCAGGCATTGGACCACCTCTGATCAAGAACCCTAGCTCCATGTTCAACGTGAACGCGTATTCCGTGAGATTAGCACTTGATAAAAACAACCAGTGTCCATCGGCTATCGCACACTTGACGTGCAGAATGCCTGGTCTTCCGGCAGAGTCGGTTTCTCTTTTCTCACGTGGCCAAAAGAACATGTTGCACGTACGCGCCACTTCCGGGCCGAGAGCTCTTAGCGTGTTGTAGGTGTTCTGACCTTCCATTCTATCCGGCGTCTCTACTACAACTTTGATCAAAACACCTCGCGCAGCCGCTCGAACCAAGGCATCACAAATACGCGGGATGTTGTGCACCGCGTAGCTTACGACGATCAGTCGTCGAGTAGCCGATTCCACAATCTGCAACAATGCCTGCTCGGTTTGTCTAACGGGATTGAGACTAATGTCCGGACCCGTCCATACTAACTCCATGGTTTGGCCTTCTTGACTGATCCTTTCTGCTTCCGCGCCAACCATGAGAGCCAGAGTTATCGACTGCGGATTTAGGTCCCAAGCATCGGCGCGCCAAGTGTCGAGAAACCGCCCTACTAACGTGCGATAGTTTGGCTGCGCGATTCGCGCAAGCGTCCGTGTCCGGGAAGTGGCCCAGTCTTCGGTGTCGAATTGTGCCAGCGCGTCTAGAACAACCTCGACGACTGGCATTGGCAGAGCCCTTGTCAGCTTGTGCGCCTCTTCAGCCAAGGTTTTGTGGACGTTCAGTTGGGACATAGGCGTCCATGATAGCGCGGAATGCTCGAAACCTGGCCTACCCCGCGAGCGGCTCTGCGAACTGACTAAAGAAGGGGGCATCGGCCGGCTGAACTGTCGACACGAGTACGGCGCGGTCCAGATACTTGTTGCCTCGCTCGCACGAGGTCTCAGGTAAGAACAAGCACGCATGGCACGCGGCAGCATGGAGCGTCAGGCTGTCGTAAGGTCGATGCTCTGCGCACAGAGGATCGGACGCGCACAAACGAATCCCTTCGAGAGCTTGGTCGAGATGCCTCCCGAGATTCTTCGGCTCGCCTAGACTGACCAAACCACCGAGCGTTCCTTCGCTGTCGGATGCCGCTGTGTAGAGTAGCACTCCGGCCATTGGCTCACGCTCGCCAGGCGGTCTGGAATAAATTCGCTCGCGAATGCTCGCCGTTGTGTAGCCACACTCGAGAGAAAACTGTCGTATCAACGCGTGCGCTAGCGAGTGTAGCAACACGTATCGGATTTTTGGGAAGCCTTGATTAGGATCCAAGCCTCGTAGACTTCGCCATCGCTGATGCGCCTTGAAGAACTCGTCGTCGAGCGCGCCTAACTTCGCAGCCCATTCCTCGATAGCGTTTTCCTCAAACTGTAAGAAGACGCCTTCGCCTCTCACATCGGCCGCGGGAACCCATTTGGGCGCGCTGCGGCTCAATCCTACGCGTCTCTCGCTGGGAAGCTCATTGAACTCGCTATAGTCACCCGGTGATTCGATTCTAGTGAATCCTATCAGCGAGCGAACCTCTCTCAGTCTCTCGGCTAGAACAACCTTCTTCAGGACTTTCTTGTAATCGGCTGGCGGCTCTACGGCTCGGAGAACAAAGTCGCGAGTGGTCAACGCGGGATCAGGGTTAGAGAAGACCTCCCATTCCGGGTCGCGAAGATCGAGGGCGTCGGTATCCTCTGCGCCGGGGCCGGCCTTCTTTTTTTGGACCGCATCCCAGATCTGATCTTCCGTGTAAGCGCTCAGCCCTCTAAGCAATTTGTTCTTCAACTTCACTTCACGCGCGCTTTCACATTCTTCAAGCTCGGCCCAGTTCTGCTCGACTAACTGCCCGAGCTTATCCGCCGTGCTTGGGATTGACAACGCTGAAAGCGTGACTGGGAACCAACTGTTCGAAGCTCCAAGCAGTATAGATCGCTGCGCTTCTCGACAAGTGTCCGGAGCATAGTTGCGCAGGTGTGGCCATCGGCCTCGACAGGTTGCAAGTTCGATCTTACCCTGCTCGGTGAAGGCCTCGCTCATCCGGCGTTTGAGACCGCACTTGACGCACTCGACTTGGATGTCGGCGACCTCGCCGGTCGCTCCAAGCTCATAAAGCTGCAACTGGTATCGGCACCCTTGCTTTTTCCTGTGGACAAACTGCACCCAGGGGAAGTCGTCAACGTGACCGTGCTCACACGCTACTAAGAACCGAGCGGGAACCGCTGTCGGCGGTTTGCCGGGCTTCTTGCACACGCGATGCACGTACCTACTTCGGTCCTTTCGATAAGGGTCCAACTTCAACTCGAATAAGTCAGAGTG